>DASSCT010000060.1:0-9682 GCA_035697545.1 Gaiellaceae bacterium | reverse complement strand
GTCGAGGCTGGGGCGGACGCCATGGTCACGCCGTGTCCGCTCTGCCATCTCTCGCTCGATGCCTGGCAGCAGAAACTCGAGGCGGCGACCGGCCGTCCGTTCCAGATGCCGATCCTGCACCTGTCGCAGCTGATCGGGGTCGCGGCGGGGCTAGAGGAGTCGGAGCTCAAGTTCAAGCGGCATGTCGTCCCGGTCACGCCGGTGACGGAGAAGCTCGAGGTCTAGAGGATCCGGTCGCTTGCGGCACTCGCGGGGCTCGGGGCGGGCCTCGCCGGATATGCCTGGTTCGAGGCCGGCTGGGTCCGGCTCGAGGTCGAGGACATTCGGCTGCGTCGCTTGCCTCCGGAGCTCGACGGGCTCCGCATCGCGCATCTCTCGGACTTCCACCTCGGCGTTCCGTCGCGTGGGGAGCGGGCGGTCGAGCGCGCGGTTGCCTGGGTGGAGGATCGCCGGCCCGATCTGACGCTGATCAGCGGGGATCTCGTTTCGCGGAGAAGCGGCGAGCCGCGTCTCCGCGAGCTTCTGGCCCGGCTGCCGCGCTGCTACGCGGTCCTCGGCAACCATGACTACGCGATTTCCAAGGACCCCTTCTCGCAGCCCGTGGCGCTTTCGGATCTCCGCCCAGCGCGGCTGCTCGTGGACGAGGCCGAGACGATCGAGCTGCGCGGACGCAAGGTCCAGATCGCCGGTGTCGGCCCCCGCTCCTATCGTCGCGGGCGCGCGAAGCCGGAGCGCCTGGCCGATCCGGAGGCAGACCTGCGAATCCTCCTCTGCCACTACCCGCAGGTGATCGACCGGCTTGAGCCGGCGGCCTTCGATCTCGTCCTTGCCGGGCATCTCCACGCGGGACAGATCTGCATCCCGTACCCGGGCGGGAAGCTTCGCCTTGCGCATGTGCGCTGGACATACGTCGAGGGGTTGTACGAGCGGCCGGGCGGCGTCTTGCACCTCTCGGCGGGGCTCGGGACGACGTTCGTGCCGTTCCGCTTCTTCGCGCGCCCCGCAGCCTATGAGCTCGCCCTACACTCGGTTTCATGACCACGCGGGTACGCGGCCTCACCGGCGCGACGCTTCCGAGTGTGCCGACGGTCTGTCACGAGTGCATCTGGTGGCAGTCGCGCGGCCAGCGGAAGATCTCCAAGCGCCGCTGGATCGAGCGCACCGAGGACGACTGGGGCGCCTGGGGGACGCTCTACGTCGACGACGACGGCCGGGTGCTCGGGTCGATGCAGTACGGGCCGAGCGACCTCTTCCCGCGCGCAGACGACCTGCCGGCGGGCCCGCCTTCCGAGGACTCGGTGCTCGTCACCTGCGCGTATCTCGTCGAGGGCTCGGCGCAGTGGGTGATGCAGTCCCTCTTCCTCTCGGCGATCGCAGATGTCAGGGAGCGCGGGGGAAAGGCGCTCGAGGCCTTCGCCTACCGATACCCCGAGGGCGAGTCGGCGGAGGAGCGGTTCCTCGTGCACCGTACCGTCTTCCCGTCCGACTTCCTCGCCGACTTCGGGTTCAGGACGATCCGGCGCGCAGGGAGAGTCGAGCTCGCCCGCCTGGAGCTCGGGGGCCTCCAGCCGGTTGCGGAACCGCGGCGCGAGAAGCTCGTCCGGCAAGTCAAGGAGCTGCTCGAGCCGGAGCTCGCGCCGATCCCTCGCCGACCATAGTCCCTTCGAGCCGTTGTCCCCGTGCCTGGCACCGGGGCACGGCTCGGATGGGCATCGTGCGTCGTCTAGCTGGAGGCGCATCGGGATGTGCCCCGGCGGCCGATCTCACCCGCCGAGCCCGGGGCTGCGGCTCGCATCGCCCCGAGGCCTTGGCCCTTCGAGCCGTTGTCCTCGTGCCAGGCACGGGGACATGGCCCTGCAGGACGGTTTGGGGTCGCGCGCTAGGCCGAAACGGGCTGGCGCGAAAGGAGCAGTTCGGCGATCTGGACCGCGTTCAGGGCTGCGCCCTTGCGGAGGTTGTCGTTGACCGTCCAGAGTGCGAGGCCGTTCTCGTCGGTCGGGTCCTTTCGGATTCGGCCGACCAGGACCTCGTCCTGTCCGGCGGCGTCGCCTGGCGTCGGGAAGTCCGCAAGCGCCAAATGCGGTGCCGTGCCGAGCAGCGTTCGAGCCTGCTCTGGCGAGAGCGGCTCTACGGTCTCGACCCAGATCGCCTGGGCGTGGCCAACCAGGACAGGCACGCGGACGCAAGTTGCCCCGAGCGCCAAATCGGGGAGGCCCAGGATCTTCTGTGTCTCGGCCCGGAGCTTCGCTTCCTCGCTGAACTCCACGCCGTCGAGCTCCCAGTCCATCGCGAGGTCGGCCTCCATCGGCTCGACCGCGCGAAGCCGTTCGATTCCCGCGTCGCCCGCGCCGGACATGGATTGGTAAGTCGCGAGCCGAACCCGGCGGAGCCCCGCGGCGTCGTGCAAGGGCTTCAAGACGCAGGCCAGCTGGATCGCGGAGCAGTTCGGGTTCGCGACGATCGGGCCGCCGTCGAGCGCATCGTCGTTGACGCCCGCGACGACCAGCGGGATGCCGTCTGTGAGACGGAACGCGTCCGACTTGTCGATGCAGGTCGTGCCCGATTCCGCCGTTGGGGGGACGAGCTCCGCGCTCGGCCCCGTCCCGACCGAGAAGAAGCAAAGGTCGAGCCCCGCTGCTGCCAGGCTTCCCGGGGAGGCCTCCTCCACGACGAGCGTCCGGTCCCCGAACGCCAGCTCGCTGCCCGCCGATCGCGAAGACGCGAAGGCCCGCACATCGGTATGGCCGCGCCGGGCCAACAGCTCGAGCGTGACGGTCCCGACCGCCCCCGTGGCGCCGACGACGCCGAGCCTACTCATGCGCGCGCAGCGCCTCCTCAGTGTCGAGCTCGAACGCCTCGTGCAGCGCCTCGACGGCGCGCTCGACGTCGGCGAGCGGGACGAAGCAGGCGATCTTGATCGGTGACGTGTTCACGATCAGCGGCTCGACGCCGATTTCTGCGAGCGTCGAGAACGTCCTGGCCGCCACCCCGGGATGAGTCCTCATGCCCGCGCCGACAAGGCTGACCTTCCCCAGGTCCTCCCGCGCCGACCAGGTGACGCCGAGCCCGTCGAGCGTGCTCGCCACCTCGGCCGAGTCGGACACCGGCGCGGAGAAGACGATCTCCGGGCTGGTCTGGATGATCGTGTCGACGCTCGCGCCCGCCTCGGCCAGCGCCGCGAAGAGCTCGGCCGCTCGGACGCCGTCCACGCGATAGACCGCCTCCTCGAGCGTGTGCGTGACCCCTGAGATGATCGCCTTCTCGAGCATTCGTTCGTCCTCCTCGCCGATCCAGGTTCCGTTCGTGTCGGAGAAGCTGGAGCGGACGTGGAGCCTGACGCCGTGGTTGCGCGCGAACTCGACCGAGCGTAGCTGGAGCACCTTCGCGCCGCTCGCCGCCATCTCCAGCATCTCCTCGTAGCTGACCGCGTGCAGCTTGCGCGCGCCCGGCACCACCCGCGGGTCGGCGGTGAAGACGCCCTCGACGTCCGTGTACATCTCGCAGGCTTCCGCACCGAGCGCAGCCGCCAAGACGACCGCCGTCAGGTTTGAGCCCCCACGGCCCAGCGTGGTCACATCAAACGTGGTCGAGACGCCCTGGAAGCCGGCGACGAGGACGATCCGGTCCTGGTCGAGCGCCTCGTGGATGCGACGCGCGCGCACGTCGACGATCTTCGCCTTGCCGTGGGCGGTGTCGGTGACGATGCCCGCCTGCGAGCCGGTGAGCGAGATCGCCTGGTGCCCGAGGTCGTGGATTGCCATCGCAGCCAGCGCACAGGAGACGCGCTCGCCGACGGAGATCATCATGTCGAGCTCGCGGGGAGCCGGCCGGTCCGAGATCTCGTAGGCGAGCCGGACGAGCTCGTCCGTCGTGTCGCCCATCGCGGAGAGAACCGCGACGACGCGATGTCCGGCTTCACGTGCGGCGACCAACCGACGTGCGACGGCCTTGATCCGTTCGGTGTCGGCAACGGACGTGCCTCCGAACTTCATGACCACCGTTCCGGCCTTCGCGGGGCCGGCGCCAGCGACGGCAGGCAGGCCTTCGTACTGCGTGGACGCAGACGCCATCAGAGCTCGCGCCGGCCGGAAAGGGCGCGTCCGAGCGTCACCTCGTCCGCGTACTCGAGGTCGCCGCCGACCGGCAAACCGCTCGCCAGGCGGGTGACGCGCACCCGCCCCCGGAGCCGGTCGGCGATGAACGACGCCGTCGCCTCGCCGGTCGTGTTCGGATTCGTCGCGAGCACCACCTCGACCACGCTGTCGCCCTCAACCCGGCGCAGGAGCTCGTCGATCCTCAGATCCTCCGGATCGACCCCGTCCAGCGGCGACAGAGCGCCGCCGAGAACGTGGTAGAGACCCCGGTACTCGTGCGTTCGCTCCAGCGAGAGCACGTCGGCCGGCTGCTCAACGACGCAGATCACGGAGCGGTCACGCCGGGCGTCGCGGCAGATCTCGCAAGTCTCCTCCTCCGTCCAGTTGCCGCACTCGCTGCAGAACCGGACTCGCTCCTTCGCGTCGCGGAGTGCGCCCGCGAGCTCGAGAGCCTCGTCCTTGGGCGCACGGAGGAGATGGAACGCGAGCCGGTGAGCGGTGCGGGTGCCAACCCCGGGCAGCCGCGTCAGCTGCGCGACGAGATTCTCGATCGACGGGCTGAACACGCGGCCATTGTGCCTGTCTGCATCGGACCAGCTCGCGTCACACAAATCCATGAGACCGCGGTACGCTGAAAGCTGCGGCGCCACCGCAGATGGCCGAGCATGAAGAACACGAAGTCGAGGCGTCGAGCGCCGACGTCCAGTTCGGGCGGCTCTACCTTCCCTGTCCCGCCTGCCACAAGCCGGTGTCGGTCGCGCGGGCGGCTCGGAACGAGCCCGAGCCGCCTACATACGAGTGTCCCGTCTGCGGAACGGCCTTTGTCGTGCTGACCGACTAGGAGGCCGCGCTGAACGCGGGAGTGAGCTCCGGCCCGGGCCGCACGTCGAGCAGGCCGTGGAGCTGAGCCCAGCGGCTTGCCTCCGTCCGGTTGGCCACGTCGAGCTTCCGGTAGATGTTCGACAGGTGGAACTTCACCGTCTGTTCCGTCACCCACAGCATCCGAGCGAGCTGCGCGTTGGAGTGCCCCTCCGCGACCAGTCGCAGGATCTCGAGCTCACGTCGAGTCAGGCCAGGCGAGCGTTCGACGGCAGCCTGCTCCTGAGCCACCACCGGCCTGATGGCGGACCGTCCGGCCAGGTAGACGGAGTGCGAGAACGCCTGCCGGACGACCGAAGCGAGATCGTCCGGATGCGCGGTCTTGACGACATAGGCTGAAGCGCCGGCGCCAAGCGCCGCCTCGATCACCTGCGTCTCCTCATGCATCGACAGAACGATTGCGCGTATGGACGGAACTGTTGCCCGCGCGCGCTCGATCAGGACGAGACCGTTGAGATCGCCCCCGTTTCCGTCCAGCTCGGTCATGAGGAGGTCAGGACGATGCTCCTCGACGAGGGAGAGTGCCTCCGAGGTCGAAGTGGTCTTGCCGATGACGTGGATTCCGGTTCGCCGTAGGACCTGCTCGACGGCGTCGAGCCACATCGGGTGGGAGTCACAGATGACTCCAGACTGTTGAGTAGTGCCGCTCATCGAAAGGGCCGCCTTTCGAGGGTTGTGGGGATAACTTCCGTCGGGATTGATAGCGCATTTTCGGGAGGTTTAGAAGGGTTTTCGCCTGGCGATTCGTATAGTTTTTGACGGAAGTAGGGGTCAGCGGCGTGTTTCGAGCGCCGTTTCGCCCCGGTTCTGTGGAAAACCCTGTTCATATCCGCCCACCCGGCTCCAGCTCAGCTGTGGACGGCGAGGACTCGAACGCGTGAAGTCTGGCCGCCGACTCAACTTTCGTCGCATGGGCTTGAGGCTGCCCACGCGGTAACGTCATCACCACGACGCGGGCAGGCCGCGGCTCGCGGCGCGGGCGGGCGGAGCGCCGGATTCGGCGCTCGCCCGGCCCCCTCCGGAACGTCGCCGTGGTGCTCCGCGCGGGACCCCCCTCCGTCCGGCTAGTCCCACGTCGCGAGACGGGTCTTGTGACTCTGGCCTGTTCGCATGTCTACGGCCGTCGTACGCTCGTCGGAGTGCGGCGGATGGTCATGAGCCGGGGCGCCTCGGCGGGATCGGGTGCAAGCGCAGCAGGGAAGGCGCGGCCCGGCCGCTCACGCGCCGCAGCGCCGCCGCCGTCCGAGAGCACGGAAGGAGCGCGTGCCTTCGAATGGCTCGAGCTCGCCGAGGGAACGATGCGCGAGGCGCTGGCCGAGCGGCTCGCACAGGCGCACTTGACCGAGATGCAGCCCGATTGAGCGCCACTCCCCTCGAGATTGCCTCTGGTCTCGTCTTTGGGCTCGGGCCCGCGGAACGGCTGCCGACACCGAAGGAGGCCGGAACGCCGCTGGAGGCGCTCGAACGGGCCATCCTGCCGGCACTCAAGCGGCCGCCGTGCCTCGTGAGCTTCTCGGGAGGACGCGACTCCTCGACGGTTCTCGCCGTCGCCGTCCGACTGGCGCGGCGCGAGGGTCTCGAGCTTCCGATTCCCGCCACCAATCGCTTTCCGTTGGCCGGCCAGAGCGACGACGTCGAGTGGCAGGAACGCGTTGTCGTTCACCTCGGTCTGACGGAGTGGATCCGCACCGACTCGACGAGCGAGCTCGATTCAGTCGGGCCAGTCGCCGGCCGAGTCCTGCGCCGTCATGGCTTGCTTTGGCCCTTCAACGCACACTTCTACGCCCCGCTGCTCCAGGAGGCGTTTGGCGGCTCACTGCTGACCGGGATCGGCGGAGACGAAGCACTCGGCAGACCCCGCTGGGCCAGGGCCGCGGCGGTTCTCTCCCGCCGGGCGCACGTCCGTCCCAGAGAGGTGATGGCGATGGGATTGACTGCCTCACCGTTCGCTGTCCGGAGATCGGCGCACTCGACTCGAGAGCCTGTCCTCCTTCCGTGGCTGCGGCCGGAAGCCCAGGGCGAGGTCTGGGCGCGCTGGGTCGCCGACACGGCGTCGGAGCCGTTGCGTTTCGCCGATCGCTTTGCGTGGTGGCGGCGCATGCGCTATGTCCGGCTCGGCATCGAGGGCCTCCGGCGAATCGCATCGGATCTCCTCGTCGATGTGCGACACCCCTTCGCCGACGCGGCCTTTGCATCTGCGTTGGCGGCCGTGCCGCCGGATGCTCGCAACCACGGCCGCTCCGTGGCGATGCATGAACTGTTCGACGACGCGCTCCCGCCGGAGCTGATCCAGCGCTGCACGAGGTCGCACTTCGACCTCGTTTTCTGGAACGAGCACAGCCGGGAGCTCGCAGCCCGCTGGGCCGGCGAGGGGATCGATGACGAGCTCGTCGACATCGAGGCGCTTCGGCGCGAGTGGGAAGCGCCGCACCCTGATGCGCGCACGTTCATGCTCCTCCAGCAGATTGCGCTGAACGCCAAGCCCGCGATCGCGGGAGAGCTCGAGCAGGCAGCCGCAAGCGCATAGCTAGGCCCTCCGTTCGTCCAGTTCCTCGTCCTTTGCGGAGTCTCGTGGTTCTAGCCTGGCTCCGCGTCGATGCTCGTCTTAGGCTCGGGAGTCGGAAAGGTCGTTTGCCTCATGACTAGTCTGCAGACGTTCCAAGCCGAAGACATCCAGGCGCTGTTGCCGTCGCTCGATCGTGTCCGCAGCTCCGCGGGCCAGGAGTGCAGGTGCGACGGCGGCGGTTGGATCGTCACGCTCGACAGGGATCGCTATACCTCTCCTGGCGACGCAGGGATGGTGCGCTACACCCGGTGTGTCTGCCTCGAGGAAGCGCTGGGCCAGCCGAGGTGCTAGAGACCCGGCAGCCCTAGTCCACCGGCCATCCCGCCGAGCCGCGACTGGGCGAGGTCGTTCGCCGAGCGCAGGGCTTCGTTGACGGCGCCGAGGATCATGTCGGCGAGGAGCTCCGGATCGTCGGGATCGATCGCCTCAGGGGCGATCTTGATCGCCTTGATCTCGCCCGAGCCGGTCGCGGTGACTGTCACAACGCCGCCTCCGGCGGAAGCCTCGACCGTCTCGTTCGCGAGCTCCTCCTGCACGCGGGCCATGTCCGCCTGCATCTGCTGAACCTGCTTCATCATCTTGTTGATGTCCATGCCGCCGGAACCGCTCATTCCGGGGTCACCTCCCGGGCGTCGAAGGTCTGCTTGAGCTCTTCCACCAGTTCTTCCTCGCTCAGCCGCCGCTGCTCCACTGGTTCGGTCTCCCCGTTCTCGCCTACCTCGAACGCGATCGCGAAGCGGCGGCCCGTCACCTCATAGAGCGCGTCGGCCAGAAGGTCGGCGTTCTTCGGTTCCTCCGCGAGGTTGCGGTGGAACCCCGCGGTGGCCGGGAACTCGAGCGTCAGGGTGTCGCCGGCCAAGCCCGATGGATGCGCCTCCCTGAGGACGGAGGCGGTCGGGATCGAGCGTTGCTCGACGGCCGGGATCACCGCGCGCTGCCAGACGTCCTGGAGCTGCTCGAGCTCGACTGTCGGAGCGGCGGCGGGCGGCTGCGAGGGCTCGTCGGCCACTTCCGGCCGGGCGTCGTCCGGAGGGCCCCGGCGCTCGAGCTGCTCGATCCGGAAGGCGAGCGACTCGCGCTCGAGGTCGGCTCCCGGCCTCGTCACCTTTATGAGCGCGAGCTCGAGCGGGAGTCGCGGATCGCCGCCCTGGCGCATGTCGTCGAAGGCGACGGCCAGAAGGTCGCAGAGCCGGATGACCGTCGCCTCCGGAAGCTGGTTCGCCTGGGCGCGGAGGCGCTCGCGCGTCTCCTCGGTCACCGGGAGCGAGTCGGGCACCTCGCCGACGTGCTGGACGAGCAGGAGGTGGCGTAGGTGCTCGAGGAGATCGGTGACGAGCCGCCCGAGATCCTGTCCCTGCTCGGCGAGCTCCTCCACGAACTGGAGCGCGCCGGCCGTGTCGCGGTCGACGACAAGATCGCAGAGGCGGAAGAGCGCCTCCTCCTCGACGGCGCCGAGCAGCTGCAACACCGATTGGACGGTGATCGTCCCTTCCGTCGCCGCTGCCAGCTGGTCGAGCGTCGACTCGGCGTCGCGGTAGGCGCCACGCGCGCCGCGGGCGATCAGCGCGAGCGCCGCGTCTGGCACGTCGATGCCCTCGCCGTCGGCGATCAGGCGCAGCTTGCCGATCAGGTCTGGCAGCCGCGGGCGGGAGAAGACGAAGGTCTGGCACCGCGACCGGACCGTCGGGAGCATCTTCGAGAGGTCGGTCGTGCAGAAGACGAAGACGAGGTGGGGCGGGGGCTCCTCGATCAGCTTCAGGAGCGCGTTGAAAGCGGCATCCGTGAGCTGGTGCGCCTCGTCGAGGATGTAGACCTTGTACCGGCCCTCGACCGGCTGGAGGACGACCCGTTCGCGGATCTCGCGGATGTCGTCGATTCCGCGCTGGGACGCGGCGTCCATCTCGATGACGTCGAGCGAGGTGCCGTTCGCGATCGCAACGCACGAGTGGCACGTCTTGTCCGGCGTCGCGGTCGGGCCCTGAGCGCAGTTGAGCGCCTTGGCGAGGATCCGAGCGAGCGAGGTCTTCCCCGTTCCGCGCGGGCCGGCGAAGAGGTAGGCCTGTCGAACCTGATCGGTCTCGATCGCGTTCCGGAGGGTCTGGACGACCGCCTCCTGCCCGACCACCTCGTCGAAGTCTTGCGG
>DASSCT010000059.1:0-10643 GCA_035697545.1 Gaiellaceae bacterium | reverse complement strand
GTCCTGGAGGTCCTTCGCACGGTTGACGAAGCGCTTCCTCGCTCCGGCGGCCTCGGCGGCATAGCGGGCTCGCTTCGCCCGAATTCGAAGCCGGTGCAACTCCCCATCCGCCGCGTCGACGTCGAGCGCTCGTGCGGCTTTCCGCAGCCTCCGGTAGTCACCCGCGGCGACGCTTTGCAGATCGGCTCCCTCGCTCAAGCTTGGTATGCGCTCCAACTCAGCCAGCAGCGTCGCGTAACGAGGGCTGTCAAGGGCGTCGACCAGCCGTTTCCGGGCTTCCTGCCGCTCCGCTTCGAGGAGCTCGAGGACGGCTCCGAACGCGGCCGCCTCCTCCACCGTCGCCAGCTCGTGGACGAGGTACTCGATCAACACGTCGCGGTCCCGGACCTCCCCCAGCAACGCGCCCAGCCAGCGGAGCTCGTCACGAAGCTCCTCGGCCCTCGTGGGGTCGTCCAGGAGCGGCCGCGCGGAGCGAAGAAGGGACCGAAGCCGCCTCGTCGCGACGCGCTGTTTGTGCACCTCTTCCGGGTCTGCACCGAGACGCACGCCCGGTTCCCGGGCGAGCAGCTCGCGACGGTAGCCCGCCAGCACGCGCTGGAACTCGTCCTCCTCGCGCGGCTCGAGTCCGGCGAGGGGGTGGAGAGCCTGCACGGACCGCATCGTAATCGGGCGATGAGTTACGACGGTTATCCACAGCTGTGGACAACGCTTGGGGCACACGTTCACCGCCTGGTCTCCAGTCAGAGCGCAAGTCTCAACCCTCCGAACGGGGTCTGACCCCATTTCGGAGGGTTCGCACGGTTTGCCGAGATTCAGCACCGCTTGGCCCAGGCGAAATCGGACGAATCGAGCTGAGCTCGAGCGTCAGGGTTCGAGGTGGCGCTTCCTGACGCAAGCACCGGCACCAGAGTGGTAAGACGTACGTCGGTGCGCGGCCGGGTCGGCATCTTTGCGGCGGCCGGCGCGGCGATCGCCGTCGCGCTGGTGCTTGCCGTGCTC
The DNA here is from genome assembly GCA_035697545.1 of Gaiellaceae bacterium. Classification (GTDB taxonomy): domain Bacteria; phylum Actinomycetota; class Thermoleophilia; order Gaiellales; family Gaiellaceae; genus JACDAN01. The sequence goes on along the minus strand of DASSCT010000059.1, from coordinate 9,644 downwards.
GGGGTCGGGGAAGTGGAGGGCGCGCTCACCGACTGGCAGGCGCTTTGGCTCGGGCTCGTGCAGGGCGCGACCGAGCTGCTGCCGATCTCCTCGTCGGGCCACCTGATCCTCGTTCCCTGGCTCGCCAACTGGCGCTACCTGGAGGAGCACGATCAGTTCAACCAGACCTTCGACGTCGCGCTCCATCTCGGGACGCTGATCGCGGTCGTCGCCTACTTCTGGCGCGACCTGGTGCGCTTCATCGCCGCCTGGGTCCGCTCGGTCAAGCGTCGGTCGATCGCCGGTGGCGACGAGCGCATCGCGTGGTTTCTCTTCATCGCCACGGTTCCCGCGGTGCTGATCGGCGGCGCCGGCGAGAGCTTCATCGCGAACCACCTGGGTGAGCCCTGGCAGATCGCGATCCTCCTCGCCGTCTTCGCGATCGTCCTCTGGATCGCCGACCAGCGCCCGACGCGACGCCACATGGAGGGGCTGACGACGCGCGACGCTCTCATCATCGGAACGGCCCAGGCGGCGGCGCTCGCTCCCGGAGTCTCGCGCTCGGGGATCACGATCTCGGCCGGCCGCTTCCTCGGGCTCGATCGCGACGCCGCGGCGCGGGTCTCGTTTCTGCTGCTCGTGCCGATCACGCTGGGCGCCGTCCTCTTCAAGGGAACCACGGACGTCCTCCTCGGCGACTTGCCCGCCGGCTGGGAAGGCCCGTTCGTCGTCGGCGTGCTCGCTGCGGCCGGCAGCGGCCTGGTCGCGATCGTCTTCCTGCTTCGCTTCGTCCAGCGCCACACGTACACGCCGTTCGTCGTCTACCGGCTGATCACCGCAGCGATCGTCCTGCTGATCATCGCCAGCGGCTGGCGCTCTGCGACGTTCTAAAAGACCAGATACACCACTTCCCCGACGAGCGCCGGCTTCTCCGAATCGCGGATCTCGATCTCGACCCCGAGGCGGTAGAGGACTCCCTCGCCGCGCCGCTCGCCGCCGCGCAGCGTGGCCTTCAGCCGCACCTGCGAGTTGACCGGCACCGGAGCCGTGAAGCGGACCTTCTCCGTCCCGTAGTTGATGCCCATCCGGACGTCGGTGACGTTCAGCACCTGAGAGACGAAGTACGGGAGCAGCGCAAGGCTGAGGTAGCCGTGCGCGACCGTCGTCCCGAACGGGCCTTGTGCAGCCATGTCCGGGTCGACGTGGATCCACTGATGGTCGTGCGTGGCCTCGGCGAACAGGTCGATCTGCTTCTGGTCGATCGTCTCCCAGTCGCTCGCCCCGAGATCGCGCTCTTCCGAGCTCTCGAGCTCCGCCAGGGTGAGCTTGGTCGTCAAGCCGTCGCCTCCTCCAGAACCCGCGACCGGAGTGCCTTGCGGTCGACCTTCCCGACCGGGGTCAGCGGCAGCGAGGGGACGACGTGCACCTCCCGCGGATACTTGTAGCCGCCGATTCGCTCCTTGCTGAAGGCGACGAGCGCGTCGGCATCGGCCTCATGGCCCGACCGCAGCTCGACGAACGCGACCACCTCCTCGCCGTGGACGTCGTCCGGGCGGCCGACGACGCCGGCCGCCGCCACCGCCGGATGCTCGAGGAGCGCTTCCTCGACGTCGCGTGGAAAGACGTTGAAGCCGCCCCGGATGATCAGATCCTTCTTGCGGTCGACGACGTAGAGGTACCCGTCGTCGTCGAGGTAGCCAAGGTCGCCGGTGTAGAGCCACCCGTCCCGGATCGTCTCCGCGGTCAGCTCGGGCGCGCCCCAGTACCCGAGCATGACCGAGCGCGAGCGGACGCAGATCTCGCCGATCTCGTCGCCGCCATCGATGCGCACCTCGACGCCGGGGGCCGCCTTCCCCACCGAGCCGAGCCGAGCCTGCCCAGGCGGACTCGAGGAAACGAGCGCCGCTGTCTCCGTCAGCCCATAACCCTCGCGGATCTCGACCTGCGGCAGGCGCCGCAGCACCTCCTCGGCGGTCTCGGGCGGGAGCGGCGCGCCGCCCGAGACGATGTAGCGGAGCTCGGAAAGGTCGTACTCCTCCAGCGGGAGCGCGAGCAGCAGCTGGAGCATCGACGGGACGACCGCGGTGATCTGCGTCCGGTGCTCCTGGGCGAGCTCCAGCCACCTCTGAGCCTCGAACCAGCGCATGAGCACCGTCGGGTGGCGCTCTTCGGCATGGAGCGCGACGACGGTGACAAGCAGCCCGTAGGCGTGCGAGAGCGGCAGTGCCAACAAGCCGCGGACGATGTCCGGGAGGTGGCCGGACTCGTGGCCGGACTTGCCCGCGAACCAGAGGTTCTCGTGGGAGAGCAGGACGCCCTTTGCTCGTCCGGTCGTCCCGCCCGTGTAGAGCAGGGCCGCGGGGTCTGACGGAGCGCGCGGGACGATCTCACCCGGGTCGCACTCTTCGAGCCACGAGAACGCGTCGGTCGTGACGACCATGGCGCCGTCTGCCGCTTCACGAGCGGTCTCCGCCAGCTCCGGGCTCGCGAGCACCACCTCGGCGCCCGAGTCCGAGACGATGTGCGCCAGCTCCGCCGGTGGCAGCAGGAAGATCGCCGGCGTGGCGACGGCGCCCGCCCTCCAGATCGCTTCGTAGGCGATCCCGACTTCGGGACAGTTCGCCATCAGGACGACGACGCGGCTACCCGGCTCGACACCGAGCCGGCGTAGGCCCTCCGCGAGTCGCGCGGCGCGGTCGAAGAGGACGTCCGAGCGAAGCCATTCGCCCTCGAACCACAGCGACTCGTAGTCGCCGAGGCGCTCGAACGCCTCCTCGGAGGCCCGGGCGAGATGAAGCTCAGGCAACGCGCATCGACTGGCCGCCCGCCTTGCCCATCATCGCGACCATGCCCTCCGGCGCGGCGCCATCCGGGAACCGTTCCTTGAGCTGCGCCAAGAGCTCGTCGGCGTCCCAGCGGCCCTCGGAGGCGAAGAGCTCACCGGCGTCCCACGGCCGCAGGACGTTGACCGAGCCGCCCCAGACGAAGAAGCACTGGCCGGTGATCTCCTGCGCCTCGTCGGCGCTGAGGGCCACGACGAGCGGCGACATGTTCGCGGGGTCGAGCGGATCGAAGTCGTCCTCGGGCGGAGGCAGATTGCCGAAGGTCTCCTCGGTCATCCGCGTACGCGCGTTCGGCGCGATGCAGTTGACGGTGACGCCGTAGCGCTGGAGCTCCTGCGCCGCGATCACGGTGAAGCCCGCAATCGCCGCCTTCGCCGCCCCGTAGTTCGCCTGGCCGACATTCCCGAAGACGCCCGAAGGGCTGGACGTGTTGATCACACGCGCATGCAGCGTCTCACCGCCCTTCGCCAGCTCGCGCCAGTAGGCGGCTGCGTGCCTAGTGGGCCCGAAGTGGCCCTTGAGATGGACGGCGATGACGGCGTCCCACTCGTCCTCGGTCATGTTCACGAGCATGCGGTCGCGGAGGATCCCGGCGTTGTTGACGAGGATGTCGAGCCGCTCGTAACGGTCGATCGCGCGTCTCACCATGCTCTCGGCGGCCCCGAAGTCCGAGACGTCGTCGTAGTTGGCCACCGCCTCGCCTCCGGCCGCAACGATCTCGTTTACGACCGACTGGGCGGGCGTCGCGTCCTCGCCCTCGCCCGCCAGCGATCCGCCCAGATCGTTGACCACCACCTTTGCGCCGGCCCGCGCGAGGGCCAGCGCGTGCTCGCGTCCGATGCCCCGGCCGGCGCCGGTCACGAGCGCCACCTTCCCGTCGAGCCTCGGCATACGAGAGGATCGTACGCCAGAGACATCGCTTGCGACGTCGACTTCAGGCCGTGCGAGCTTTGCTCGCGCGGCCGTCTGAAATGACCGGTCGACGCGGTGGAAGTGAGAGGCTTCCGCTACATGGCATTCAGCGGGAGCGAGGTACAGAACGCGATCTATGTCTCGGGCGAGTCTCGGTGGCCGATCTCGCCGGAGGAGTGGGAGTCACGCGCGGCCGAGGCGCTCGAGCTCGGGCCGTTCGACTACATCGCGGGCGGCGCCGGATCGGAGGGGACGATGCGCGCGAACCTTGAGGCGTTCGAGCGTCGCCGACTACGGCCGCGGATGCTGACCGGAAACAGCGAGCGGGACATCTCTGTCGAGGTCCTCGGGACGAAGTCGCCTGCGCCGTTCCTGCTCGCTCCGATTGGAGTGCTGTCGATCGCCCATCCCGAAGGCGAGCTTGCGGTGGCACGGGCGGCCGCGGCGACCGGCGTGCCGATTGTCCTCTCGAGCGCCGCGTCGCATTCCATCGAGGAGGTGGCGGAGATCGATCCACCTCGGTGGTTCCAGCTGTACTGGGTCAACGATCGCGAGGTGACCGTCAGCCTGGTCGAGCGGGCCGAGGCTGCGAGCTACAGCGCGCTCGTGGTGACCGTCGACACGCTGTCCCTCGGCTGGCGTGACCGCGACCTCCGTAAGTCATACCTGCCGTTCCTCGCCGGCGAGGGCTGCGCCCAGTTCTTCTCCGATCCGGTGTTCCGGAGCCGGCTCGAGCGACCGCCGGAGGAGGACCTACTCGCTGCGGCCGCGACGATGCTCGGCATGTTCCCGAACCTGGGGCTGAACTGGGACGACCTGCGGTGGCTGCGCGCCCGAACGGAGCTTCCACTCCTCGTCAAGGGCGTCCTCACCGGCGAGGACGCGGTGCGCGCACGCGAGTGCGGCGTGGACGGCATCGTCGTCTCCAACCACGGCGGCCGCCAAGTGGACGGCGCGATCGCCGCGCTCGATGCGCTCGAGGAAGTGCGCGCGTCGGTCGGGCCCGAAATCGCCGTGCTGATGGACAGCGGCATCCGGCGCGGCCCCGACGTTCTCAAGGCGCTTGCACTCGGCGCCGATGCCGTGCTGCTCGGTCGTCCGTATGCGTACGGCCTCGCCGTCGGCGGCCAGGAAGGCGTGGAGGCGGTGATCCGGCACCTCATGGCTGAGACCGATCTCACCCTGGCGCTCGCCGGAGGCTCGCAGGCAGGGGAACTCGACTCGTCATGGATCGCGGCGTCGTCCTGAGAGAGCTTGAGCGGTTCGGCGTCGAGGAGATCGACCTCGACGAGCCAGGGCCGGGCGAAGCGCGGGTGAGGCTCGAGTCCACCGGCGTCTGCCATTCCGACCTGCACGTCGTCCAAACCGGGTTCAACCATCCACTGCCGGTCCTGCTCGGCCATGAGGGCGCCGGGGTCGTCGAGGCGGTGGGGGAAGGAGTCGAGCACGTCGCGCCCGGCGACCGCGTCGTCGTCGGGTGGCGCTCGCCGTGCGGCGAATGCCGTTGGTGCCTACGGGGCGCGCAGCATCTCTGTCGGACCCCGGCGATGGCGCCGAACCGGATGCATACGCGCGACGGCCTCGACCTGATGGGTGTCTTCCGCGCGGGCACGTTCGCGACGCGGAGCGTGCTCCACGGTGCAGCGCTAGTTCCGTTGAATGTCGACCTGCCGATGGAGGAGGCCTGCCTGCTCGGCTGTGCCGTGGCGACGGGTGTCTGCTCGGTGCTGAAGACCGCGGCGGTATGGGAAGGCGCGCGCGTCGCCGTGATCGGCTGTGGCGCCGTCGGGCTCTCGGTTATCCAGGGTGCGCGGATCGCCGGGGCCGAGGACGTCTACGCAATCGACCTCGACGAGCGGAAGCTTGAGGAGGCGACGCGGTTCGGAGCGACGCACACCGGCGAGAGCGAGCGGCTCGATTTCGTCTTCGACGTGGTTGGCCGTCCCGAGACCGTCGCGCTCGGCATCCGGATGCTCGGCCACGCCGGCACGCTCGTGTACATCGGGCTGCCGCAGCCCGGCGCGGAGGCTGTGCTCCCTCTCGATTACGCCTTCGACCGCCGGCTTCGCATCCTCGTCTCGCACGGCGGCGACCATGTCCCGGCCGAGGACTTTCCCCTGCTGGCGCAGCTCGCCATGGACGGTCGCCTCGACCTGGCCGGAATGGTCACGAAACGAATCGGGCTGGACGACGTCGAGCAGGCGTTCGAGGACATGGAAGCGGGCGATGTGATCCGTTCGGTGGTGGTGCTGTGAGGATCCCTCCCCCGGTCGCAGAGCTGATCGGTATCCAGCTCGTGGACTCGGGCGGCGGCGCCTGCACGATGCGGCTCGAGGCCGGTGAGCAGCACCTGAACCCGATGGGGACGGTGCACGGCGGGATCCTGTGCGACCTCGCCGACGCCGCGATGGGCATGGCGTTCTTCTCGACGCTCGACGAAGGCGAGTCGTTCACGACGCTTGAGCTCAAGATCAACTACCTGCGTCCGTTCTGGACGGGAACGCTCATCGCGCGTGGCATGGTCATCTCGCGCGGGCGGACGATCGGCCTCACGGAGTGTCGCGTGGTCGACGACCGAGACCGCCTGATCGCTCACGCGACGAGCACCTGCATGGCCCTGCGCGGCGACCTCGCCGAGGGCCGTTAATCCTTGTAACAACTTGTAACTTGCTACCGGCCCCGCCCCCGACGCTGCGGTCTCCGGGCGGCGGACCGAGTTAGTTACATGTTGTTACTTGGATTCTGGGTCCGCGGCGAGAACGCGCTCGATGAGGCCCGCGTAGTCCGCGTCCGCCTCCGGGTTCCACCCGGCCACGAGGTGACGGCGTTCGACCAGTTCTGCGGCGCCGGTGTCCGAGTCGCGGAGGAGCGCAACCTGGAGCGAACGCACGAGCTCGGTCAGCTGACGCCTGAAGTGCAGCGCGCCGTGCTCCGGCTCGGCAACCGACCGCCGCAGCCGCGCCGCGAGCTCGTCCGAGGCGCCCGCCCGCTGGACAGCCAGGTCGACGGCGTCGAAGCGCTCTAGATCCCGGAGCGCCTGCGCGCAAAGAACGTTGTGCGTCCCCTCCCAGCTCTCGAAGACGATCGCGTCGCGGTAGAGCCGCGGCAGCGGCGAGAAGTCCTCGATCGTGCCGTTTCCGCCGAGCGTCTCGATTCCCCGCCGCACGACCTGCGTGGCGGCCAGCGAGGCGACGAACTTGTTGCCGTTTACCAGCAGCCGGTGCCAGACGACGTCGGCGTCGCTCGCGGAGCCCTCGTCGATCCTCGCAACGAGCTCGGTCAGGAGCATCGTCGACGCGTACGCCGCGGCCTCTTCACTCTTCATCACCGCGAGGTTCTCCTGGACGAGCGGGAAGCGGCCGATCGGACCTCCGAACGCCTCACGCTCGCGCGCGAAGCTGGACGCTTTCAGGAACGCGCGCTTCATCAACCCGGTCGAGCCGACGGAGTTCAGCCAGCGCGAGGTGGTGAGGACGCTGACGGCGGTCTTGAACCCGTCCTCGAGCTGCCCGAGCGGATAGGCGACCGCCCCCTCGAACTCGATCTCACCTGTGGCGAGCGCACGCGTCCCGAGCTTGTCCTTCAGCCGCCTGATGCGAAACCCGCCGCTCTCCCGAGGAACCAGGAAGCAGCCGATTCCGCGCGTCCCCTCCGACGCTCCGCGGGGGCGCGCAGTGACCACGAACTGGTCCGCATCCGCCACGGAGCAGAACCACTTCTCGCCGTAGAGCCGCCACGCGTCGCCGTCCGGTACCGCCTCCACCCGGTTTGCGCCGACGTCGGAGCCGCCGTGCCGCTCCGTGAGGAATTGCGCCCCGCGCTGGGCCCGGTCGTAGTCGGTCTCGAGTAGGAGCGGAAGGAACCGCTCCCGCAGCTCGTCCGACGCCTTCGTCCGCAGCGCACGCACGAGCCCGGCGGTGCAGACGACGGGGCACGCGTGTCCTCCCTCGCCGGCGTGGGCCAGCGCATAGAACAACGCGGCCTGCTCGCGCGCCGGCGCGCCGACGATTCCGGAAGCCCACACAGCCCGCCCCGCGAGGTGGTACGCGGGATCGAACTCGACCTCCCCGTCGGCGCCTAGCCGCGGCGGATTCCGCTCGGCCTCGGCGACCGCCGGCTCGACGACGTCCATCACGACGGCGAGGAAGTCGCTGGTGACGGCGATCATCACCGATATAGGCTAAGCGCCATGGACCTCCGCGACAGCCCGGACGAGGCCGCCTTTCGCGACGGGGTTCGCTCCTGGCTCCAGGAGAACCTCCCCGCAGGCGAGCCACGGGAGTGGAGCCGGAAGATCTACGACGCGGGCTACTCGGGCCTGACCTGGCCCGAGGAGTACGGCGGCCGCAGCGCCCCGTACAGCCACCAGGCGATCGTGCTGGAGGAGTTCGCACGCGCGGAGGCGCCCTCGCACATGGGCGTGATCGGCCTCGGGATGGCGGGCCCGACGATCATGGCCCACGGGACGGAGGAGCAGAAGCGCCGCTACCTCCCGAAGATCCTCTCCGCGGAGGACATCTGGTGCCAGGGCTTCTCCGAGCCCGGCGCCGGCTCCGACCTCTCGGCGGTCCGAACCTCCATCGACGCCCGCAACGGCTCGTTCGTCGTCAACGGCCAGAAGGTCTGGTCGTCCTTCGCGCACATCGCCGACCACTGCATCCTCGTCGGCCGCAGCGACCCCGACTCGCAGCGCCACGAGGGACTCACGTACCTGATCGTGGACATGAAGGCGCCTGGCGTCGAGGTGCGCCCGCTGCGCCAGATCACAGGTGAGGCGGAGTTCAACGAAATCTTCCTGACCGACGTCGAGGTCCCCGAGGAGAACCTGCTCGGCGAGATCGGCGCCGGTTGGCAGGTGGCAATGACGACGCTCCTGCACGAGCGGGGCACGCTCGGCTTCGCGCTCGGCGGCGCTCTCGAGGCGCAGGTGCAGAAGCTTGTCGCCCTGACGAAGGAGCGCGGTGCCGACGATCCGATCATCCGCGACCGCGTCGCCCAGGAGTGGATCGAGCTCCAGGCGCTCAAGCTGACGAACTACCGCTCGCTGACGACGCTGATGCAGACAGGGATTCCCGGGCCGGAGGGCTCCGTCTCGAAGCTCCACTGGTCGGAGCAGAACCAGCGGCTGACGAAGCTCGCGATGGAGATCCTCGAGGGCGAGGACGACGGCTACTGGCGCCACCAGCAGCTGCGGAGTCGCGGCAACACGATCGAGGCCGGAACCTCGGAGATCCTGCGGAACATCATCGCCGAGCGCGTTCTGGGCCTGCCGAGGTCGCGCTGATGCAGTTCGCCTTCACCGAAGAGCAGGAGCTCCTCCGCCGCGAGGCGCGCGACGCGCTGATGAACGGCGGCTGGACGAAGGAGGAGATCAGCGCCGCCGAGCTCGGGTTCGTCGACCAGGCCGTCCTCTACGAGGAGGCCGGCCGGGCCAACGTGGGCGAGTCGCTCTTCGACGAATCGCGGCCCGAGCAGGAGCAACTCGCCGCGCTCGCGCTCGAGGCCGTCGGGATCGGCAAGAAGGCGCTCGAGCTGGCCGTCGAGTACGCGCAGAACCGCGAGCAGTTCGGGCGGAAGATCGGCGTCTACCAGGCCGTCTCCCACAAGCTCGCGGACACATTCGTCGAGACCGAGCTCGCGCGCTCGCTCGCGTACTGGGCCGCGTGGTGCGTGGCTGAAAACGACGAGCAGGCGCCGATCGCAACCGCCGCGGCCAAGTCGTATGCAGGAGACGCGGCGGTCGCCGCCTGCGAGCGCTCGATCCAGGTTCACGGCGGCATCGGCTTCACCTGGGAGCACGTGCTCCACGAGTACTACAAGCGCGCGCTCTGGATCCAGGCCCATGGCGGCTACTCGCGCCAGCAGCGGGCGAAGATCGCCGCCTGGCTGCTCGATTGACCCGAACGGCTC
>DASSCT010000058.1:0-36415 GCA_035697545.1 Gaiellaceae bacterium | reverse complement strand
GAGGCCGAGCACGTAGGCGCGCTTGCGCCCGATCAGATCGCCGACCTTGCTGCCGATCAGGATGAACGAGGCAGATACGAGCGCCTCGAGCGCGATCGCCGACTGGACGCCGCTCACGGTCGTGTCGAGATCCCGCACCACCGCCGAGATCGACACGTTCATCAGCGATGTGTCGACCACGAGCACGAACATCGCCATCGCGAGCAGGACGGCGAGCTTTTCACTCCCCGACGCCTCCTCGTGTACACCGGCGGTCGTGGCCTCAGCCATTAAGCCCCTCGTCTGCCGGCTGTTGACGTGGAACCTGAACCTCCAGGCCAGGAGCTTGCCTTGCCCCCCGGACGCGTTGCCAGACGATGTCGAGGAGCTGCTCGGCCACGGGGTTACGCGGCGGCCGACGCTGGGGCCAGCTTCTCGTGGCCGCCGCGCCGGTCGAAGAGCTTGACGAGCTCGACGATCGCCAGGTAGGCGAGCGGGCCGAGCAGACAGATTCCCCACTGCGAGCTGGTGAGCGAGGCCGTGTCGAAGATCCGCTCCAGCGGCGAGAGCGCCGTGACGAGGAAGGTGAGCACCAGCGACAGCGCGATCAGCTGCAGGAACCGCCGGTTCGCGAGCGTGTAGCGGCTGAAGATGCTTCCCGTCGGCTCGCGTGCCTCGAGGGCGGCCACGATGTGCATCAGGGACAACGTGGTCAGGCCCATTGTCGTGGCGACCACGAGGTCGTAACGATGCTCGGCCCAGGCGACCACGCCGAGGGCGAGAGCCGCCATGACGAGCCCCAGGAAGCCGAGCCGGAGCCCGAGCGCACGAGTGACGACTGGCGCGTTCGCGTCCCGCGGCAGGCGCTGCATCAGGCCCGGCACGGCCGCGTCGAAGCCCAGGCCGATCGCGAGCAGCACGTCGATCGCGAAATTGACCCAGATGATCTGCAGCGGCGTGAGGGGGGCGCCGTTGGCGACGTCGAAGATCCCGGCGCCGACGAAGAGGAGGATGAACGCCGTCAGCTCGATCAGCTGGATGCGCACGTACTTCATCAGGTTGTCGTAGATGCCGCGGCCGCCCTCGACCGCGCTGACGATGGTCGCGAAGTTGTCGTCGGTGAGGATCATGTCGCCGGCTTCCTTCGTGACCTCGGTGCCGGTGATCCCCATCGCGACGCCGATGTCCGCCCGCTTGAGCGCAGGGGCGTCGTTGACGCCGTCCCCAGTCATCGAGACGACGTTGCCCTTGCGCTTGAGCATGTCGACGAGGCGCACCTTGTCCTCGGGCGCGACGCGCGCGACCACGCCGATCTCCTCGACCTGCGCTTCGAGCTCGTCGTCGCTCAAGGCCGCGAACTCGGTGCCGGACATCGCGCGCCCCTCGATCCCGAGCTGGCCGGCGATCGCAGCGGCGGTGGTTACGTGGTCGCCGGTGATCATGCGTGCACGGATCCCCGCCTCCTTGCAGCGGGCAATGGCGTCCTTCGCCTCCTTGCGCGGCGGGTCGACGATCGCGATCAGCGCGAGCAGCGTCAGGCCCTGGACTTCACCCACCAGCGGGCTGCCGGGGTCGAAGCTCGCCGGGTCGAAGTCGCGCGAAGCGACGGCGAGCACACGGAGGCCCTCACCGGCGAGGCGGTCGTTCTCGGCCATCACCCGGTCTCGGCCCTCCTCGGCGGGCAGCTCTGAGCCGTCGACGTCGCGTATGCGGGTCGAACGCTCGAGCAGCACGTCGGGTGCGCCCTTGACGAAGCAGCGGATGACCTTGCGGCCATCCTCCTCCAGCTCGTGGAAGGTCGCCATGAACTTGTAATCGGAGTCGAACGGGACCTCGGCCACGCGCGGAAGCACGCGCCGGGTCTCGTCGACGTCGAGGCCGCCCTTTTCCGCCAGCACCACGAGCGCTGCTTCGGTCGGGTCGCCGACGATCTCGCCGTTGTGCACCGCGGCGTCGTTCGCGAGCGCCATCGGAAGAAGGAACGGCTCGAGCGAAATGTCCGTGTCGCCCGCGACCCGGAGGATCTTGCCCTCCGTGGAATAGCCCTGCCCTTCGATCGAGTACCGCCGGCCGGCGACGATCAGCTGCCGCGCGGTCATCTGGTTGAGCGTCAGCGTGCCGGTCTTGTCGGAGCAGATCGCCGAGGTCGAGCCGAGGGTCTCTACCGACCGCAGTCGCTTGACGATGGCGCCCTTCGCCGCGAGCGCCTGAGTGCCGAGCGACAGCATCGTCGTCACCACTGCGGGCATGCCCGTCGGGATGGCAGCGATCGCGAGGCTGATCCCGATCAGGAAGAGATCGTCGAAGCTCTCGCCGCGAAGAAGGCCGACGACGATCACGAAGACCAAAGCGGCGGCGGCCATGATCGTGATCAAGATCGTCAGCTGGTCGAGCTGGCGCGTGAGCGGCGTCTTCTCCTGTTGGACCTGGCTGAGCATCCCGGAGATGTGCCCGACCTCGGTGTCCATCCCGGTTCCGGTCACCACCATCTCGCCCCGCCCACGGGTCACGGTCGAGTTCATGTACGCCATGTCCGTGCGGTCGCCAAGAGGCACGTCGTCGCCGGCGACCGGCTCAATCGACTTCAGGACGGGCGTGCTCTCGCCGGTGAGAGCGGCCTCCTCGATCTCGAGCGTCGCGGCGACGAGCAGCCGGCCGTCGGCCGGGATCTTATCGCCGGCCTCGAAGGTGACGACATCGCCCGGCACGAGCTCCTCGGCCGGGATGTCCGCCAGCCCCCCTTCTCGGCGTACATGCGCCCTGATCAGGAGCATCTTCTGGAGCGCCGCGACGCTCTCGGCCGCCTTGCCCTCCTGGTTCAGGCCGAGGATCGCGTTCAGCACGGTCAGGCCGATAATCACGATCCCCGTCGAGAACTCCTGGAGCGCAGCGATGCTGACGATCGCCGCTCCAAGCAGGACGATCTGCATCAGGTCGCGGTACTGCCGAAGGAAGGCGCGCCAGCCCGGCTCCTTCTCCGCCTTGGCGAGCTTGTTCGGACCGTGCTGCGCCCGTCGCCGCTCGACCTCGGCGGCGTCGAGCCCGGAGCGAGGGTCGACTCCGAGCTGGGCGCAGACCTCTTCAGGGGCGAGGTTGTGCCAGGCGCGTGCTTCCGGTTCGGCCCTGACCTCAGCGGTCGCCGTCAGCTCAGCCATGCGAGACCTCCACGAGCGGATTGGACTGCAGCGCCCAAGGCCTCGTGCCCGTCTACATACCCATCGCGTGGTAGCCGGAATCGACGTAGAGCGTCGTTGCCGTCACGTTGCGCGCTTCGTCCGAGAGCAGGTAGGCGGCAGCGGCGCCGACGTCGTCGGCGTCGATCGGCCGGCGGAGGGGCGCTCGCTCCTCCACGATCGCCTCCATCGTCGGAAAGCCCGCGATCGAGCGCGCCGCGAGTGTCCGGACCGGGCCGGCGGAGATCGCGTTCACGCGAATGTTCTTCTGGCCCAGATCCCAGGCGAGGTACTGCACGGACGAGTCGAGCGCCGCCTTGGCGACGCCCATGACGTTGTAGTGCGGAACAGCTCGCTCGCCGCCCAGGTAGGTCATGGTCAGGATCGCGCCGCCTCCGGCCGCCTCGAAGAGCGGCTCCGCCGCCCGCGAGCAGATGACGAGCGAGTAGGCGCTGACGTCGAGGGCGAGCCAGAAGCGGTCGCGCGGCGTGTCGGTGAAGCGGCCTTCGAGGTCCTCGGCGGCTGCAAAGGCAAGCGAATGCACGAGGACGTCCAGCCCTCCATCGAAGGCTCGGCCCACTTCGGCGAAGAGACGGGCAACTTCCTCGTCCGACCGAACGTCGCATGAGGTAATGAGCGGGCTGTCCACCGATTCTGCGAGCTCTCGAACGTTTTTCTCGAGTCGCTCCCCCTGGTACGTGAAAGCGAGCTGGGCGCCCTCCTCGGCCAGACGCCGGCCGATCGCCCAGGCGATCGAGCGACGGTTCGCGACGCCCATGACCAGGCCGCGTTTCCCCTCGAACCTCCTCATTGCGCGATCCTATTTCCTCGATACCCTTAGAGCGTTGCGCCGCCTTCCCGTGCTTCTCGCCCCGATCGCGGCGCTTGCCCTGACAGCGTCGGCATCCGCCGCGCTCCAGCCGATCAATCGGACGTTCGGCGACCGGTCGGCGCCGCGCGTGCGTCCGGCGAACACGCTCGCCATTCCGCGCGCTCACCGAAGCGGCCGCGTCCGCGTCATTGTGGGCCTGGGGCTGCCTCCACTGGCCGCCGCCCGCGGTCCAGGCCTCTACGGGTCGCTGAGCTCGACCCGGCTGAATGTCTCCAGCGCCTCCTCCCGCGCGTACCTCGCCCGGGTCGAGAGTACGCAACAGGCGACGATGCGAGCGATCCGGACGGCTGTGCCCTCTGCGCAGATCGGCCGTCGGTTCCAGGTCGTCCTCGACGGCATCACGGTCGAGTTGCCCTACACGCGGCTCGCGCGGCTGAACTCCCTGCCCGGCGTCGCGCAGGTCTATCCCAGCCTGCGGTACACGATGGCGCTGAACAAGAGCCCGTCGATCATCAACGCGCCGGCGTTCACGGCGGCGACCGGCAGCACGGGCGCGGGCGTCAAGATCGGGATCGTCGACGACGGGGTCGATTGGCAAAACGCCTTCTTCAACCCGGCTGGTTACGCATTCCCGCCGGGGTTCCCGAAGGGCCAGCGGGCGTACACGTCGCCCAAGGTGATCGTCGCCCGCAGCTACCCCGGCTTCGGCGCAGGGCCGCGGGGCCGGCTGCCGCTCGACCGGCTCGCGTCCTTCCACGGCACCCACGTCGCGGGAATCGCCGCGGGGAACAGTGGTACGAGCTCGCCGGGTGGCCGGGATCATCCGCCGACGGCGGGGCTCTCCGGCGTCGCGCCGAGGGCGTGGATCGGGAACTACCGCGTCTTCACCGTCCCCACACCCATCGGCCACACCGCCGACACGCCGGAGATCGTCGCGGCCTTCGAGGCCGCCGTACGCGACGGGATGGACGTCATCAACTTCTCAGGCGGCGGCCCGGCGACGGAGCCGAGGACGGACGCGATGATCCGGACGGTCGCCAACGTCGCCAATGCTGGTGTCGTCCCCGTCATCTCGGCCGGGAACGATCGGGACGACTTCGGCTTCGGCACCGCCGGCTCGCCCGGGACGGCGCCCGACGCGATCACCGTCGCCGCGACGTCGAATACCCACGTCTTCGCACCTGCGCTGAGCGTTCGTGACCCGGGTGCCCCGGCAAGCCTGCAGCAGATCCCGTTCCAGCCGACCGTCAGCGTGCCCTCGGGATGGGGCACGTCCGACCGGCCGCTGGTCGACGTCGGCGCGATGACCGGCTCGAACGGGCGACCGGTCGACTCACGGCTTTGCGCGACCGGGCGCGATCCGAACGCGGCAACCAGCCCACTTGGACGCGGATCGCTCGCCGGCGCCATCGCGCTCGTCAGCCGCGGCCATTGCGCGTTGTTCACGAAGTCGGCGCGCGCATTTCTCGCCGGCGCCTCGGGGCTCATCCTCATCGACAACCGCCAGGGTGAGGCCACCGGCATCCCGCTCCAGCTCCTGCAGCCGAGCGGGATGATCTCGAACCTCGACGGCGCGAACCTGCGCGCGTACCTCGCTGCGCACGGCGGCCGCGCTCAGATCCGCGTCGGCCCCGCGCTGACCGAGCTCGTGACCGGGCGCAGCGGGATCATCACGTATTTCTCGTCCGGCGGCCCGACGCCGTTCGGCCACCTTCTCAA
Source organism: Gaiellaceae bacterium (assembly GCA_035697545.1). GTDB lineage: Bacteria > Actinomycetota > Thermoleophilia > Gaiellales > Gaiellaceae > JACDAN01. Next base: position 30,712 of record DASSCT010000058.1, on the reverse strand, counting down.
GCCGGACGTGTCCGCGCCGGGCTCCGAGATCCTCTCGGCGACGTTGCGGCAGTTTTCCGGCGGCTCCCCGTTCGCCTCGATCGCCGGGACGAGCATGGCTGCGCCGCACGTTGCGGGCGCCGTCGCGCTCCTGCGCCAGAGACACCGCGACTGGAACGTGCGCCAGATCAAGTCGGCGCTGATGTCCACCGCAGGCCCGGCCTGGGGCGACACCGGCCGGACCCAGGAAGCTTCGGCGCTCCTCGAAGGCGCCGGGCTCGTCAATGTCCTCGCTGCCGACGATCCCAGGTTGTTCACCCAGCCGGCCTCCTTGTCGTTCGCCGACCTCCAGGCCGGCGCGAGCCCCGTCTCGAAGCAGCTGCTGCTCAGCCTGCGCGACGCCGGCGGCGGCGCGGGCACATGGACCGTCGAGCTTCATGCGCAAGCAGGAAGCGCCGGCGCCGCGATCGACGTCCCCGGCACCGTCACGATCGGGCCGGGCGGCGGCGCCGACATCCCGATCACCGTCCGCGCGGATGCCAACGCCGTCACGGGCGACAACGTCGGCTATCTGATCCTGCGACAAGGCGCAGTCGCGAGGCGAGTCCCGTATGCGTTCTTCGTCGAGCGGCCGGGGCTGCGGAACCTGACGCCGCGTCCGCTGCGCCGGATCCAGACCGGCAGCACGAGCGCACGCTCTTCGGTCGCCGGCATCTATCGCTTCCCGACTGCGCCGTTTGGACATCCGCCCGACTACGGCGTCGCGGCGCCGATGCTCGAGAACGGGAGAGAGCGGCTGTTCGAGGTCCGGCTCAAGCGGCGGGTCTCCAACTTCGGCGTCGCAGTCGTCACGCAGTCGCCCGGCTCGCTGATCGACCCGTTCGTGCTCGGCGACAAGGACGAGAACTCGGTGCAGGGCTATGCCGGAACCCCGGTGAACATCAACGGGCTGACGATTGGCTTCAAGTTGCCGATCGGCGCAGCGGGCGCGCAATTTGCAATGCCCGGCCGCTACTACGTCTCGGTCGACTCCGGCCGCGACCAGTTCACGGGCCGCCGCCTGGCCGGATCGTGGCGGCTGCGCTTCTGGGTCAACGACCTACGCAAGCCGACGATCCGCGTGTTGACGCAGAAGGTCACGGCCGGAAGGCCCACGATCGCGCTGCAGATCCTCGACCGCGGCTCCGGCGTCGATCCGCTCTCGCTGGCGCTTGCCTACAACCAGGTCGCCGTCGGCGCCGTCGCCTATGACCCTTTCACGGGCCTGGCCCTGTTCCCGCTCCCGGACACCGCCCCAAAGCTCGGCGCCGGCAGGCCCCAGTTCGTCTTCCTCGCCTCCGACTACCAGGAGTCCAAGAACGCGAGTGGCTACGGCGGCGAGGCGATGCCCAACACCCGCGTGATGACCCGTCGGCTGCGCGTGGTTCGCGGGCCGACGGTCACATGGTTGACGCCGCTCGCCGGCCGCTGTGTCGGCTCGACGGCACAGCTCGCCGTCTCTGCAGGCGCGACGAGGAAGATCGGCGCAGTGCGGTTCTTCGACGGCAAGCGTCAGCTGCGTGTCCTCCGGCGCGGCGTCGCGGGTCTCTACATCACGAGCTGGAACACGCGCAGGGCGAAGCAGGGCCGTCACCAGCTTCGTGCCGTGCTCCAGGCCGGTTCGCAGCGCGCGGTCGCCACGCGCGTCGTGCGCGTCTGTCGCTAGCCGCTGCGGGGCCGAGCGGCCCGGGTAACCTCCTCGTCCCGTGACCGTCGAGTTCCTCTATTGGGAAGGCTGCCCGTCCTATCCGGAGGCGCGGGAGCTGCTCGAAGAGGTCCTGCGCGGCCGCGGCGTCGACGTCCCCATTCAGGTCCGTGAGGTGCGGACGCAGGAGGAGGCTCGTGAGCTCGGCTTTCCCGGCTCGCCCACGATCCGCGTCGATGGACGCGACGTCGATCCAGGGGGCGAGAGCGAGCCTCCGTCGCTCTCGTGTCGCATCTACCACTTGCCGAACGGCCGCGTCTCTCCAGTCCCGACCAGAGAACAGATCGAGGAGGCATTGCGATGAGCTTGACCATGGCGACCGAAGCGCCCTACTTCGAGCTGCCCGGCGTCGACGGGCGAGACCATTCGCTCGACGACTACGTCGAGATCCCCGTCCTGGCGATCGTCTGGTCATGTAACCACTGCCCCTACGTTCAGGGCTGGGAAGCGCGCATGAAGGCGATCCAGCGGGACTACGGCGACCGCGGCTTCCGTCTCGTCGCCATCAGCTCCAACGACGCTGCGAGCCACCCGGCCGACTCGTTCGACGAGATGAAGGCGCGGGCCGAGTCGCAGGACTTCAACTTCGACTACCTCTACGACGAGGATCAGTCAGTGGCGCGGCGGTACGGGCCCGAGCGGACGCCCGAGGTCTTCCTGTTCGACGCGGACCGGCGACTCGTCTACCACGGCGCGATCGACGACAACCGCGACGAGGACGCCGTCGGACAGCACTATCTGCGGGACGCGATCGAGGCGCTTCTCGAGGGACGAGAGCCGCCGGCGCGCGAGACGCCGCCGGTCGGCTGCACCGTCAAGTGGAAGCAGTGACGGTCAGGATCGTCGCGGTGCTCGGGCAGCTGTCCTAGTGGTCTAGGTTCGGTTCGCCCGGCCTCCTCCCCGCGGCGAGCCTACCGAGCGACGGCGTGCGAGTGTGTGACGCCGGCGTCACGAATCAGTGACTTCGCGAGCGGCGCGTACGAGGTCGAACGCCTCCTCCCGCGTCGAGATCGTTCCCGCCGCCCGCTCCTCCTCGACGAGCGCCAGCAGACGCCCGATTTCGGGCCCCGGCGGCAGTCCGAGCTCGTCGCCCCGGATCAGCGGCTCGGCCGGATCGGCCGCCTGTGCCTGCTCGATCGCACGCTCGAGCTCCTCGCCGCCGCCGGCGAACCGCGCCGCCTCCACCGCCCACGGCTCGGTCTCGCGCCGGAACCGATACACGGACCGCGCGGACAGGTCGCCGGGCGGTGCAGCGCGCAGCAGCGTGCTCGCATAGCGGCGGAGCTCGTTCGAGACCGGCAGTCGCTTCAGCTCCCGGCCGAACACCGCAACCAGACGCATCTCCGGCGTGGTCTGATCGAGTCCATGCAGCCGCTCCAGGGAGCCGCCGAGCGGCGCCAGTAGCCCGAGCTCGTCGAGGCGCTCGTACCCGCCGGCGCTCAAGCGCTCGAGCTCCGCGAGGATCCGCTCGCCGGCCGGCCGGTCGACCAGACCGGTGTTCCGACGGACGAGCTCGGCCGTCTCCTCGTCGAGCCGAAACCCGAGCTCGTCCTCGAGCCGGACCGCCCGCAACAGGCGCAACGGGTCGTCCTCGAAGATCGTCGGCCGGACTGCGCGCAGGATTCCTCGCTCCAGATCCGCCAGGCCGCCGAACGGATCCGCTGGTTCACCCCCGGCGAGCGGCCTTGCAACCGCGTTGATCGTAAAGTCGCGGGTCGCGAGATCGTCCTCGATACCCGCGCGAAGCGGCGTGAAGTCCACCGTTCGCCCGTCCTCGAGCGCGACTCGCCAGGCTCCGTGCCGCTCGGACAGCGGAAACAGAGCCCCTCGCGCCCGCTTCGAGAACCGCCGCGCAGCCTGCTCGGGCTCGCGGCAGGCGATGTCCAGGTCAATGATCCGACGTCGAAGCGCCTCGTCTCGAACCGCGCCCCCGACGACCCACGCCTCCTCGCCATCCAGCACCGCCCGAGCCTGCTCAAGCATCGACGACCGTCCGTTTCGCCCGGATGGGACGCGAGTCGATCTTCGAGACGATTTCGTAGTTGATTGTCTCCGCGACGGCAGCGTGCTCCTCGGCGAGCAGCCCGCCGCCGATCAACGTCACCGGAGTTCCCGCCGGCAGCGGCTCGGCGAGCTCGACGGCCAGCGCGTCCATCGAGATCGTGCCGACCACGGGCTGTCGCTCGCCCTCCACCATCACGTGCGTCCCGGTCATGTCCCGCCTGAACCCGTCTGCATAGCCGACCGGAACGATCCCGATCCACGTGTCGCGTTCAGCCACGAAGCGGCGTCCGTACCCCGTGCTCTCGCCGGCGGCGAGACGCTTGACCTGGACGAGCAGCGATTTCCAGTCGAGCACCGGCTCCAGCCCGTCCTCCGTCGGATCCGTTCCGAACGGCGACAGTCCGTAGAGCGCGACCCCGCAGCGGGACGCATCGAAGCGAGCCTCGGGCAGGCGGAGTGCCGCGGCGCTGTTCGCGACGTGCCGTGTCAGGTGGGCGTAATCCTTCGTCGCTTCGGCGAAGCGCGCCACCTGCGCCCGGGCGAATTCGAGATCCATGTCCGCCGTCGCCAGATGCGTCATCAGCCCAACGACCTTGCCCGACGGCTCTGGCAGCTCAGCGAGCCCCCACCGCCCCATCCCCGTGTCCAGCTTGAGGTGCACGGGGACGCCCCCGGGAATCGGGCCGTCGAGCACCGTCAGCTCGAGCCGGGCGTCCCGGGCAGCGGCGACCTCCTGGCCCGCAGTCGGCCCCATCACGAGTATGCGCGCCTCGCGAAACGCATTGCGCAGCTCGAGCGCCTCCGCCACGGTCGCGACGCAGAGAGCCCCAGAGCCCTCCTCGAGCGTCGCCCGGGCGACGTCGACGGCGCCGTGGCCGTACGCATCCGCCTTCACCACGGCCCAGAGCTCCGAGCGCCCCAGCACGTCGCGCAGCCGGCGGACGTTTCGACGCAGCGCCCCGAGATCGATCGTGATCTCGGACCTATGCATCGAGGACGCTCGGAAGCGTCTCGAAGAGATCGCTTGCGACGAGGCCCGCCTTGTGGGGCGCCGCCACGGCGGCTTCTGTGTGAGCCCGCGCCGCCGCGGCAGCTGCCAGGCGCCCGTCAATGCCCTTCGCCAAGAAGGACGCCACCACCCCGGTCAGGACGTCCCCGGTTCCGGCCGTCGCAAGCGCTGGGAACCCGCCGCACACGAGTGGCCCCTCCCCCGGCGCCCCGACGAGAGTTCCCTCTCCCTTCAGGAGGACGACACAGCGAAACTGATCGACCGCGCGTCTGAGCGCCTCGAGGCGATGGGCGTCGACCCAGGAAGCCTCCTCGCCGATCAGCCGGCCCAGCTCTCCCGAGTGCGGCGTCAACACCGTTGCCGCACCCCTTTCGATCGGCTCGAGGCCGTAGAGCCCGTCCGCATCGACCACCGCAGGGAGGTCGATCTCTGCGAGCAGGCGGCGGACGAGCTCCTGCCGCTCGCGCCCTAGTCCCGGCCCGATCGCCAGCGAGCTCGCTCGCTCGGCAGCCTCCCAGACGTCGTCGAGCGGACGCTTCACCGCCTCGAGCAGCCGTGTCTCGATCACCGGCAGCGACTCCGGCGGCGCAGCAACCGCCACGTAGCCGGCGTCCGCCCTGAACGCGGCCTCTGCGGTCAGGCAGACGGCGCCGGTCATGCCGGGTGAGCCGCCGACGACGAGCACCGAGCCCGCGGAGTACTTCGTATCGCCCGGCTTCCGCCGGGGCACCAGCTCGAGGATCGCCGGAGTGGCGAGCGCATGCTCGGTCTCGGCCGGCTCGAGGCCGATGTCGGAAACGACGACGTCGCCGACGTAGAACCGACCCGGCGCAACCTCGTGGCCGACCTTGAAACCGTGGAAGGTCACCGTCAGCGAGGCGCGAACCGCTTCACCGGGAACCTCGCCGGTGGAGGCGTCCACACCCGAGGGAATGTCAACGGCTACAACTGGCCGGCCGGCGCCGTTCATCGCCCGAATCTGCTGCGCGGCGTCTTCCCTCGGCGCTCCGTGGAAACCGGTGCCGAAGAGCGCGTCGATCACGACGTCGGCTTCGCCCAGCGACCGCTCCTCCCAACCCGCCGAGCGAAGAAGCTCCGCCGCGATGCGCCCGTCGCCGCCGTTCGCGCCCCTGCCGCAGACAGCAGCGAATGTCCGTCCATCGGGATAGCGCGCGAGGATCTCGTCGGCAACGGCGCCGCCTGCCCGCTCCATCAGCCGCTCGACGTCGTGACCCGCCTCCGCCGCACGCATCTCCGCGGCGGTGTAAAGCGGCTCAAGAGGTTCCAACATCATGTGCTTCGTCGCCGGGGTGCGCTCGGGGGTGCGAGGATAGGACGCAGGGAGCGTCCATATCAATTAGATATGGACGCGACTGAGGACACCGCCTCGCGCCGCCGAGCGCGGCCCGGCGGCACAAGGCTCATGGTGTTGGAGCCTCTATACATTCCGGTCGGCGACCACGCAGACCGCGCTTGCGAGCTCGCGCGAGTGAGACATCGAGAGGTCGATCGCGCCCGCCCCGACACGCCGTGACCAGACCTCGATCCGGCCGGAGAGCCGCACGGACGGCTTCGGTCGCCCGGCGATCTCGATCTCCTGCCAGGCGAACAGGCGCGCAACCCCGAAGCCAAGCGCCTTCCCGACCGCCTCCTTGCCCGCGAACCGGACGGCGTAGTGCTGCGCCGGATTTGGACGCCGCTCGCAGTAGGCCTGTTCCGCGGGCGTGAAGCAGCGGTCCCTGAAGCCCTCGTACCGCTCGAGCGCCTCGCGTATGCGCTGGATCTCGATCATGTCGGTCCCCACCCTTGTCACAGCGACTCCTCGAGCCAGAATGGGAGGTCGGCGACCGACGACAGGACGACGTCGGGCGCCACGCTGGAGCGCTCGAGCTCGTCCGGCCGAAACTTGCCCGTTCGAACGAGCGCGGTGCGCAGCCCGAACCGCTGCGCCCCGGCGACATCTGCCTCGAGATCGTCGCCGACCATCCAGGTGAGCTCCGGCTCGGCGTCCAGCGCCTCGATCGCCGTCGCGAAGTAGGCCGTGCTCGGCTTGCCGACAACGGTCGCCTCCAGCTCGGCCGCGTACTCGAGCCCGGCGACGAAGCAGCCGGAGTCGAGAAGCGGCCCGCGCGAGGTCTGCCACCAGCGGTTGCGGTGAAGGCAGTAAAGCTCGGCGCCGGCGTCCAGCTCGGCAAAAGCCCGTGCGAGGTTCATGTACGAGAAGACGCGATTCGTCTCCTCGGTCTCGTCGGCCCCTCCGAGCAGGACGGCATCGGCGTCCTCGCCGACCAGCTCCACGGCCTCGAGATCCTCCAGCACGGCGGCCATCGTCATCGCGAGCACCCGCCGCCCGGCTAGCTCGCGCGCCGCGGCGAGCGCGGTCGTCTGCAGCTCGTAGTCGTCGAGCTCGAATCCGAGCGCCCGCAGCTCACCCGCGAGCGACCTCCGCGAGTGCGTCGTGTTGTTGGTCACGAAGCGCAGCCTGTGACCGTTCTCCCGTAGCTGCAGGACGGCCTCCCGCGCACCCCTGATCGGCACCCCGGAGACCTGAAGCACCCCGTCGATGTCCAGCAGAATGGCGGCCATGGACGGCGAGTCTATTCGGGTGACCAGGACGGTGGCGATCCCGGTTTCGGAGATCGAGCTCCGCTTTTCGCGCTCGAGCGGACCGGGCGGCCAGCATGCCCAGAAGACCGAGTCGCGGGTCGAAGCAATCTTCGACGTGGAGGCGTCGTCGGCGCTGACACCGGCTCAGAAGGCGCGCGTGGTGCGCCGCGCCGGGCCGGTTCTCAGGGCCGTCGCCCAGGACGAGCGCAGCCAGGCCCGGAACCGCGAGCTTGCGAGCGAGCGCCTCGTCGACTCGCTACGAGACGCGCTCAGAGTCGAGCGCCCACGCCGACCGACGAGGCCGACGGCGGCAGCACGCGAGCGCCGTCTCCAGGAGAAGCGCCGCCGCAGCGAGGCGAAACAGCTGCGCCGCCCGCCCGAGTCAGCCTGACTATTCGACCGTGACCGTCTTGGCCAGGTTGCGCGGCTGATCGACGTTCAGGCCGCGCAGGCGCGCGATGCGGTAGGCGAGGAGCTGGAGCGGGATCACCGCGAGCGCCGCCTGCAGGAAGGCCGGCGTGCGCGGAACGTAGATCACGTCGTCCGCGTGGTGCTGGATGTCCTCATTGCCGTCCGTCGCGATCGCGATCACCTGGGCGCCTCGCGCCCGCGTCTCCTGGATGTTGGAGACGACCTTGTCGTAGACGTGGGAGTCGGTGGCGATGCAGACGACCGGCGTGTTCTCGTCGAGCAGCGCGATCGGCCCGTGCTTCATCTCGCCGGCCGAATACGCCTCGGTCGGGATGTAGGAGATCTCCTTGAGTTTGAGCGCGCCCTCCAGGCAGACAGGCAGGCCGATGTGGCGCCCGAGATAGAGGAAGAACGGCTTGTCGACGTGGCGCTGGGCGATCTCCTCGATCGGATGGTCGCCGTCGAGGAACTGCTGCATTCGTGCGGGCAGCTCGTAGGCCTCGTCGAGGATGAACTCGATCTCGTCGGCCGGCAGCGTCCCGCGGGCCTGGGCCATCTTCAGCGCGACCAGGAAGAGCAGCGAGACCTGCGCCGTGAACGTCTTCGAGGAGGCGACGGCGACTTCGAGCCCGCAGCGCGTGAACAGCGTCGAGTCGACCTCGCGCGTGATCTGCGAGCCCATCATGTTCGTGATCGCGACGGTGTGCGCGCCTTTCTCGCGGGCCAGCTTCATCGCGTGCACCGTGTCGCGCGTCTCGCCGGACTGGGAGATGCCGATCACGAGCGTGTCGGGGCCGATGACCGGGTTGCGGTAGAGCCACTCCGACGCGATGTCAGGCTCGGCCGGGATGCGCGCCCACTCCTCGATCGCGTACCGACCCACGACGCCGGCGTGGTACGACGTCCCGCAGGCGAGGATCACGATGCGGCGCAGCGCCCGCAGATCCTCGTCGACCATGCCGAGCCCCTCTAGCACGAGCCTGCCGTGACGGACTCGGTCGCCGATCGTCTCGCGCACCGCGTCGGGCTGCTCGTAGATCTCCTTCAGCATGAACGTCTCGAAGCCCGCCTTCTCCGCGCTCTCGTCGTCCCAGTCGAGCACGAGCGGCTCATGCTCCACGAAAGCGCCGTCGGGCCGCGAGAAGCTCGCGCCCTCCGGCGTGATCGCGACGACGTCGCCGTCGTTGGGGAACATCACGTTGCGCGTCTCGCGCAGGAACGCCGCCGCGTTCGAGCCGAGGAACATTTCGCCGTCTCCGACCCCGACGACGAGTGGGCACTGAAGGCGCGCGCCGACGAGCAGGTCGGGGTGGCCGTGATGGAGCACGACGAAGGCGAAGTGCCCCTCGAGCTCGTTGTAGGCCTTCTCGACCGCCTCGACGAGATCGCCTGAATAGTGGCGCTCGATCAGGTGCGCGACCACCTCGGCGTCGGTCTCGGAGTTGAACGCGTGTCCCTCGGCGACCAGCGCCTCCTTGAGCTCGCGGTAGTTCTCGACGATGCCGTTCAGCACGAGCGCGAGCTCCCCGTCCTCGCAGCCCGTGAGGGGATGCGCGTTCTCCTCCGACACGCGGCCGTGGGTCGCCCAGCGCGTGTGCCCGAGCCCGGTCGTCGACTCGGAGCCGTTCAGCGACGCGGCCGCCTTCAGGTGGGAGAGATTCCCGACGGCCCGGACGTAGTCCAGCTCGTCGTCCTCGCGGAACACGATCCCGGCCGAGTCGTAACCGCGGTACTCGAGGCGCTCGAGGCCGTGGATAAGGAGCGGCTTACACGCCCGCGGTCCAACGTATCCGATGATTCCGCACACCCTGAAGCTCCTGGTCGACGATTGGCCGCGTGCTCGAATGCCCCCTCGAAACGGCAAAAGCCCGGCCGCACCCGATCATGGAAGAACGATCGGTCAACCGAGCTCTCGTCGAACGAGAGCCGAGATTTTACCACAGTATTCGGCAGCTTCATCGCGGTCCGAAGCTTCCGCCAGGATCCGCAATACGGGCTCAGTTCCCGAGGGCCGGACGAGGATTCTCGCCCTCCCGATGAGCTGCTCGTTCAGCTCGTTCACCTGCTGCATGACCGCCGGAGGCACGTCGAGGTGGTTCGTCGGCACGGGGACGTTCTCCTGCACCTGGGCGAAGCGCGGCATCACCGCCGCCGCCTCGGCAAGCGAGCGTCCTTCGAGCGCTCGGCATAGGAGCAGCCCCGCCGCGAGACCGTCTCCGGTGACGTGGCCGTCGAGACAGATGATGTGGCCGGACTGTTCGCCTCCGAGAATGCCGCGTTCACGGCGGAGGGTCTCAAGGACGTAGCGGTCGCCGACGTCGGTCGTGAGCACACGGATCCCGTGCTCTTCCATCAGCCGGTGGAAGCCGAGGTTGGTCATGACGGTGACGACCACGAGGTCGACGCCGAGGTGGAGGGCGAGGATGGCGAGGATCTGGTCTCCGTCGACCGGGTTGCCCTCCGCATCGACGGCGAGCATCCGGTCTCCGTCGCCGTCGAACGCAACGCCCAGGTCGACACGCTGCTCGCGCACGACGCGCGAGAGCAGCGACAGATCGGTGGCCCCGCAACCCACGTTGATGTTCGAGCCGTCAGGCTCAGTCGCCAATGGGAAGACCTCGGCGCCGAGCCGCTCGAACGCCTTCGGCGCGATGTCGGAGTAGGCGCCGTTGGCGCAGTCGACGGCGACGCGCAGCCCGCTCAGGTCCGACCCGAAGCGTTCGAGTACGTGCTCGAAGTAGCTGTCGGCAGAGATCTCGACCTGGTCGATCGTTCCTCTCGTCGCGCTCGGTGGCTCGTCGAGCAACGCCTCGATCTCCTCCTCCGAGACGTCGGTGAGCTTCTGCCCCTCGGCGTCGAAGAACTTGACGCCGTTGTACTCGGGTGGATTGTGCGATGCGGAGATCACCGCACCGAGGTCAAGCGCGAGCAACGCGACGGCCGGGGTCGGTAGCACGCCGCCGAGCACCGCGTTCCCGCCGGCCGACGCGACACCCTCGACAAACGCCGCTTCCAGCACGGGGCCCGAGCCTCGCGTGTCGCGGCCCACGAAGACACGGCCGCCGGACGACCACAGGGCCGCCGCACGGCCGAGCCGCTCGACGAGCTCCGGCGTCAGGAACTCCCCGACGACGCCCCGGACGCCGTCCGTGCCGAAGTAACGCCGCGCCACGGCGCGAAGCCTAAGGCGTGAACCAGAAACGGTCGATTGCATCGACCGGTCGTTTCAGACGGATGGCGGGCGGAGCCCGCCATCCTGGAAGCGGCGCCGCAAGTGGCGCCTAAGCCGGAAAGTCCGGGCGGGCGCGGATCGAGGCGAAGTCCTCGTCTTCCTGGGCGTCCTTCGCGTAGTCAGGCTTGAGCTCGACGGCGCGGCGGAGGTGTCCGAGAGCTGCCTCGGCGTCGCCGTCGAGGGCTTCAACGCAGGCGAGTTCGTACAGGAGGCTCGGGTTGTCGGGATGCTCTTTGAGGCCATCCTCGATCATCGTTCGGGCAGTTGGGTAATCGCCGTTACGCCACGCCGGAATCGCGTGTGCGACGGATTCCCAGGGCGACACGCGGTACGCCTGGCCCGAAACGCCGCCGACAGCGAGCGCTGTCGTGTTCGGCTCGGTCGCGACGGCACCCCGCCGGACGGCTGGATCGCGGACGAAGACGACCGTCCTCGGCGGCGCGTCGAGCTCTTTGCCGGCGACTGTGAAGCGCGCTGAACCGCCGATCACGACGTACAGCTCTTCGTGGCGGCCGGCGCCTGCACCGAGCTCGTTGTGCGGCTCGATCAACTCGTCCCCTGCCTTCTCGGCCCAATAGGCATTGACGCCGAAAGCCGTCACACCGAGCGGTCGCCGCAACGGCTTCCACTTGAGCTCGCCGAAGGTCGGCATCGCCTCGACGTCGTCGAGCCGGATGACGGAGAACGGTTCCTCAGGGGCCATTTCGAACCGATCGCCCGACCGGTCGTTTCAAACGCCTCAGCGCTTGCTGAACTGTGGGGCCTTGCGGGCCTTGTGGAGGCCGGCCTTCTTGCGCTCGACCTTCCGGGCGTCCCGCGTGAGGAAGCCCTCGCGCTTGAGCACCTTCCGCAGCTCCGGATCGGCCTCGACGAGCGCGCGTGCGATCCCGTGCCGGATCGCGCCGGCCTGCCCGCTCGGTCCGCCGCCTTCGACCCGCACGCGCAGGTCGTAGCTCCCCTCCGCGCCTGCGACCTTCAGCGGCGCGAGCACCATCGTGCGGTGCGAGGCGCGCGGGAAGTAGTCCTCGATCGTGCGTCCGTTGATCCAGGTGCCGCCGTCGCCGGGCCGAAGGATCACGCGGGCGATCGACGTCTTGCGCTTGCCGGTCCCCTGGTACTGCGCCGCGGTCGCCATCACTTCTCCTCCACCGGGAGCGCCTGCGGGTTCTGCGCCTCGTGCGGATGCTGAGGGCCGGCGTAGACCTTGAGCTTCGTGAGCTGTGCGCGGGCGAGACGGTTCCGCGGGAGCATGCCCTTGACCGCCTTCCGGATCACCTCGGTCGGCCTGCGCTCGAGCTCCTCGCGGAGCGTGCGGCTGCGGATCCCCCCGGGGTAGCCGGAATGGCGGTAGTAGATCTTGTCGTCGAGCTTCTTTCCGGTGACCGCGATCTTCTCCGCGTTCACGACAACGACGAAGTCGCCGGTGTCGACGTGCGGCGTGTACTCCGGCTTGTCCTTGCCGCGCAGCGTGTCGGCGATGCGCGTGGCAAGACGGCCGAGGGTCTTGCCGTCGGCATCGACGAGGTACCAGCGGCGCTCGACCTCGCCCGGCTTTGCGTTCCAGGTCTTCATCATCACAACAGTAAGGCGGCGGACACACGGCCCGCCGGCGGCGAAGCATAGCAACGGCCTGCCGGCAAAGCCGGCAGGCCTCCGCTGGTCGGCGCCGCCGAGTCGGCGCCTTAGGTAGCGACTCACGGCTTGTCTCGCCGCCCGCCGACCCAGGCTGCAAGCGCGATTGCAACGATCAGGACGGCGAAGAGCACCTCCACGACCGCCCCGGCCACGCCGCCGTGGGCGAGGATCACTTCGCCGAGAGCAGCCACAACCCGGTGCACGTGTAGAGCACCATGAGGGCAAGCATCGCGTACTGCGTCCGGATCGCCGTTCGGGCGGATCCCCACAACGCCACGGCCCGGTCGTGGGCAAGCGTGAGGCCGAGCACATGGCCGACGACGAGAACGACGACCTGCACGTACCAGATCCCGTTCGGCGAGTTGAAGAGGGACGGCGTGAAGTGGGACGTTCCGAAGAGATCCCAGCCTTCGCCGAAGGGGTCTGAGAAGAGTGGGATCGCAAACTGCCCCTGGTTGACGAGCAACGTGAAGTAGTGCGCGACCGAGTAGGCGAGCGCGATCGGGACGAGGCTCGCGACGAAGACGCTCGTCAGATCCTCCCTCGTCGCGGCAACCGCCTGCGCCGCCCGCACGGCCAGCCTGAAGAGGAGAGCCACGAGGATGACGGCGACGATCAGGCCGATGCCGTTGAAGCCGGTCGCCACGAGGTCGGCGGTGCGCGGCGAATTGACGATGTATCTCGCCTCGAGGTTGTAGAGCCGGTCCTGCCACCACGTCGCGCGGCTGAACCCGTCGAAGGCGACCGAACCGAGCATGACGGCGACGAAGGCGATCGTTCCTGGTATGTCCTGGGGGGCCGTCAAACCCGTGAGGGGCGGCCGCACCACCACCACGCGCCGACCGTTCTCCTCCCGCACGGCGAACGGCGCGATCAACGAGAACATCCCGAAGTAGACATGGAAGGCCTCGGCGTTCTCGACCCACGTCTTGCGCCCGTAGAGCAGCATCCCTGCCCAGGTGATCCAGCTGTAGACGACGATCGCGAGCGCGAGCGTCCGCGGCTCGGCCGCTCGCGGGTAGGCAAGCTCGAGCGCAGCGAACGCAAGGAGCAGGCCGGCGGCCGGCCACCGTCCCAGCCGCCGCGGATACTCCGCCGCCGGCTCCCACGTCCGGCCGCTCTTGGTCCAGACCCAGGCGACGGCGTTCGCCGCAGCCCGCCAGGGGCTGAGCACCGACCAGAGGTTCCCGAAGACGACGACGAACGGGACGAGGCCGAGCCAGAAGATGACCCACACGAAGGTCGGAGCGAGGTTGTCGCCGGCATCTGGCTTGCCGACCAACGCCGCAAGCCAGACGAGGACCAGAAGGCCGACCGAGAGGGCCCCGAGGATGATGCGCCAACCCGTCCAGAGGATCAGCCGCTGCCAGCGCTCGGAGAGCGGCCGGCCACGGTCCCGGCCCTCGAGAATCGGCTTCCGCCAGAGCACGCCGAGCGCGACGAAGCTGAGGATGAGCGTCAGCGCCGCCGCGTAGTACATGAGCCAGTCCGGGAGGACCGGATCGCGGATCCCCCCGATCCCGTGGGCGAGCGGAATCGTCAGGCTCATGGCTGCGTGGTGATCCGCGCGAGCGGGAGGCCGCGCTGTTCGAGCTCGACCTCGACGGTTCCATTGATGGTGGCGCGGAACGGCAGGCGCGCCGGAGCCCCCGGCGCCACGTCCCGCTTGAGGTTGTAGCCGTGGAGATGGACTTCGTCGGCCACGTCGGAGTTGACCACCAGGACGACTTGGCGACCCTTCGAGACGGTGACATTACGGACGCCGCCGACCGGCTCTCCGCCCCGGACGACGATCCGCACAGTGGCGGGCGGCGGCGGCTCCGTTGGTTCCGCTGGCCCCGTCGTGGTCGTCGTCGACGTCGTCGCTGTCGTGGTCGTGTTGCCGCTCGTGTTGTCGTCGGCGTTGTCGGGGCGCAGCACGAAGAAGAGTCCGGCGGCGACGACGATCGCCGCCGCCACGATCAGTGCGTTTCGCATCGCCGGATGGATAGCAAGAGTCCGGCTCGAAAACGATCGGAACCGCCGTGCGCGGGGTGGCGCAGGTAGTCCCCTCCGAACACCGCGTGCGCCAGCCGGCCGACGGCGATCGTGGTCCGGCCGGCAACGAGCTGCTCGAGAAACGGCATCGCAACACGTACTTCGGCCTGGGTTGGGCGTCGGTTCGAGCTTGGCTCCCCAGGCCGGTGTGGATGCGTCGGGACGACGTTCCAGAGCAGCATGTCCTCCTCGAGCTCGAGCTCGCCGAGCACACGGTGGACGATCGTCGCCGTCGCCTCGGCCGGCCCGACCCCGGTGATCTGACGCTCGGACGTAAACGGCAGGCCACTGACCCGCGCCCCGCGATAGCCCGCCGCCTCGCCGACGAGGAGATAACGAGCGTCCTTTCGCCGGTCGAGATAGGCCGCGAGCCGCTCGCAGAGGAGCTCGGAGTCGGCGTACTGGTTGAACGTGTCGCCGATTCGGGTCGACGCGAGCTTCTCGACGAAACTCGTTTCCATGCCTGATTCTGCGCAGGTACTCTCGCTGGCAGGGTGGGAAAGCCGCTCGCGATTCTCTTCGACATCGACGGCACGCTCATCTCGAGCGGCGGCGCGGGCGCCGAGAGCTGGCGTCGAGCCTTCGACGAGCTCTACGGCATTCCCGCCGACATCGGGAAGTTCACGGACGCCGGGATGACCGATCCGGAGGTCGGCCGCCTCACCTTCGCCAACGTGATCGGCCGCGAGCCGACGGCGGAGGAGATGTCCACGTTGATGGCGCGGCGGCAGGCGGCTCTTCCCGCGGCGGTTGCCGAGTCGAAGGGCTACAAGGTCCTGCCCGGCGTCGAGGAGACGCTGAGGCGGCTCTCCGACGCAGGGTTTTTGCTTGGTCTCACGACGGGCGGGACCGAGGCCGCGGCGCACACGAAGCTCGAGCGCGGCGGGCTCAACCAGTTCTTCTCCTTCGGCGGCTACGGCTCCGATTCGCCCGACCGCACGGTCCTCACCCGTCGCGCGATCGAGCGTGCGGGCGAGATCCTGAAGCGGCCTGTCGATCCGAAGCGGGTGCTCGTCGTCGGCGACACGCCGTTCGACATCGAGGCGGCGCACGCCGCCGGCGCCGTCGCCGTGGGCGTGGCGACGGGGAACCACAGCGAGGATGACCTCCGCGGCGCGGGAGCCGACTACGTCCTCGGAACGCTCGAGGAGGAGCTTCCGGGCGTGGCCGCGCCGGCCGGCTCAGACGCCTCAGCCGGGCCTCCGTAGCTTCCCGCAGCACGCTACGGGCATCTTCCGATGCCGGTTCGCCGGCCGAGGCATGAGGGTTTCCCGGTGCCGCGCTCCCGGCGAATTCGTTGGCGTCGAGTGCTCCGCTGGACTGTGCTCGGTGGGCTCCTTCTGTTCGGCCTGATCCAGCTCGTCCCCTATGGCCTCGACCACTCGAACCCACCGGTCACCGGCAAGCCGAGTTGGGACTCGCCCGAAACGAGGGCCCTCGCCGTGGACGCATGCTTTGACTGCCACAGCAACGAGACGAAGTGGCCCTGGTACTCGAACGTCGCTCCCGCGTCGTGGCTGGTCCAGAGCGACGTCGACCGCGGCCGCGAGACCCTCAATTTCTCGGAATGGAACCGCCCGCAGGAGGTCGAGACGGAAGAGGTCGAAGAGGTCATCCGTGGCGGGTCCATGCCCCCCTGGTACTACGTGGTCCAGCACTCGAATGCGAGGCTCAGCGGCACGGAGAAGGACCAGCTGATCCGGGGCCTGGACGCGACGATCGCAGCATCGCGCCCCGGCCGCTAAGAGACGGCGAGCTACCGTCGGAGCGTGCAGCGCCTCGCTGACCGGCTTCCGAACGGTTTGACGATCGTCCGGATCGCGTTGGTCGTCTTCGTGCTCACCTGGATCTTCGGGCCGGACGAGCTCCAGGCGGCGGTGCCGATCTGGGTGCCCCTCCTCGTCGCCCTCGGCCTGGAGCTCCACTACTTCGCCGGAGGGCTCCGACCGGGCCCGCCGCGTCCTGCGGACCGTGGCCCGCAGGACGCCGACCTCGACCTCTACGGCTACGGCGAGTCGGACGAGGAGCTGCTTGTCCCGGACGGGACGCAGGAGATCTGGGTGCCTCAGGCCGGGGAGACCGCCGAGGCGCCCGAGGAGCTCTCCGCCGAGGCGCGCGGACTCCCGGACAACGAGGTGGATGGCGCCGCCGAGGCGGGCAAGGTGGAACGCCGATGGCCGCGGGCCCTTCGCCGGCTGTTCGTTGGCCTCGTCGTGCTCGGCGCGCTCGCGGCGACCTTCTGGTTCGTCGAGGGCCGGACCGGCTGGAACGGCCTGGACGGGGACGCGCGCGCCCGAGCAACCGCGCGCTTTTCCCGCGAGGCGTCCACGATCGCCGGCAAGCCGGTGACGATCCGATGCGACGAGTCCGGGGGCAACGTCGGCGCGGTCCAGCACGCTGACGGCGTCGCGCAGGTCGGCGGCACGCTCGCCTACCTCACGCCAGAGCGCTGCCTCGCCCTTTATCGCCTCGCCTTCGAGCGAAAGCTCGACTCGAGCCGGACGGGTCTCGCGATCACGGTCCTCGCCCACGAGGCGTGGCACCTGCGCGGTGTCGCCGACGAGGGTACGACCGAGTGCTACGCGCTGCAGACGGGCGTCGAGCTGGGCGAGGGCCTGGGTCTCTCGGAGGAAACGGCCGAACGGGTGATGCGAGCGCAACGCGTCGAGAGCACCCTCCGCGGTCGCCAGAACCCGGCTTATGCCCTGCCGTCCGAGTGCCGCGATGGCGGCAAGCTCGATCTTGCGCCCGACCGGGAAGGCTTTCCCTAGGACGGTTGAGGGCGAGGCCATATCCGCGCTTCCACCAAGATGCGACCGTGCTGGAGGTCCGGACGTTCACCGACGGCGGCCAGAGCGCGATGGACGTGGCCAAGGAGGTCGCCGGCTTCGTCGGGCCTGCTCAGCGCTCGCTCGACTTCGCGCACTACGACTTCCACCTGAGCCCCGAGCCCGCGGCTGTTGTCGCCGAGGCGATCCGCGTCGCGGCCGGGCGAGGGGTCGCCGTGCGCTTCATCTACAACCTCGACCACCGAAACCCGATCCCGGTTCCTCCGCCGCCGGAGCCTGATGGCGTCCTGATCGACTCGCTGGGCGTTCCGGTGCGCCCGATCGCCGGCGTCCCCGACCTGATGCACCACAAGTTCGTCGTGCGCGACGGCTCCTCCGTCTGGACCGGCTCGATGAACTGGACCGATGAGTCCTGGTCCCTCCAGGAGAACGTGGTCGCCGTGGCGGAGTCGCCGGAGCTGGCCGCCCGCTTCACGAAGGACTTCGACCAGCTCTGGGAGACGGGCGACGTCGAGCGGAGCGGGTTCGTCGACACCACGCCTGTACCGGTCGGCGGCCATCAGGTGCGCACGTGGTTCACGCCGGGTCACGGCGAGGACCTCTCCCAGCGGATCGGAGAAGCAGTCCTGAAAGCCCGCCGCCGTGTCCGCATTGCGTCGCCCGTCATCACGGCTGCTCCGGTTCTCGCAGCCCTGGCGGAGGTCATCTCGGAACGGCGCGTCGACGTCGCGGGCTGCGTCGACCGGCCGCAGATCGAAGGCGTCATCTACCAGTGGGGCCAGAACGGGAACATCGCCTGGAAGCTGCCGCTCCTCGAGCGCGTCCTCCAAGCGCCGTTCTCGGCCAAGCCGTCCACTCCGTGGGAGGCGACCGGCAGCGTCCACGACTTCATGCACGCGAAGCTGACCGTCACCGACGACACGATCTTTGTCGGCAGCTTCAACCTGTCGCGCTCAGGCGAGCTGAACGCGGAGAACGTCCTCGAGGTGACCGATCCCGACCTGGCGGAGCGGCTGGCGGGCTTCGTCGACCAGGTCCGCTCTCTCTACCCCCGGTTTACTCCCACTCGATCGTCGACGGCGGCTTCGAGCTGATGTCGAGCGCGACGCGGTTCACGGCCGGGATCTCGTTGATGATCCGGCTCGAGATCGTCTCCAGCAGGTCGTAAGGAAGCCGCGCCCAGTCGGCGGTCATCGCGTCCTCCGAGGTCACGGCGCGGATGACGATCGGGTAGGCGTAGGTCCGCTCGTCGCCCTGGACGCCGACCGAGCGGATCGCCGGCAACACTGCGAACGACTGCCAGAGCTCGCGATAGAGGCCGGCGCGCCGGATTTCCTCCTGGAGGATCGAATCCGCCTCGCGGAGGATCTCGAGGCGCTCGCGCGTGACCTCACCGATGATCCTGATCCCCAGGCCCGGACCGGGGAACGGCTGGCGCCAGACCATGCGCTCCGGCAGCCCGAGCTCCTCGCCGACCCGCCTGACCTCGTCCTTGAAGAGCATCCGGAGCGGCTCCACGAGCTCGAAGTCGACGTCCTCCGGAAGCCCGGCGACGTTGTGGTGGGACTTGATCGTCGCTGCGACGCCGTCGGTCCCTCCGGACTCGATCACGTCCGAGTAGAGCGTTCCCTGGACGAGGTAGCGGATCCGTCCCAGCCGCTGCGATTCCTGCTCGAAGACGCGGATGAACTCCTCGCCGACGCGCTTTCGCTTGTCCTCGGGATCGTCGACGCCCGCGAGACGCGCCAGGAAACGCTCCTGCGCGTCGACATGGACGAGCGGAACCTGGAAGTGGCCTTGGAAGGTCTCCACCACCTGCGTTGCCTCACCTTTCCGCAGCAGGCCGTGGTCGACGAAGACGCAGGTGAGCTGGTCGCCGACCGCCTTGTGCACGAGCAGTGCGGCGACGGCGGAGTCGACTCCGCCGGAGAGAGCGCAGAGGACACGGTCCGATCCGACTTGCGCGCGGATCCGCTCGACCTGCTCCTCGATCACAGCCGCCGCTGTCCAGGCCGGAGGTGCGCCTGCGACACCGTAGAGGAAGTTCTTCAGCACCTCGTTCCCGTGCGCCGTGTGCACGACCTCTGGGTGGAACTGGACGCCGTACAAGCCTCGCTCGGGCGCCTCGAACGCGGCGATCGGCGTCGACGGCGACGACGCGGTAACGCGTGCGCCCTCCGGCGGCGCGGTGACGGAGTCGCGGTGGCTCATCCAGACGTCCTGCTCCGCGGGCGTGTGCTCCAAGAGCGCGCCGCCGTCGGCGTGGAGCCCGGTGCGGCCGAACTCCGAGGCGCCGGTGCGCTCGACCCGGCCGCCGAGATCCCGCGCCATCAGCTGCATGCCGTAGCAGATGCCGAGCATCGGAACCTCGAGCTCCCAGAGGTCCGGATCGACGTCCGGCGCGTCTTCTGCGTACACCGATGCCGGCCCGCCGCTGAGGACAATCGCCCGGGGGTTGCGGGCGCGCAACGCCTGCGCAGGCGTTGTGTGCGACACGAGCTCCGAGTACACCCGGCACTCACGCACGCGGCGGGCGATCAGCTGCGAGTACTGCCCGCCCAGGTCGACAACCAGCACGGGGCGATCCTCCGGCTGGGCCTCCGAGCGCTCGAAGGGGAGGACCTCTGCCGTCACCCGTCTACCCCATGCCCACGCGTTGTGCCTGCTGGAGGCCCTTGCCCTCGGTCTTCAGCGCCGGCGCCAGCATGATCTCGGCCTTCTGGAAGTCGTGCATCGACTCGTAGCCGCAGGTCGCCATCGCGGTCCGGAGCGCGCCCATCAGGTTCAGCGTCCCGTCGTTCTCACGGGCAGGGCCGATGACGATCTCCTCGAGCGTCGCCACCTGCTGCGTCTCTACCCTCGCCCCCCGCGGCAGAGTCGGATGGAACGTCGCCATCCCCCAGTGGAAGCCGCGGCCTGGCGCCTCCTTCGCTCGGGCGAGCGGTGAGCCGATCATCACGGCGTCCGCGCCGCAGGCGATTGCCTTGGCGATGTCGCCTCCCGTTCGCATGCCGCCGTCGGCGATGACGTTGCAGTACGTCCCGGTCTCGAGCAGATGCTGAACTCGCGCCGCGCTGGCGTCCGAGATCGCGGTCGCCTGCGGGACACCGACGCCAAGGACGCCGCGTGTGGTGCAGGCGGCTCCCGGGCCGACGCCGACGAGCACTCCGGTGGCGCCCGTCCGCATCAGGTGGAGCGCCGTCTGGTAGGAGGCGCAGCCGCCCACGATCACGGGGATCGGGATGGACGCGATGAACTCCTTGAGGTTCAGCGCCTGCCCGTTGGAGGACACGTGCTCCGCCGACACGACCGTGCCTTGGATGACGAGCACGTCCAGCCCGGCGGCGAGCGCGATCTCGTAGTAGTCGCGCACGCGCTGCGGCGTCAAGGAGCCCGCGGCGAGCACGCGGCGCGACTTGATCTCCTCGATCCGCTGGGCGATCAGCTTCGGCTCGACTGGCCGCGCGTAGATCTCCTGCATCTCCGCCGTTGCCTTGTCCTTGGGCAGCTTCGAAATCTTCTCGAGCTGCGTCTCGGCGTTCTCGTAGCGCGTAAAGATCCCCTCGAGGTTCAGTACTCCGAGGCCGCCCATCTCGCCCAGTGCGACGGCGGTGGCCGGCGAGATGACCCCGTCCATCGCCGATCCAAGGAGCGGCAGCTCGAGCAGATGCGGCCCCAGCTTCCACCCGATGTCGACGTCCTGCGGGTCGCGTGTCCTCCGGCTGGGGACGATCGCGATGTCGTCGAACCCGTACGCCTGCCGCGCCTTCTTGCCCTTCCCGATCTCAACTTCCATGCACGGTCACTCCTTTAACGGCCCTCTGATGCAGAAAGGCCCAGGCTCCTCTCGGTTGCCTGGGCCGAAACGACCGTTTGTGCTCCGCTCTCTCAACTGGAGGGCGATCGTACCACTGCCTCCTGACGACCTCTCAGCGATTTCAGTCGCGTCACAACTTGGAGGCGACGGGCTCGAGCTCGTCCACCTGCACTCCCTCGGCCAGCCGTGAGAGCTCGGGCGGCTCGAAGCGCCCGGCTCCCAGCTCCTGGACGGCGGCGGCACCGGCCGCGACGGCACGCTTCAGGGCTTCCTCCGCCGAGCGTTCCTCGTAACGCGCCGCGATGAACCCGGCGAGGAGCACGTCGCCGGAGCCGACCGGCGAAACGGGATCGATTCGAGGGATCGACGCGTAGTAGCGACGGGTCTCTCGCTCCTCGCGGAGGAGCGCGTAGCAGCCGGACGTCAGCGTGATGACGACGTTGCGGGCGCCGAGGGCGTTGATGTGCTCGAGCGCCTGGGCGAAGTCCTGTCGGTCGTGGAACTCCTGGCCCACGAGCCCTTCCGCCTCGCGTTCATTTGGAGAGACCAGGAACGGCTCGGCCTCCACAGCGCGCCGGAGGGGCTCCCCCTCGCTGTCGATCGTCGTTTGAAGGCCGCGGCGGTTGAGCTCCCTGATCGCCTCGGCATAGAAGCCTTCGTCTACTCCGCGCGGCAGCGAGCCGGCGAAGACGACCCCGTCCGCGCCGCGAGACAGGTAGCGAAGCTTCTCGAGCAACAGGTCGAGCTCCTTGGGCTCGACGTTCGGGCCCCACTCGTTGATCTCGGTGTACGAGCCGCCGGTCGGGTCGACGACGGCGGTCGACGTCCGCGACTCCTCACCGATCCGGACGAAGTCGTTGAGGATGCCCTCGCGGGTCAGCTCCGAGACGATCCGCGCGCCTGTCCGGCCACCCGTGAGCCCGGTGGCCACGACGGGAACGTCGAGCCGCTTCAGCGCCCGCGCGATGTTGATGCCCTTCCCGCCGGCGAGCGTCAACCACGCGCTCGCCCGGTGGCGCTGCCCGGGCTGGAAGTTCGGCACCGTCAGCGTCCGGTCGAGCGCCGCGTTCATGGTCACCGTGATGATCAGCTGAACCAGCCTCCGATGTGGTGGAACGTGCGGCCTGTCAACCACTTCACGCGCTCGGCGACGCTGGGAGCGTCTCGGTCCTCGGCGGCGACGAGCGGCGTGCGCCCGACCAGCCGCCCACGTTCGTAGACGCGCAGGCTGCCGAGCACGTCTCCGCGTTGCACGGGGAGATCGACCCGGGTTGGGAGGACGACCCGCTGGACGAGCGGTCGGCCGATGCGGACCGCGCGCCGCAACGGCCTTGCCGCAACGACGGGAACCGCCTCCTTGCCATACGTGACCGGAACCCGACCGTAGACCTTTCCCGCCGGCGCCAGCGGCACGAGCGCGTAGCGGGACATGCCCCAACCGAGCAGCTCTTCGAGGTCGGCGTTCCGCACCGAGCGGGTCGGGCTGCCGAGGATCGTCGCGTAGATGGTCACGCCGTTCCCACGCGCGGCGGCGATCTGATTCCAGCCCGCGCTCGACGTGTGTCCTGTCTTCACGCCGAAGACGCCGGGAAACTCGCCGAGGAGGTCGTTCCAGGTGTGCAGGGTGCGGCCGCCAGCGATCGTGGCGGTCTGCCGGCCCACGAGGCGGCGGATCATCGGCTCGTGCATCGCCGTGAGACCGAGCTTGGTCACATCGAGCGCGCTCGAGTAGTTCCCGGCGTCGTTGAGACCGTCGGGCCGCGCAAAACGCGTCTCGCGGAGTCCGAGCGCCTGTGCCTTCCGATTCATGAGCGCGACGAAGGCGGAGCCGTTCCCGTTGCCCACGTACTCGCCGAGCGCAACGGCCGCGTCGTTGGCGCTCTGGATCAGCGCGCCGGCTAGGAGATCGCGCACGGACAGCCGCTCACCGGCTCGCAGGCCGATCGTGGAGCCGGTGACGCCGACGGCGTCCCGGTCGACGCTCACGGTCGCATTCGGATTCGTCCGCTCGAGCGTGACGAGCGCCGTCATCAGCTTCGTGATGCTCGCGATCGGGAGCCGGTCGTGGGCGCCACGGGCGAGCAGGACCTCACCGGTTGCCCCGTTCATGACGAGGTACGCGCGTGCGTCCACAGCCGGCGCCGCGGCCGCGGCCGGCACGCAGAAGGCAAGGACGACGAAGGCGACGAGAAGCCGAAGCTTCACCGGGGCGCAGCCTAGCGACCTTCTTACTGAACTCGAAGCGACTGTCCGACGTGGAGCGCGCGCGGGTCGATCCCGGGATTGAGCACGAGCAGCTCGTCGACGGTCGTGCCGAACCGCTCCGCAATCGTGGCGAGGGTGTCGCCGCTGCGGACGGAGTAGCCCGTGCTCCGAGGGCGGGCAGCACCTGTGCGCCGGGGAGCGACCCGGGCGGGCGGCGGCGCTGCCGCGCGGGTCGCCCGAACCGGAACGGCGTCGTGGAGCGCCGGGCGGAGGGCGAGCACCGCAGCCGTCGCCAGCAGGAGGAAGCCCGCAGGCAGGGCGTAGCGGATAAACCAGTGCGGGATCGTCACCATCCGGATGCCGTCCAGACCTCGGATTTCACCCGGGCGGCCTCCCCTCCTGCCGCCGCGCGCCAATCGGCCTGATCACCCTGGCGGTAGGCGTACATCACCGAGCGAGACACGTTGACGAGCGCGCTGGACGGGCCGCTCGTGAACGCTCGCGCGACGTCCGCAGGTGAGGCGCCCTGGGCGCCCACTCCGGGGAGCAGGAGCACCGACCGCGGCAGGAGCCGGCGCGCTTCGCCGACTGCGCGCGGATGGGTTGCGCCAATGACGGCACCCACACTGGAGAGCCCGCGCTCGCCCACGAGATCCTCACCCCACTCGCGAACGAGGAGCGCGACGTGCTGCCAGAGCGGCCGCCCGTCGGACAGGGCGAGGTCCTGCACTTCGGCCCCGCCTGGGTTCGAGGTCTTGACGACGCAGAAGATCCCGACGCCGTAGCGGCGGCATGCTGCGAGATACGGCTCCACGGAGTCGCGCCCGAGATACGGGTTCACGGTCATCGCGTCGGCCAATGGATGCTCGCCCTCGCTCCTCGGCTCGAGGTAGGCGGCGGCGTAGGCGCGCGCGGTTGAGCCGATGTCGCCGCGCTTGGCGTCGAGGATCACGAAGAGACCGGCTGAGCGCGCGTAGGCGCACACCTCCTCGAGCGCCGAGGCACCCTGTGGCCCCAGCGCTTCGAAGAAGGCGCTCTGGGGCTTCACGGAAACCGCATGCGGGGCGACGGCGTCGATGATCCCACGGCAGAAGCGCGGGACGTCGTCCCGCAGTTCGACCGGAATCAGATCCGGACGAGGGTCGAGACCGACGACGAGTTGTGTTCGCTTCTGCTCGACCGCCGAGGCGAGGCGGTCACCGAAACTCTCGTCCATCGACCCAGAACTTAGAGCGAGGGCCGGTCACCCGGCCCTCTTTGGTTCTTGGATCGCTACGTGCCTAGTCGGACATGGACTGCTGCTTGACGGCCTGCTTGAGCTGGCTGCCGGCCGAGAATTTCGGCACCCGCGTCGCGGGGATGTGCACGCGCTCGCTCGGATTCCTGGGGTTGACTCCCTGCCGCGCGGCCCGGTGCTGCGCGGAGAACTTCCCGAAGCCGGTGAAGGACACCTCTTCACCGCTTCTCAACGACTCGGTGATCGAGTCCAGGAAGGCATCGACGGCCGCTCCGGCGTCCTTCCGACTCAATCCGCTCTTAGACGCAACCCGGTCCACGAACTCCTGCTTGGTCACGGAGACTCTCCTCTCGACGCTTGTCAGAGTGCGCTACGGACCCTAACAGCGTAACCGTTTCCGCTCAACCATACGGTTTTTCCGGCACTTTTTCGGGCGTGAGCAGGTCGGCTGCGCGAAAGAGCGGTCGCAGTCGAACCCCGTGCCGGGCGAGCTCGTCGACTCCGCCCTCCTCGCGATCCACCACGCAGACGGCGGTTCGGCACTCCAACCCCGCCTGGCGCAGCGCCTCGACAGCAGACAACGCGGCACCGCCGGAGGTGACGACGTCCTCGACGAGGCAGACCCGCTCGCCGGCCTCGAACAGCCCTTCGAGCCGGTTTCCGGTTCCGTAGCTCTTCGCTTCCGCCCGGACGATCAGAAACGGAAGCCCGGAGGCAAGCGACGCGGCCGTGACGAGCGCAACTGCCCCGAGCTCGGGCCCGGCAAGCCGGGCAGCCTCGGGCTCATGCTCGGCCACCTGATCGGCGATTCGTGCGCCGATCGCCTCCAGCAGGTCGGGCCGGGTCTCGAAGCGGTACTTGTCCAGGTAGTAGCGCGAGCGACGCCCCGAGCGAAGCACGAAGTCGCCTTCCAGATAGGCGTGCTCGCGGATGGCAGCACGAAGCTCGTCGGTCGTCACTCGACCGCCTCGAGGATCGCATAGGCAGCGTCGAGCAGATCACGAGCCTCGGGCCCTCGGGTGAACCGGATCGTCGAGCCGTCGTCAAACTGGACGTCCACGCGCTCGGACGGCCGGCGCAGGATGAGCACGATCGCGGCCGCCACCGCCACCCAGAGGAGGACGACGCTACGAAGCCGCATCGTGCTCCGCGAGGATCGTCCGCAGGTCGTGCTGGACGAGCGCCGCCGTGGATCCCGGGGCAGCAACCGCCACGGTCACACGCTCGGCGCTCCGCGCCACGTAGACGTCGCCGTCCGGCGTGAACGCCTCGACGCGCAGCGCTTCGCGGTCGGGCCGCAACCTGTCTGCCGTGGCCAGCAGTGCGGCGGCAGCCTCTGCGATCTCGGCGGCATCGTCCGGCACCGACGCGGCGGTGATCTCTCCGCCGAGCTCGAAGACGACTACCGCCCGAACGTCTTCGGACACGCGCAGTAGCTGCTGGACGGCAGGGCCTGCGTCCATGTCCGGGAACATACTGCGGCGATGGGAAAGCCGCTCGCCAAGTTCTTTGCCGATCGCGGCCCGCACCTCGCTGCGATGATCGCCTACTTCGCGCTCCTCTCGCTCGTGCCGCTGGTGTTCATCGCGCTGGCTCTGCTCGGCCTCTTCGGCCGGGCCGACGAGTCCACGTACCTCGTGACGGAGCTGAACCACGTCCTGCCGTCGGCCTCGATCTCGCGGATCGTCGACGTCGTGAACGAGATCCGGGACAACGCGGCAACGCTTGGAATCATCGGCGTCGTCTTCCTGCTCTGGACCTCGCTCTCGCTCTTCAGCGTGCTCGAGTCGGCGCTGAACATCGTGTACGGCCGGCCGAACCGCTCGTTCCTCCACGGAAAGGGCGTTGCGGT
Organism: Gaiellaceae bacterium; assembly: GCA_035697545.1. Classification (GTDB taxonomy): domain Bacteria; phylum Actinomycetota; class Thermoleophilia; order Gaiellales; family Gaiellaceae; genus JACDAN01. The sequence goes on along the minus strand of DASSCT010000058.1, from coordinate 4,154 downwards.
CGTCCTGCTCTTCGGCTCGCTCTTCACACTGTTCGTCGGGCTCCTGATCGGCAGTATCGGCTTCGAGCTCATCCACGACGCGGTTCCCGGCGTGATCACGAACCGCTGGGTGAGCTACGTGCTCTCGCTCGTAATCTCGACAGCGGCGGTCTTCCTCTTCCTCGTCTCGATCTACTACCTGCTCCCGAACGAACGGCTCGAGTTCCGCGAGGTGGTGCCGGGCGCAGTCTTGGGCAGCATCCTGTTGCAGCTCAGCTTCCAGGTCCTGCCGCTCTACGTGGCGCTATCGCGGCGCGAGGAGGCGCTGACGCTGCGAGCGCTCGGCGCGCCGGTGATCCTCCTCATCTGGCTCTACGTGATGGCAAACGTGATCGTGCTCGGCGCCGAGATCAACTGGTGGCTCGCCCGCGGACGCGAGGAGGATCGGGAAGCGGTCCCAGGCCTGGCTTAATCGCGAAAAGTCTCACGACTTTTCACGACCCTATGGCTCGAGCGTCGGCTTCGCCCACAAGCGACACCCGCTTCCTCCACCAGGGTGCCGCAGCGGCGGAACCGGCTAAGCCGGTTCCACGGCGAATTTTCTGAGAAGGGCTTGCGCCGCCCGCGCGCGGTGCGAGTGCTTCCCCTTCCACTCGTCGCCCAGCTCCGCGACCGTTGCCGTCTCGCCGTCGGGAACGAAGATCGGATCGAAGCCGAAGCCGCCCGTCCCGCTCGGCTTGTCGACGATTCGTCCTTCGAGGGTGCCGGTTCCGCGGATCTCCCGTCCCTCGGGCGAAAGCGCGACGAGCTCGCAGACGTAGCGCGCACGCCTCGCCGCCCCCTCGACGCCCTCGAGCTCGGCGAGCAGGCGGCCCACATGCTCCCCGCGGGCAAACCGCGCCGACTCGACTCCCGGCCGGCCTCCGAGCCCGTCCACCTCGAGCCCCGAGTCCTCGCCGAGCACCCATGCGGATGGATCGATCGAGTGGCCGAATTGAGCCTTCGACCGCGCGTTCTCGTAGTACGTCCGGCCCATCTCCTCCGGATACTCGTCCGTCTCGAGCGGCTCGATTTCCCAGTCCGGAAGCGCCCGCTGCAACTCGCGGAGCTTGCCGGGATTCTTCGAGGCGAGCCTTACGGATTCCAGCGGGCGCCCTTGACCTGGTGCGTCTGGGTCAGCGCATCGAGGAGCTCCGCCGCGCTTCGGCCGCTCTGGATTCGGACGCGCATGTCCACTCGCCGGACGTCTCCCTCCTCCTCGAACTCGAGCGAGCGCACCTGCGCGCCGGCCGCCTCGACCGCCTCGAGCACGGAGACGTTGGTCGCCCCGGAGGCGAGCTCGACGGCGAGCCGGCCCTCCTCGGGCCGAAGCCGCTCGGAGATCCGGAACGCAGCGACCCGCAGCGGGTACAGGCTGAGCAGCACGAGCACGGTGGTGATGACGGCGGCGCTATAGAACCCGGCGCCCGTCGCCATCCCGATCGCCGCGACAACCCAGAGGGTCGCTGCCGTGGTAAGCCCGCGGACCGAAAGCCCCTGCCGGATGATCGCGCCGGCTCCGAGGAAGCCGATGCCGGTGACGATCTGGGCGGCGATGCGAGTCGGGTCGAAGACGACGCCGCTCGCGTTCGAGAACCGCCAGTCGGTCCAGGCGTACGCCGAAACGAGCGTGAAGAGGGCGGCTCCGACGGCGACCAGCAGGTGCGTGCGCAATCCCGCCTCCCGGTCGCGGAGCTCGCGCTCGAAGCCGATCGCGCCTCCCAACAGCGCCGCCAGTGCGACCCGGAGCAGGATCTCGAGCCAGCTGAGCTCAGGCAACCGGCGTTTCCACTGCGTCTCGCTGCGCTTCCATGATCCGTTCGATTCCGACCGTCGCCAGGTCGAGCATCTCGTCGAGCTGATCCCGTGTGAACCGCTCGCCTTCGGCGGTCGACTGCACTTCGATCAGCCGCCCGTCGCCGCTCATGACGACGTTGACGTCCACCTCGGCCCGCGAGTCCTCCGAGTAGTCAAGGTCGAGGAGCGGCTGGCCGTCGACGATCCCGACGGAGACGGCCGCGACGGAATCCGTCAGCGCCCGGCTCAGCCCCAGACGATCGAGTGCCCGCCGCGCCGCGACGTAGGCGCCGGAGATGGCCGCGCACCGCGTGCCTCCGTCGGCCTGGAGGACGTCGCAGTCGAGCCAGAGCGTCCGTTCACCGAGCGCCTCCAGATCGGTCACGGCCCGCAATGAGCGCCCGATCAGCCGTTGGATCTCCACAGTGCGGCCTTTCTGGCGCCCGGAGCTCGCCTCGCGCTGCGTTCGCTCTCCCGTGGACGCTGGAAGCAGACCGTACTCGGCAGTCATCCAGCCTCGTCCCTCACCCTTGAGCCAGCGCGGGACTGCCTCATCGATGGAGGCCGTGCAGAGGACACGTGTCCGGCCGAGGGAGATCAGCGCCGACCCCTGCGGCTGCTCGAGGTAGTCGACGTCGAGCTCGAGCGGGCGCAACTCGTTCGAGCGCCGTCCGTCCTCGCGCGTCATGCTGCCGCCGCCTCGAGCTCGGAGATCTCGACGTGCTCGACCCCGTCCAGCGGGAGCTGGAGAAACCGTTCGCCGAGGTTCCGGAAGAGCTCGGTGTCGCCGGTCGTCAGGAAGCGGTAGCCGCCCTCTCGGCCGGATCCGTTCTCGATCCCCTTGCGCTCCAGGGTCTGAGCGACCTCGCGGGCGGTTTCCTCGGCCGAGAAGACGAGCGTGACGCCGCGCCCGAAGACCCGCTCGAAGATTGGCCGGATCAGCGGGTAGTGCGTGCATCCGAGGATGACGGTGTCCGTCTCGGCGGCCTTCAAGGGCTCGGCATACTCCCGCACCGCGTCGGTCGTCTCGGCTCCGAAGGGTTTCTCGCTCTCGATCAGCGGCACGAGCCGCGGGCACGCAACGGGGAAGAAGCGGACACCGGCATCGAGCGTGTGGACGAGGTCGGCGTAGCGGCCGGAAGAGACGGTGGCCTCCGTCGCCATCAGCCCGATCCGGCGGTTGCGGGTCGCCTGGACGGCGGCGTGCGCCTCGGGGGTGATCACACCCACGACGGGGACACCGATCTGCTCCTGCAGCTCCGGCAGCGCCGCCGAGGTCGCGGCATTGCAGGCGACGAGGATCAGCTTCACACCCTGTGCTTCGAGGTATGCCGCGATCTCGAGCGCGAAGCGGCGAATCTCGGGAAGCGGGCGCGGGCCGTAGGGCAAGCGCGCGCCGTCACCGAGGTAGACGAAGTCCTCGTGCGGCATGGTCACGAGGCATTCGTGCAGCACGGTCAGGCCGCCCATGCCCGAATCGAAGACGCCGATCGGCCGAGAATCCACGGCGCGATTGTGACAGCAGCGACTGTTGGACTACCCTACGCCCCGCCCGTGGGTCGCCTGCTTCTGCTCTTGGCAGCCGCCGCTGCTGCGCTCACGATCGCCGCACCGGCCGGCGCCTTCACCCGCACGGATCACGTGCTGACGATGGGCGACGGCGTCCCATTGGCGGCGACGCTGTATCGCCCGGACGGCGCCGCTCCGGCCGGCGGCTGGCCGGCCGTCTTGCTCCTCCACGGGCTGGGACAAAACCGCAGCTCGATGAACCTCGTCGCCGAGCAGGTCTTCGCTCCCCAGGGATACGCGGTGCTGACGGTCGACGCGCGCGGACACGGCGACTCCGGCGGACTGTCCACCTTCGTGGGGTCGCGGGAGACGACCGACTACGCCGCCGCGCTCATCTGGCTTCGCGCCCGACCGGGAGTCTCTGACTCCCGGATCGGCGCCATGGGGTTCTCGCTGGGCGGCGGATCGGTCTGGAAGCTCCTCACCGCGCCGGGAGCCCGCCTCGCCGCCGCAGTTCCGGTGATGACGTGGACGAGCCTCTACGACGCGCTCATGCCGCAGGGGTTCGCGAAGGCCGGCCTGGTCTCGTCTTTTCGGAGCATGCTTCCGGACGCGCGCTGGGATCCGCAGGTCACCGGGCTTGCCAACGACACGCTCGTGAGCCGCAACCTGCCGCAGCTGAGACAGTTTGCGCAGGATCGCTCGGTCCGAAGCGACCTCGAGAAGATCCGCACGCCCGTGTTCATGATCCAGGGGCGCCGCGACGACGCGTTCGACATGGACCAGGCGCTCGCCGCGTTCGGCCGGCTCCGAGGCAAAAAACGGCTCTA
>DASSCT010000057.1:0-10112 GCA_035697545.1 Gaiellaceae bacterium | reverse complement strand
AGTGAGCTCCTCCTCGAGCTGCGCGACGAGCGGATCCTCGTTGCGCGAGGCGACCGGCCTCGCGATCGCCTCCTTGGCCAGGTGCATCGCATAGTCGGCCGATCCGCCGATCCCGACACCGACGATCCCGGGCGGGCACGGCTTCCCGCCGGCACCGACGATCGACTCGAGCACGAACTGCTTGATCCCTTTCACGCCGTCTGCGGGGACGCACATCTTCAGAAAGCTCATGTTCTCCGAGCCCGAGCCCTTGGGCACGCACTTGACGTCGAGGCCGTCCCAGTCCGCGACGAACTCCCAGTGGACGATCGGGACGCGGTAACCCACGTTCGGGCCCGTGTTCTCGCGCGTGAGCGTGTGGACGGTGTTCGAGCGCAGCGGATGGTCGAGCGTCGCGCGCACCGTGCCGTCGTAGAGCGCCTGGTAGATCCGAGCCGGGTGGAGCGGGAAGTGCTCGCCGACCTTGCAGTAGTAGACCGCGATCCCAGTGTCCTGGCACACGAGGTTCTGCTCGTCCTCGGCGACCTGGACGTTGCGGAGGATCGTCTGCAGCACGCGTTGGCCCGGCACCGACGTCTCCCTCTCGGCGGCATCCGCGAGGGCATCCCGGAGGTCCTGCGGGATGTCCTTGAGCGCCCAGACGTAGAGGTGCGCCGCGGCATCCTCCACCGCCTGCTGGATATCGGTCTCGACCGTGCTCACTCGCGTCCCTTCATATCCGCGTCGTGTCGACTGGTCATTTCAGACGGCCGCACGGGCAAAGCCCGCACGGCCTGAAGTCGGCATCGCAAGCGACGCCTCACGCCTTCTCCGCCGCCGCCTGGCCGGCGCGTCGGCCGAACACGGTGCACTCGAGCAGCGAGTTGCCCATCATCCGGTTGCGCCCGTGTGTTCCGCCGGCGATCTCGCCGGCCGCGTAGAGCCCTTCCACCGTCGTTTCGCCGTGCTCGTCGATGACGAGACCGCCGTTCTGGTAGTGGAGGACCGGATAGGTGAGGATCGGCTTGGCAAGCGGATCGATGCCCCCGGCGCGGTACCGCCTCAACATGTAGGGAAGGGACACCTCGGCATCGGCCTCGGCGATTCTGGTCGTGTCAAGGTAGACCGCCGGTCGGCCGTCCTCAGTCTCGACGCCTTTCCCGTTCTCCACCTCGTCGAAAATCGCCTGTGAGACCTCGTCCCGCGGCCCGAGCGAGTCGGTGAACTCCTCGCCGTCGGCGTTGAGCAGCACCGCGCCGTAGGCGCGCGTCGTCTCCGGGATCGAGTAGCCCTGCATCGTCTGGGGCCACGCGCCGCCGTTCGGGTGGTACTGCAGCGCGTCGAGGTCGCGCGACCCGGCGCCGAGCCCGATCGCGATCTGCGTCACCTCTCCCGTGGCGCCGGGATGGTTCGTCGAGAGCTCACCGCGCTCCTTCGCCTCCCGGAAGCAGCGCCCGCCGGCCGCCAGGACGACCGTCGCGGCCTCGATCACATGCTCGCCGCAGCTGGCTCGCCAACCACCTTCGATCCGCTCCAACTCCGTGAGCGGAGACTTGGGGAACGCCGTGCCAGAGCCGGCTTCGAACGCCTCACGGAGCGCGGTCGTGATCGCAAGCCCTGTGCGGTCGCCGACCTGAAGCAGGCGCTTCCGCGACGCGCCGCCGCAACGCGCGAGCCTGTAACCGCCGTTCTCGCGCGTGAACTGGACCCCCAGCTCCTCGAGCCAGTGGATGGCGGACGGCGCCTCGGCGGTCAGGACCTCGACGAGCCGACGATCGGCCGTCTCGTGCGAGCTGCGCCAAACGTCCTCCGCATGGATCTCGGGCGAGTCGTCGGCGCCGAAGGCCGCCTGGATCCCGCCCTGTGCCTTGGCGGAGTTGCAGGACTGGAGGGCGCCTTTGGCGGCAAGAGCGACACGTGCGCCCGCCCGCTCGGCGGAGACGGCAGCGGCGAGCCCGGAGGCTCCCGATCCGATGACGAGCACGTCAAACCAAGGCGCGGCGCCCATCCGCAGGATGCTACCACCGCACGACTAATCCCATTCATTAGCGCGCTTTATTCAAGCGATCGCACCTTATGCCGATATCGGGGACGTGGTCAGGCTCTTCGGGATGCTCTTGCTCGTCGCGAGCCTCGCTATCGGCGGCGTCCTCTGGTCGCAGCAGGCCAAGACGGTGCAGCACGAAGCTCCGAGCGCAATGCTCGGAGCCGCGACGACGGCGCTCGAGGTCAATCATCGGATTCGGGGCACGTACGCCGGCACTACGTTCAGCGGCGTCGACGTCGTGCGCGCCGACGCGAGCTCGTACTGCGTCGAGGCGGCGGGCTATTTCGTCGCAGGGCCCGACGGCAAGCCCACACGCGGCAGCTGCTAGTAGATCGCGCGGTAGAGGTTCGCGATCTCGGCCGGCGAAGCCGGACGCGGGTTCGCTTTGGCGCCCGCCCTGCCTGCCGCCGCGTCGGCGACTTGCGGGAGCTCCGCTTCCGGGACGCCGAAGTCGCGGAGCCGCTCGAAGCCGCCGAGCTTCGCGAGCTCCTCGACCTTGCGGGCGGGATCGTCGGTCCCCATCGCCTTCCCGAAGATCTCGAGCGGCTCAGGCACGACCGGCTCGTTGAAGCGGAGGGCCGCTGGAAGACACAGCGCGTTCATCGCGCCGTGCGGAAGCCCGTAGGTGCCGCCGAGCGCCTGCGCCATCGCGTGGCCGAGGCACAAACCCGACTGCCCCAGCGCCTCCCCCGCGTGCGCCGCGCCCCGAAGCAGCGTCGTTCGCGGGCCGAGATTCGAGCCATCCTCCAGCACGGCGGGCAGCGAGCCGACGATCAGCTCTGCCCCCTCGGCGGCGTTCCGGTCTGACTCGGCATTGCGCGCCGGGTGGTAGAGGGCCTCGGCGGCGTGGGCGAGCGCGTTCAGCGCCGTCCCGCCGGAGACCTCCCGCGGCAGGTCGAGCGTCAGCTGCGGCTCGTAGACGATCCCCGCGAGCTGCGCTCCGCTGCCTCCACCGCGCATTCGCCGATCCGGATCACGCACGCCGAAGGACGGCGTCCACTCAGCGCCCGAGTACGTCGTCGGCACGGACACGAGCGGCAGGCCCAGCGCGGCCGAGACCGCCTTGGCCGTGTCGATCGCGCTGCCGCCCCCCACCGCGACCACGCCGTCGACGTCGTCGGGCGCCTCGATCCGATGTGACGGGATCTCCTCCCAACGCGCCGCCGCGTCGATCGCGAGCTCGCGCCAACGCGGGCTGGCAACCAGAAAGGGACGTTCGATGCCGAGCTCGCGCACGAGACCGGGCAGCTCGTCGAGGCCCCAGCGGACGATCACGGGACCCTTTGGCGCGCAAACTCGACGAAGGCCTGGGCCACGCGGCTGGGTGTTCTGCCCGTGGAGCGGACGAGTGAGATCTCCCGTGTCGGATCGAGCCCTTTCACGCGAGCCGCGGCGAGACTGCCGCTCGCCAGCTCGGGCTCCATCGACGAGCGGGAAATGAACGTCACCCCATGACCCGCTGCCACCGCCGCCTTCACCGACTCCTGCAGGCCGAGCTCGAGCCGAACCTCGAGATCGCGAAGGCGAAGGCCGGCGGCACGGAGCTCGTCCTCGATCATCTGCCGAACCCCTGCACCCTCCTGCATGAGGATGAGTTTCTCGGCGCGGAGGTCGTCGAGACCGACCGTCTTGCCGGCGAAACGGTGCCGAGGCGGAACGGCGAGGACGACTTCGTCCTGGAAGAAGGGCTCGAAGGTCACACCTCGATGCCGCGTCGCCGCGCCGACGACACCCAGCTCCAGCTCGCGGCGGGCAACCGAGTCGATGACGTGCTGGGTGTCGTTGACGGAGAGGGAGATGGCGACACCCGGGTTCTCGTCCTGGAATTGACAGAGCAGGAGCGGCAGGACGGTGGCACCGGGCCCCGTGGAGCAGCCGATCTCGAGTCTCCCCGTGAGCTCCCCGTCACCTTCGCCCGCCACTTCCTCGAGCAGCTGCTCCTCGACGGCGAGCAGCCGCTGCGCGTTCCGGTAGAGGCGAAGGCCGGCTTCAGTCGGCTCCACTCGCCGCCCGGAGCGGTCGAGGAGCCGTTGGCCGAGCCGCTTTTCGAGCGAGCGGATCTGGAGGCTGACGGCGGGCTGGGTGACGCCGAGCTGCTCCGCCGCGTGTGAGAAGCTCCGTCGGTCGACGACGGCGCAGAACGCGGCCAGCTGACGCGTGTCCATAAGGAATCATGATACGGCGAGGCGGACGAATAAGGTCGAAGGTTTTGCAAGAATCGCCGCCGGAAAGACGCTCTGCGGATGCATCAACGCGAAAGGGGAGAGATTTGACTAGCTTGAGAAGTGCACGCAGACGCCGCCGCATGACGGCTCTCGCGGTGTCGATAGCCGTGCTCGCCCTTGCGATCGCCACTGCCGCGATGCCGGCGGCGGCGCACAAGGGGAAGGGCAAGCCCCACCGCGCGGGGTTCAAGACGACGCAGGCGGCAATGCTCGACGCAGCCGTTCCGGGCGCAACCGTCAAGCCGCTGCTGACCGTCGGCGAGACGCTCCCGGGCTCGTCGTACATGTTCGAGACGCTTCCCGACGGGATCTCGCTGCGGAAGGGGCGCGGGCACACGGTCCAGGCCTTCGTGAACCACGAGACCTCGGCGGTCCCGTTCCCGTTCGACCCTGCGACCGGCGTCGGCGTCACGAACTTCACCAACGCGCTCGTGAGCAAGCTGACGCTTGTCCGGCAGTCCGCCGGCACGATCGCCGGCAGCTACGCGATCCCGAGCGAGGCGAACTACCAACGCTTCTGCTCGAACTTCCTCGCCTCGCACAAACAGGGATTCAGCCGTCCGATGCTGTTCACGAACGAGGAGGCGACCGACTTCGTGAACCGAACCGGCACCGCTTGGCCTGCAGGCCCCGGAGCCGAGCAGGCGGGCGTCGTCGTCGCCTATGACGTGAAGAGTGGTCAGTACAGGTCGATCTACGGCATGGGACGCCACAACCACGAGAACAGCGTCGCGCTCGAGAAGTACGGCCATCCGGTCGTCCTTTCGGGCGATGACACGTTCAGCGCCCCCGCGTCGCAGCTGTACATGTATCTCGCGGCCAACGCCGACGCGGTGTGGAACGACCAGGGCACGCTCTGGGCGTTCCAGTCGTCCAACCCGGCGATCAACGACTACGGCGACCTGAGTGGCAGCCAATCCGTGGCAGGCCACTTCATCCAGGTGCCCACGAACATCGCGAAGGGCGATCAGACGGGGCTCGAGAACTGGTCGAACGCGAACAACGTCTTCCAGTTCATCCGGGTCGAGGACATCGCCTACGACCGTCATCACCACAACGTCGTGTACTTCGCCGATACGGGTGAGCCTCGCGCGCTTCCGGATCCCGCAACGGGCCGGCTGCGCCGTGGACCGGCCGGGACAATGGGCCCATGGCCGAACGGACGCATCTTCAAGATGGTGCTCGACCCCACGGACCCAACCCAGGTGGATAGCCTCTCGGTCCTGATCGACGGCGATGCGCGCGGCGCGGCCGGCGCAGGTGCAGTCGACCTGATCCACCAGCCCGACAACGTCGAGACGACGAAGGATCTCCTGCTCTTCCAGGAGGATCCCGGTTCACAGAACCAATACCCGATCGGAACGGGAACGACGGCGCGGATCTGGGCGTTCGACCTGAAGCGCGGCGGCGCTCCGTATGTCGTCGCCCGCGTGAACCAGACGGCAGACGAGGGCCCGACCGACGTCGACGCGAGCACGACCAAAGGCCTGTGGGGCTCTTGGGAGTCGAGCGGAATCGTGGACGCGTCGAAGTACTTCGGAAAGGGCGCGTTCCTCGTCGATGTCCAGGCACATACGCTCGCCATACAGGAGGAGAAGCGTGGGCCGCTGACCTTCGTCCGCGAGGGCGGGCAGCTCCTGCTCTTCAGGCTTCCAGGGACCGGCGACCAGGGCCGCCACCACAGCCAAGACAAGGGCAAGGACAAGGACAAGGACAAGGACAAAGATCACGGTCACGGCAAGAAGCGCGGCCACTGAGCCTAGGCACATCAAGTACCCGGAGGGCCGGCGGAAGCCGGCCCTCCGTGCTTGACGGGGACTACCATCCACAGGTGCTCGAGACGCGGCCTCAAGAGCAGTCGCTCTCCGAGAGCTTCATCCGGCAGGCCCGTGAAAGCCCGCGGCGCAAGGGGGTCGATGCGGCGCTTCGCACGCTCGACGTCGTCCTGTCCGTCCTCTTCTTGGCCCTCGCGGCAATCCCGATGGCGTTGATCAGCCTCGCGATCCTCGCGACGAGTGGGCGCCCGCTCCTTTACCGCGGGCAGCGGGTCGGGAGAGGCGGCCGCTTCTACACGATGCTGAAGTTCCGGACGCTTCGCTCGGGCGCCGAAGACCGGCTCGGCCCCTATCTCGGCGAGGAGCTCGTCCGCCGGACGCGCGACGAGCAGACCACCGTCGGGCACTGGCTGCGGGCGACGCAGCTCGACGAGCTCCCGCAGCTGTGGAACGTCCTCCGGGGGGAGATGAGCCTCGTGGGGCCGCGTCCGATCCGGCCGATCTTCTTCGAGCAGCTCGCCTCGGATCTCCCGGCCTACTGGCAGCGCCTCGTCGTCCGCCCGGGACTGACCGGGTTCGCCCAGGTGCGCCGTGGCTACGAGACCTCGATGGCGGAGAAGCTCGCCCACGACCTCGAGTGGATCGCCGACCGCTCGGTCGGGCTCTACCTGCGGACGCTCGCCACGACCGGCTGGCGCGTGCTCGGCCAGTCGCTGCGCGGGGCGGTCCGACCCACGAAAGTAGAGTAGAGCGGCGTGTGCGGCATTGCCGGCATCGCGTCGCGGAGCGGCGCGGTCGATCCCGAGCGCCTGCGCGCGATGAGCGCGACGCTCGTCCATCGCGGCCCGGATTCCGACGGCGTCCTGGTCGACGGGTCGGTTGGTCTCGCCGCGCGCCGGCTCTCGATCATCGACCTCGAGACCGGCGACCAGCCGATCGCCAACGAGGACGGGACCGTCCACGTCGTCCAAAACGGCGAGATCTACAACTACCGAGAGCTCCGAGCCGGGCTCGAGCGCGCCGGCCATCGCTTCCGGACGCAGTCCGACACGGAGGTCCTCGTCCACCTCTACGAGGAGCATGGCGAGGCCTTCGCCGAGCGCCTGCGAGGCATGTTCGCCGTGGCCGTTTGGGATACCGGGCGGCAACGGCTCCTCCTTGCCCGCGATCCGTTCGGGATCAAGCCGCTCTACTACCGAATCGACGGGGAGGGCTTGGCCTTCGCCTCGGAGCTGCGCGCCTTCCCGCGCGGAGAGGTCGACCACGATGCGCTCGAGGCGTTCCTGGCCTTCAACTCCATCCCTGCGCCGTATTCGATCTTCCGCGAGGTGCGGAAGCTGCCGCCCGGTTCCCTCCTGGTCTGGGAGAACGGCGAGGCGCGGATCGCGCGGTTCTCACGGCCTGCGCCGGCTCCGGCGGATGATCTTCGGCGTGACGCCGAGTCGGAGCTCGCCGAGGAGCTTCGGGCCCGGCTGCGGGACTCGGTTCGGGCGCATCTGATCGCCGATGTCCCGGTTGGCGTGCTGCTTTCGGGCGGAGTGGATTCCGCCGTCCTTGCTGCTCTCGCTGCCCAGGAGAGCGCCGAGCCCGTCCACACCTTCTCGATCGGCTTCGAGGAGCGCTCCTTCGACGAGCTGGAGGACGCGCGCTCCGTGGCGACGATGTACGCGACGCGACACGAGGAGCTCGTGCTCCGGCCCGACGCGGCACTGCTCCTTCCGGCATTGGCCGACGCCTTCGACGAGCCGTTCGCAGACTCCTCGGCACTTCCGACATACCTCGTTTCGGAGCTCGCAGCTTCGCACGTCAAGGTCGCGCTCTCCGGCGAGGGCGGTGATGAGCTCTTCGGCGGCTACTACACGTACGCGGCCGACCTGCTCGCGCTGCGGGTCGGCGGGCTGGCGGCAATCGCGCGTCCGCTCGTCGAGCGGCTCCCGAGCTCGAACCGGAAAGCGAGCTTCGATTACAAGGCGAAGCGGTTCGTCCGCGGCGCCGCGCTGCCGCCGCTCGAGCGCCACCATTCCTGGAAGGAGATCTTCTCGCCGGACCTGCGGGCGGAGCTGATGGGCCGGCAGACGGACTTCGACCCGGTCGATCTTCTCCGCGAGCGCTATGCGGAGACGGAGGGCGCCGAGCCGCTCGCCCGGCTCCAGGACGTCGATCTCGGCCTTTACCTCGTCGACGACCTGCTCGTGAAGACCGACCGAGCGTCGATGGCGCACTCGCTGGAGGCGCGCGTGCCGTACCTCGATCCCGTCGTGGCCGGTCTCGCCCAGACGCTGCGGACAAAGCTCAAGGTGAGCGGGCTGCGCAAGAAGCGGCTCCTGCGCAAGGCCGCCGCGCCGCTTCTGCCTCGCCGGATCGTGTACGGCCGCAAGCGTGGCTTCTCGATCCCGGCGGCCGCCTGGCTGCGCGGCGAGCTCGAGCCGTTTGCGCGGGACGTGCTTTCCGCGGAAACGCTGCGGCGGCAGGGCTACTTGCGCCCCGAAGTCGTCGAGCGGGTGCTCGACCGACACGTCGCCGGCGAGGAGGATCTTTCGCGGCAGATCTGGGGGCTCCTCGCCTTGACGCTCTGGCACGAGCGGCACGTAGAGCGGCGTCCCGGCGCGCTTCGAGAGCCCCGGCTGGAGGCACTCGTCAGCTGAGCGATCTGCCGGAGTTCGAGCTCGGGTACCCCGGCACGGACCTGCGGCGGCGCCTCGTCGCGGCGGTGCTTTCTGGGGCGAAGACGTCGACGTCCGGTCTTGCGGAGAGCGACGAGCCGTCGTCGAAGGTGGGGGACCGGTTCGTCTTGGAGGACGAGACGGGCCGGCCGAGGGCGATCGTCGAGATCACGGCGATCCATGTCGTCCCGTCTTCGGAGATCGACCTCGACTTCGCGCGCGACGAAGGTGAGGGCTTCGAGTCGGTCGAGGAGTGGCGTGAGGCGCACGAGCGGTTCTTCGAGCAGCCGATAGAGGCCGACACCCGCATCGAGGCGATCAGGTTTCGCGTGGTGGAGCGGCTCTGAGAGTCTGGATCGACATTACGGCGCCGGCCCACGTGCTGGTGTTCCGTCCGCTGATCGGCATCCTCCGCGAGCGCGGCGCCGAGGTGGAAGTGACGGCCAGAAGCTACGCGCAGACGCTCGAGCTGCTGGAGCTGCACGGGATCGAGGCCGAGGTCTTCGGCCGGCACGGCGGCCGATCGCGGCTCGGGAAGGCGCGGGCTCTCACCTCGCGGCTAGGGGATCTCCGGCGCTGGGCGAAAGGACGACGGTTCGACCATGCGCTCGCGCACGGCTCACACGATCTGACGATCACAGCACGGCGCCTGGGGATCCCGAGCGCGACGACGTTCGACTACGAGTTCGCCTGGCTTCAGCACCAGCTGGGGTTGCGAGCCGCGACGTACGTCGTCGTCCCCGACGCAATCCCGCCCGAGCGGCTCGCACGCTACGGCGTCCGCCCGCCCAAGCTGCGGCAGTACGAGGGGTTGAAGGAGGAGTACTACCTGGCGGAGTTCGAGCCGGATCGGTCCGTTGCGGACGGTCTCGGGCTCAGCCCCGACCGAACGCTCGTCGTCGTTCGTACGCCGCCAGATGTGTCCCTCTACCACCGGCGCTCGAATCCACTCTTTCCACAGGTCCTCGAGCATCTCGGTCGCCTGGAAGGTCTCGATGCGGTCGTCCTTCCTCGGACCAGGGAGCAAGGCGAGTACGTTCGCTCGCTCGGCCTGCCCGCGGTGATCGTCCCCGACCACGCCGTCGACGCCCAGAACCTCATCGCCCTCGCCGACCTCGTCGTCTCGGCCGGCGGGACGATGAACCGGGAGGCGGCGGCGCTCGGAGTGCCGGTCTACACCACGTTCGGCGGGCAGCTGGGCGGCGTCGACGAGGAGCTGATCCGCCAGGGGCGGCTCGTGCCGATCACGGATCCTCGTGCATTGGAGATCAAGAAGCGCGAGTCAGGCGAGTCGACCCGTGTACGGCGCGACCCCGCCGAGCTCCTCGACCTGCTGCTCCGCCCCTGAGACGTGCTGGTCGTCCGACCTGAGACGCAACGTGGCCGGTCGGGCCATTGTCCCGGTGCCTGGCACGGTGACACG
>DASSCT010000056.1:0-8552 GCA_035697545.1 Gaiellaceae bacterium | reverse complement strand
ACCTTCCGGCGGACGTATTCGCCCTGGTAGCGGATGCCCTTGCCCTTGTAGGGCTCCGGCGGCCGCACGGCGCGCACCTCGGCGGCCGTCTGGCCGACCTGCTGCTTGTCGATGCCCTTGACGACGATCTCCGTCTGCGTCGGAACCTCGAACGTGATGCCGGCCGGAGGCTCGACCACGACGGGGTGCGAGAAGCCGACCTGCAGCTCGAGCGCCTGGCCGCGAAGTGCGGCGCGATAGCCGACACCCTGGATCTCCAGCCGCTTCTCGAAGCCCTTGGTGACGCCCTCGACCATGTTCGCGACGAGCGAACGGGTGAGGCCGTGGAGCGCGCGATCGTCGCCGCGGTCCGTCGGGCGCGAGACCTGGAGTGCCGCGTCGGTCTGCTCGATCTTCATCCGTAGCGAGACGGGCTGCGTCAGCTCACCCAGCGGGCCGTTGACCATGACGCGGCCAGGGTCGACAGACACCGACACGCCGGCAGGGATCTCGATTGGCTTTCTTCCGATTCGACTCATTCGCGCTTACCACACAAAACAAATGACCTCGCCGCCGACGCCTTCGCGCTCGGCGGTCCTGCTCGTGACGAGGCCGTTGGACGTCGACATGATCGCCGTGCCCATTCCGCCGAGGACACGGGGCAGACGATCCTTGCGAGCGTAAACGCGGCGGCCTGGCTTGGAGACGCGCTTCAGGTCCGTGAGGATGCGCTCGCGGTTGGAGCCGTACTTCAGCTCGATCACGAGCGTTTTGAAGCTCTCGCCGGATCGCACTGTGTAGTCGGAGATGTACCCCTCCTCCTTGAGCAGCCGCGCGATCTCCTCCTTCTGGCGCGAGGTGGGCATCTCGGTGTGCTCGTGCAGCGCCTTGTTGGCGTTGCGTATGCGGGTGAGCATGTCTGCGATCGGATCTGTCTGCATCTGGTTCCCCTACCAGCTCGATTTGGTCATGCCCGGGATCTGTCCCTGGTGCGCGAGGTCGCGGAGACAGATCCGGCAAAGGCCGAACTTGCGGTAGACGGAGCGCGGGCGTCCGCAGCGGCGGCAGCGGGAGTACCGCCGCACCTTGAACCGCGGCGTCTGCTCCTGCTTGTGGACGAGTGCCTTCTTGGCCATTAGTGCTCCTTCCAGTAATGCCGCCGGAATTCTGGGTCGCGAGCACCAAGCCAGAGGCCGCACGCCGACGAGCCAAGGTCAGAAGACCTTGGTGAGGAGGAGGGTGGACTCTGGCGCCGCGTGATCGCGGGCCAGAAGCCGGCATGTATTGCTGGATGGGGCACCACTAGTTGTCCCTTCTGTCCTCGGCGAACGGGAGCCCGAGCGACCGGAGCAGCGCGTACGCCTGCTCGTCGTTCGGCGCCGACGTCGTGATGGCGACGTCGAGGCCACGGATCCCGGCGATGTCGTCGTAGTTGATCTCGGGGAAGATGATCTGCTCGCGAATCCCGATCGAGTAGTTGCCGCGGCCGTCGAAGGACTGCGGGTTGAGCCCGCGGAAGTCGCGAATGCGCGGGAGGGCGATCGAAACGAGCCGATCGAGGAACTCGTACATACGGTCGCCACGCAGCGTCACACGGGCGCCGATCGGCATCCCTTCGCGGATCTTGAAGCCTGCGATCGACTTGCGCGCGCGGCGGACCTGGGCCCGCTGGCCGGCGATCGTCGTCAGTTCCTCGATCGCGGAATCCAGCGCCTTCGGCTCGGTCTTCGCCTCGCCGACACCCATGTTGAGCGTGATCTTCTCGACACGTGGTACCTGCATGACCGTCATCAGCCCGAGCTCCTCCTGGAGCTGAGCCCTGACCTCCTCCAGGTAGCGCTGCTTCAGGCGCGGGAGCTCGCGGGTCTCTGTCGTCGCCGTCGCCATTACTTGTCGATCTCCTGTCGGCAGTCCTCGCGGCGGCAGACACGCACGCGGCGCTTCCCGCCCTTGACGTCCTTCTCCACCGTTCCGACGCGGGTCGGCCGGTTGCAGACGGGGCAGACGAGCATCACGTTCGAAACCGGGAGCGGCGCGGCCTTCTCGATGACGCCGCCCGGCTGGATCTGCGGGGCGCCCATCCGGCTGGGATTCCGCATCGGGCGCGGCTTCGTATGCCGCTTGATGACGTTCAGGTTCTCCACGATGACCCGCCCCTGACTCGGGCGAGCCTCGAGGATGCGGCCCCGCTTGCCGCGATCCTTGCCGCTCAGCACCTGGACGAGATCGCCCTTCTTCACCTTGAGTGTCTGACTCATCAAAGGACCTCCGGGGCCAGGGACACGATCTTCATGAAGTTCTTCTCGCGCAGCTCACGGGCGACCGGCCCGAAGATCCGCGTGCCGCGCGGGTTGCTCTGGGCGTCGATGATCACGGCGGCGTTCTCGTCGAACGCGATCGACGTGCCGTCGTCGCGCCCGAACGGCTTCTTCGTACGGACGACGACTGCGCGGACGACCTCGCCCTTGCGGACCGCGCCCTGCGGCGTCGCCGTCTTCACGGTGCCCACGATCACGTCTCCCACGCGCGCGTAGCGGCGATGTGAGCCTCCGAGCACGCGGATGCAGAGCAGCTCTCGCGCTCCCGTGTTGTCGGCCACCCTGACTCTCGACTCCTGCTGGATCACGGACGGTCACCTCTCGCGGAGGCAGTGCTGACTGGCTGCGCAGGATCGTGGCTGGCAAGGACGCAGGGAGCGCTCGTACCTGGAAGGTACGGGCGCGACTGAGGACGCCGCCAGGCGCGCTCCTGCGCATCCCAGGCAGTGCTGGCTGTGCGGGAGGGGGCCGTCATTTGGCAGCTTCGACCACCTCGGCCAGGCGCCAGTTCTTCGTCTTCGACAGCGGTCGCGTCTCGACGATGCGGACGACGTCCCCGGCCTTCGCCTGGTTCTGCTCGTCATGGGCGTGGAAGCGCTGCGAGCGGCGGACGACCTTCTTGTAGCGCGGGTGCGACTTCACGACGTCGACACGAACGACGATCGTCTTGTCCATCGCCGCCGACACGACGACGCCCCGACGTTCCTGTCGGCGGCCGCGCTCGTGCTCGGGCTTCGGGAGCCGCGTGATCGGCTTGCGCTCGCCCGTCTGTTCGCGCTTCACCTTCGGCCGTTGCCGGCGCTCGGAGCGCGGGACGCGCTTGCGCTTCTTCTTGGCTGGAGCCTCGGCGACCGGCGCCGGCGCCTCTTCGGCCGCCCCTTCGACCGGCTCGGCCTCCGGCTCTGGCGTTGGCTCGGGCGTGTCGGGCTCGGGCACGGGAGGACCAGGCTCCTGCGGCGGAGCCTCAGGCTCAGGCTCGGGCGGGGTCTCGACGGAGGCTTCCGCCTCGACCGGAGTCTCTTCGACCGGCGTCTCTTCCGGCTGCTGCTCGTTCTGCTCTTCGTCTGCCATCTAGGTGTGTGCCTCTTCCCGCTCGTTACGCACCGTCAGGATGCGCGCGATCTCGCGCTTGGCCAACTTCAGGCGCGCGGGGTTCTCCAGCGCACCAGTCGCCGATTGAAAGCGCAGGTTGAAGAGCTCCTGGCGCCGATCGGCCAACGCGTTCTCCAGCTCCTCGTCCGTCATGTCTCTGACTTGCTTAGCCCTCAAAGAGGTTCGCCTCCCGCTTCACAAATTTGGTCTTCACCGGCAGCTTCGTCCCTGCGAGACGGAGCGCCTCCTTGGCCAGCGACTCGGGGACGCCGGCCAACTCAAACATGACGCGGCCTGGCTTGACGACGGCAACCCAGTGCTCAGGGGAGCCCTTGCCCGAGCCCATCCTCGTCTCGGCCGGCTTCTGCGAGACCGGCTTGTCCGGGAAGACGTTGATCCAGACCTTGCCGCCGCGCTTGATCTTGCGCGTCATCGCAATTCGGGCAGCCTCGATCTGACGATTCGTCACCCAGCCGTCCTCGAGCGCCTTGATGCCGAAATCGCCGAACTGGACGTTGGTCTGACCCTTCGCCAGGCCGCGACGACGGCCGCGCTGGTACTTGCGGAACTTTGTCTTCTTCGGGAGCAGCACTAGCTCTCACCTTCCGGCTGCTGCTCGGCAGGCTTCTGCTCAGCAGGCTGTTCCGGCGCTTCGGTGGGCACCTCGGCGGCGGTGTCGGGGGTAGCGGGCGCTTCGGCTGTGGTGTCGGGCGTCGTTGGCGCCTCGGCCTCCGCCTCGGGCTGAGGGCGCTCGGCCGCGCTCCGGCCGCGCCCGCCGCCACGGCGCGGGCCGCCACGGCGCTCGCGGACGGGACCGAGCCCTTCGCGGTCGGCGCTCGCTCTCCGGCCACCCTCGCGCGAGGCGCTCAGTCCTTCGGTGCGGCCGCCTCGCCGCCGCGCCTGGTCCTGGTCGCCGAGGCGAGCGTCGCGGCGGCCTTCGACCGTCTCGTAGCCCTCGGGCATGATCTCGCCCTTGTTGATCCAGACCTTCACGCCGATGCGGCCGAAGGTCGTTTTCGCCTCGACGAAGCCGTAGTCGATGTCCGCGCGGATCGTGTGCAGCGGCACCCGGCCCTCGGAGTAGGTCTCCGAACGGCTCATCTCCGCGCCGCCCAGCCGCCCTGAGCACGTGATCTTGACCCCTTGGGCGCCGGAACGGATTGCCGACGCGAGCGAGCGCTTCATGGCGCGCCGGAAGGCGACGCGGTTAGCGAGCTGCTCGGCGATCGACTGGGCGACCAGCTTGGCGTCGAGCTCCGGACGCTTGATCTCGTTGATGTTGATGTGGACGTTCTTGTGCGTCAACGCGTGAAGATCGCGACGCAGCGCGTCAACCTCGGCGCCCGACTTGCCGATCACGATGCCGGGCCGCGCCGTGTAGATGTCGACCGTGATCCGCTGCTTGTCCTTGCGGATCAGGATGTCCGACAGCCCGGCATGGGCCAGCTTCCCGAGAATGTGCTCGCGGATTTTGACGTCCTCGATGATCGCGTCGGAGAAGTCCTTGTCGTTCGTGTACCAGTTGGACTTCCAATCGTGAATGACGCCGACGCGCATCCCGCCCGGATGAATCTTCTGTCCCATTTAGCTCTCCTCGGCTTTCTTCGCGGCTCTTCGCGGCGCTCGCTTCGGCTTCGGCTCTTCTGCCTTCGGCTCCTCAGCGGGCGGGGTTTCGGCCTCCTGCCTACTCGGGCGCGGGGTCTCGACCGCGGCCTCGACGGGCTGGAGCTTCAGCGTCACGTGGCAGGTGCGCTTCTTCACGCGCGCAATGCGGCCGCGCGCGCGGGGACGCCAGCGCTTGATCGTCGGGCCTTCGTCGACGTAGGCCGAGGTGATCACGAGCTCGTCCCCGAGCAGGTTGTGGTTCGCCTCGGCGTTGGCGACTGCGGAGGCCAGCACCTTCTCGATCTCGCGAGCCGCGGCGCGGGGCGTGAACGCCAGGACCGACCGTGCCTCGGGCACGGTGCGGCCGCGGATGTGGTCCACGACCAGCCGGGCCTTACGCGGCGTGATGCGCAGCCACTTCGCCTGGGCGCGCACCTCCTGCTGCTCCTCCACGGGCTCGGTTCTTGCCCGCGCCACTAGCGCCTCACCTCCGTCTTGCGGTCGCCGGAGTGGCCGCGGAACGTCCGCGTCGGCGCGAACTCGCCGAGCTTGTGGCCGACCATCTGCTCGGTGATGAAGACCGGGACGTGCTTGCGGCCGTCATGCACCGCAATCGTGTGGCCGACCATCTCCGGGAAGATCGTCGAGGTGCGCGACCAGGTCCGGACCATGTTCTTGGATCCGGAGTCGTTCATCGCCTCGATGCGGCTCATCAGCCGCTCCTCGACGTACGGACCTTTTCTGGACGACCTGCTCAACGCTTCTCCTTGCCCCTGCGTCGCTGCCGGATGATCAGACGATCGGATTCCTTGTGCTTGCGGCGGGTTCGCTTGCCCAGCGTCGGCACTCCCCAGGGGGTTACCGGATGCCGGCCACCCTTCGACTTCCCCTCGCCGCCACCGTGTGGGTGGTCGACAGGGTTCATCGCGGAGCCGCGCACCGTGGGACGCTTCCCCCGCCAACGGCTGCGCCCCGCCTTCCCGCCGGTGATGTTCTCGTGGTCGACGTTGCCGACCTGACCCACCGTCGCCCGGCAGGCGAGACTTACGCGCCGCAGCTCGCCGGAGGGTAGCCGAAGGACCGCGTACCCGGCGTCCTTGCCCACAAGCTGAATCCCAGAGCCCGCGCTCCGGGCGAGCTTGCCGCCCTGACCGGGCTTGAGCTCGACGTTGTGGACGAGCGTCCCGGTCGGGATGTTCTGCAACGGCAATGCGTTCCCGGGCCTGATGTCGGCTTTCGGTCCGGACTCGACCGTCGCGCCGACCCTGAGGCGTGCTGGCGCGAGGATGTACGACTTCGCGCCGTCGGTGTAGTGGAGCAGGGCGATATTCGCCGAGCGGTTGGGGTCGTACTCGATCGCGGCGACCTTGGCCGGAACGGCGTCCTTTGTGCGCTTGAAGTCGACGACGCGGTAGCGGCGCTTGTGACCGCCGCCCTTGTGGCGCGTCGTGATCCGGCCGTCGTTGTTCCGGCCGCCCTTCTTCTTGACGGGCTCGAGCAGGCTCTTCTCGGGCTCCGACTTCGTGACCTCGGCAAAATCGGAGACCGTCATGAACCGGCGGCCCGGAGAGGTGGGCTTGAACTTCCGCGTCGGCATTAGACCTGGGCCCCTTCGAAGATCTCGATCGCCTCGCCTTCGCGGAGCTGCACGATCGCCTTCTTCCAGCCCGGCCGGCGCCCGCGGACGAGCCCTCGGCGCTTCGGCTTCGGCCGAACCTGGACGATGTTGACGGCTTGCACCTTGACGCCGAAGAGCTCCTCGACGGCCTGGCGGACCTGCGTCTTGTGCGCATCCGGGTGGACGCGGAACGAGTACTTGCGATCCTCGATCAGGCTGTAGCTCTTCTCCGACACCACCGGCGCCAGCAGGACTTCATTCGGATGGAGACTCACAGCCGCACCTCCAAATTTGCAGCGCGTCGACTGGTCACTTCAGACGGCCGCACGGGCAAAGCCCGCGCGGCCTGAATGAGACATCGCAAGCGACGTCTCACGCGGCACCCCGCTTCTGCACGTCCTCGAGCGCGTTTTGGCTGACCAGCAGGGTGCGGGCCCAGACGATCGCTGCGACCTCGAGCTCGGCCGGCGTGATCACGAGTACCCGCTCGAGGTTCCGGAACGACTTGATCACTGCTTCCTCGTCTTCCTGGACGACGAGCAGCACCGGCAGATCCTTCCCCCAGGCGTCGAGGAACGCGGCCGCGCTCTTCGTGGACGGCTCGGAGAACGCCGACCCGTCTATGACGCCGAGGGTCTGTCCCTGGACATGGCTGGAGAGGGCGGCGCGGAACGCCGCCTTGCGGGCCTTCCGATTGACCTTCACCTCGAAATTCGTGCGCGGCGTGAACGCAGCACCGCCGCCGGTCCACTGCGGCGCGCGGGTCGTCCCCGCCCGAGCGCGGCCTGTGCCCTTCTGGCGCCACGGCTTGCCGCGGCCGCCGGCGACGAGCCCGCGGCTCTTGACCGCCCGAGTTCCGGCACGCTGAGCGTTCAGCTCAGCCCGGACCGCCTCGTGGACGAGGTGAGGCTTGACCTCCGCGCCGAAGATCGCCTCCTCGAGAGTGGCGTCCTTCGAGCGCTTGCCGGCAGCATCGAGGATGGGAGCCTTAGGAGGGGCCACGGATCTCCTCCCGCACTTCGACGATGGCGTTCTTCGGCCCGGGCACGGCGCCCTTGACGAGGAGTAGGTTCTCCTCGGGGTCGACCGAGTGGACGCGCAGGCCGACCTGCGTCACCCGGTTGGCACCCATATGGCCGGCCATTCGCATGCCCTTGAACACACGCGACGGCGTGGCCGAAGCGCCGATAGAGCCGGGCTTGCGGATGTTATGCGAGCCGTGGGACGTCGGGCCGCGGCTGAAGTTGTGCCGCTTGATCGTCCCCGCGAAGCCCTTCCCGATCGAGACGCCTGAGACCTTCACTCGGTCGCCCGGTTCGAAGCTCTCGACGGTGACGGTCTCCCCAGGGGTCAGCTCACTCTGACCGCGGATCTCGATCAGCCGGCGATGGGGGCCGACGTCGTGCTTCTTTAGGTAGCCGAGCTTCGGCTTCGTCAGCTTGCGCTCGGCCACCTCGTCATAGGCGAGCTGGATGGCGTCGTAGCCGTCCGCGTCCTGCGTCCGAACGGCGACGACCGGGCAGGGCCCGGCCTGGATCACCGTGACGGGCGTGACGGCGCCGGTCTCCTCGTCGAAGACCTGCGTCATGCCGAGCTTTCTTCCCACGATCCCCTTCATCACTTCTTACAACTTGATCTCGATGTCGACTCCGGCCGGCAGGTCAAGCCGCATCAGCGAGTCGACCGTCTTCGGCGTCGGGCTGTGGATGTCGATCAGCCGCTTGTGCGTCCGGATCTCGAAGTGCTCCCGCGAGTCCTTGTCTTTGAACGGGCCGCGGATCACCGTGTAGATGTTCCGCTCGGTCGGCAGCGGAACGGGACCGGTGATGGTTGCGCCGGTGCGCGTCGCCGTCTCGACGATCGACGCCGCCGAGCGGTCGAGCGCCTGATGGTCATAGCCCTTCAGGCGGATTCGGATCTTCGACTGCGGCACCGGCGCT
>DASSCT010000055.1:0-2939 GCA_035697545.1 Gaiellaceae bacterium | reverse complement strand
ACGGGCCGGCGTCGTAAGAGGACGGCGTGAGCGAGCCGGCGAGCGTCCGCGGGTCGGGGATCCGTTTCCCGACCGTCCAGGTGATCATCCCGATTCGCGCGCTCCTGGTGGGGACCGCCGTCGTGCTCGGCGTCTGGCTGCTCCTGTCACTTTCGGACGCGCTCATGCTCGTCTTCGTCGGTGCGTTTCTCGCCTTCGTGTTCGAGTACCCGGTTCGCCTGCTGATGGCGAAGACTCCGCTCGGGCGTGGCCTCGCCTCCACGATCCTTGTCCTCGGCTCCGTCATCCTCGTCACGCTGCTGGCGCTCATGCTCGCCGTCCCGCTGCTCTCGAGCATCAGAGACTTCCTCAAGGACCTCCCGCAGATCGTCCAGAGCCTGCGTGACTCGGGAGAGCTCGACTGGCTCGGCTCGACGGGCGGTGCGGAGAACGCACAGGAGGGCTCCCAGCAGCTCGCGAACACCATCCCGACGGCGCTCTCGGCGCTCGTCGGCGTCGCCGGAAACGTCTTCTCTTTCGCCCTCGGCATCTTCACAATCGTCTTCGTCGCGATCTTCCTGCTCGTCGACATGCCGAAGATCAAGGAGGCTGTTGCCAGCGTCCTCTCGCCTGAGTCACGCGACACCACCCTGGGCGTCTGGGAACGCATCACGACGACGATCTCGCGCTGGGCGATCGGCGTCGCGGTGATCGCGGTCATCGCAGGCACGGTCCAGGGCGGGACTGCGGCGCTGCTCGGGTCGAGCTACGCGCTCGCCCTGGGCGTGATCGCCGGGCTGCTCGACCTCATCCCGATGATGGGGGCGACGATCGCGGGCTTCATCCTCGTTCCGACCCTGTGGGCCGAGGAAGGCCTGACTGCCGCGATCATCATGCTCGTCGTGATCCTCGTCTACCAGCAGGTCGAGAACAACCTGCTCACGCCCACGATCCAGGGGAAAGCGGTGAACATCTGGGCCTCACTCGTGATCATCAGCGTGACGCTGTTCGGCGCTTTCTTGGGCGCCTTCGGCGCGCTGGTTGCGGTCCCGCTGACGGCCTCGATTCAGATCGTGGTGCAGGAGCTCACGAAGGCACGCAGGGAGCGGATCGCGGCGCTCCGCTCCGAGCCCGAGCCCGAGACGAGCTAGAGACGGTCGAGGAGCTCCCGCTTCTTCTCGTCGAACTCCGCCTGCGTGATCAGCCCGCGATCACGCATGTCCGCGAGACGGCTGAGCGCGGAGTCGACCTCCTCGGCCGATGACGGCGCCTGAGGCTCGGGGCTCGCAGGCCGCGTCGACGCAGCCGCGACGGCCTCCTGCACGGCGCGACCTCCGCCGACCTCGAGCTCGTGCTCTTGCTTCGCGTCGAGCAGCGCCTTCTTGAAGCCGTCGGCGTCGGGCAGGAAGCGGATCTTGCTCGTTCCGGCCTCGGACGCCGTCAGCAGGTCGATCTCGCCGTAGCCGAGGATCCGCCCGAGCCAGGGGTGGCCGACGAGCATGTCGGTGATCGCCTGGAGTGAGGTGTCGCGTGAATACTTGTTGATCAGGCCGCCCGCCTCGATCACCCGACGCGTCGTGACGAGATAGCGCTCGATCCGCCAGACGAGGAAGTACCAGGCGACGCCGAGAAGCCCGATCGCCAGGGAGATCCAGAAGACCCAGGTGAGCAGGGTGCTCAGGACTCCGGAGACACCGTCGTCCGAGAAGGCCTGGTTGAGGACGAGCGCTGCCAGCGCGGCGCCGAGCGCGAGGACGAACCAGCGTCCGGCCTCCAGGAACGTAAGCCAGTGGCGCTGGCGCACGAGCAGCACACGCTCGCCGGTCGCGAGCAGCGAGTCGTACTTCGAGGTCTCGTCCTCAGGGGCGCTCATGCCGGCTCCTCATGTCGTGGGCTTCTGCGCAGATATTGACGCGTCAGCTGCCGAAGCGCGCATCCTTCAAAGTCGTTTCCGCGGTCAGTTCGAGGGTGTCGGCGGCCTTGCCGACCGCGACCTTGTAGGTGCCTTCGTCGATGCGCCACTGGCCGGCATCGCCGTCGAAGCGGGCCAGGAGCCGCGGGTCGGCGGTCAGCGTCACCTGGCGTGACCCGCCAGGCTGCAGCTCCGCTCGTTCGAAGCCAAGCAGCCGCATCCGCTTGTCGCCGGCCGCCTCCGTCAGGTAGAGCTGCGGGACGTCGGCGCCCTCGCGTTCGCCGGTGTTCCTCACGGTGAATGTCGCCGTGATGGTGTCGCCGCCTTCGATCTCGAGGTTGCTGTACTCGAACGTCGTGTAGCCGAGGCCGTGACCGAAGGCATACAGCGGCTTTGCCGCCGTCTTGGCGAACCAGCGGTACCCGACCTCCGCGCCCTCGTCGTAGCGGATCGTGGTCGGCGTGCCCCACGGCGTTCCCAGGCCGGGCAGCTCCGGGCGCGGTGTCTGGTCGAGGCTCTCCGGGAAGGTGATCGGCAAACGACCGGAAGGATTCACCCTGCCGGTGAGCACCTCGGCGATTGCCCGGCCGCCGGCCTGCCCGGGGTACCACGCCTGGACAATCGCCCTCACCTTGTCGCGCCAGGGCATGGACGTCGGGTTGCCGGTCTCCAGCACGACGATCGTGTCGGGGTTGGCGGCTGCCACCGCGTCGATGACCGCGTCCTGGCCCCATGGCAGCGATAGATCGGCCAGGTCGAAGCTCTCGCCCTCCACGCGAATTCCGAAGACGATGACCACATCCGAGCGCTTCGCAAGTAGGGTCGCCGGCGATGACGGCATGAGGAAGAGGTTTCGGCTGGGCCCCATCACACCGGGGCCGCCGATCGGAATAACACCCGCGTAACCGCCCACCGGAAGGACCGCGCCCGAACCGGTGCCGCTCGCCACCCCGAGCTGCGCGTAACCGCCGATAACCGCGATCTTCAGTGGCTGGTCGGTCGCGAGCGGCAGCGCGCCGTCGTTCTTCAGCAAGACGATGCCCTGTCG
>DASSCT010000054.1:0-2017 GCA_035697545.1 Gaiellaceae bacterium | reverse complement strand
TGCTGCGGAGCGCCGAGCGTCTCGGTCACCAACTGCGACGGGCCGGTCATCGAGGTTCAGGTTGCTGACCGGACGGTCCCGAGGGCATCGTGCCGACGGAGGATTCGCACGCCGTCTTCGGGCGACGGCGGGGAGGATGCGAGCTCCGCCTTCAGATCGACCGTTTCGCTGCCATCCTCCGATCGCAGGACTTGGCGGAGGATGCGCTCCGGCGGACCGATCCTTCCTGGACGGGATGCCGCCTTCCGCTCGAGTGCGCCAGTGTCCGACAGGACAGCGACTGAGTGAGGTGACGACACTGAAGCGGTTTGCTCCTTCCCCTCCGTCGGCGGCGGCTGCTCCGGTGTCCGCCTCCTCGGTCGCCTTTGTCCCCCCAAGAAGAGCGGTGCACTCACCGGTGGCCCGGTGAGTGCGCCGTTCGAGCTGACCATTCACGACGCCCCGGGGGAGCAGGGACGTACGATGGACGAGGTCGCGATGCCGCAGGACTCGAAGAAGGTGCGCGTCGTCGTTGCCGACGACCACCCGCTCTACCGCGAAGGCGTGGTGCGGGCCCTTTCGAGCAGCGGGCAGATCGATGTCGTCGCAGAGGCCGAGGACGGGCGCTCGGCGCTCTCCGAGATCGAGCACCACCAGCCCGACGTCGCGCTCCTCGACTACAAGCTGCCCGGCCTCGACGGCCTCGCGATCACGCACGCGGTCGTCCGGGACGGCCTGCCGACGCGGGTGCTCCTGATCTCGGCCTTCACCGAGAGCGGGATCGTCTACAAGGCGCTCGAGACGGGTGCGGCAGGCTTCATCGCCAAGGAGGCGCGCCAGCTACAGATCCTCGACGCCGTGCTCGCCTGCGCGCGCGGGGAAAACGTCCTTCCTCCCGAGCTCGCATCCGGGCTCGTCTCGGAGATCCGGCTACGCGCCTCGAACGACGCGCCCGTGCTGACCAAGCGCGAGAGCGAGATCCTGCGCCTGATCGCCTCGGGCAAGAGCCTGCCCGAGATCGCAGGCGAGCTGTACCTCGGCGTGACCACCGTGAAGACCCACGTGCAGCACCTCTATGAGAAGCTCGGAGTCTCCGATCGTGCGGCTGCGGTCGCCGAGGCAATGCGCCGAGGGCTGATCGAGTAACCGACTTGGCAACACGGGAGGAGCGCAGCCTTCCGGCTGCGGCGCCGACGGAGGAGACAGAGCGGCTCGTCGCCTGGCTCCGCATCCCTGCGATCGTGCTGATCGGGGCCAGCCACGGGCTCGGCAACCCGCAGGAGCGCGGCTTCTACCCTGCGCTGGCCCTCTTCGCGGTATGGGCGGTCGGCCTCCTGGCTTGGGTGTACCTGCGTCCGGTCACCGCCCGGTTTGCGCTCATCGCGACGGCCGCGGACATCGCTGCGATCACGGCCCTCGTGTTCCTCTCGGGCGGGGCGTTCTCCGAGGCCCGCGCCGCCTACTTCCTCGTCCCCGTCGCCGTCGCCTTTCGGTTTCGTCCCTCGCTAACCGCCCTCGCCGGCGCCGCGGCGATCGCCGCCTACCTGGCCCAGGCGATGCCCGACGTGAACTCCAGCCGTCCCCACGCCGCCCGGCTCGTCGCCGTCCACACGGGCTACCTCATCTGGATCACCGCTGCGGCGGCGCTCCTTTCCTACCTGCTGGCACGACGGACGCGGCGGATCGCCGAGCTCGCCGCGGTGAGCCGGCGGCTGGCCGCTGAGGCGCTGCTGGCCGAGGAGCGGGAGCGGAAGGCGCTCGCCGAGGGCCTGCACGACAGCGCGATCCAGAATCTGCTCTCGGCGAGGCACGACCTCGAGGAGGCCGAGACCTCGACGTCCCATCCTGCCCTCACGCGGGCGGATGCGGCGCTCGCGCAGACTGTTTCCGAGCTGCGGGAGGCGCTCTTCGAGCTGCACCCGTATGTCCTCACGGAGGCCGGCCTGGAGACGGCGCTTCGCACCATCGGCCAGCGCGCGGCGCGGCGAGGCGGCTTCCGGCTTCGCCTCGACCTCCACTATCCCCGCCGGCACCAGCA
>DASSCT010000053.1:0-2767 GCA_035697545.1 Gaiellaceae bacterium | reverse complement strand
CCTCGTCGGAGAAGTCGAGCCGGTCGAGCGCCCGGACGTTTGCCTCGAGCTGGGCGACGCTGCTCGCGCCGACGAGCGTCGACGTCATTCGCGGGTCGCGAAGGGTCCAGGCGAGCGCCATCGCGGGCAGTGTCTGGCCTCGTCCGGCGGCGATGTCGCGGAGGGCGGCGACCTTCGCCACGGTCTGGCCCGTCAGCTGATCGGCGCTCAGGTAGAGCCCACGGTCGATCCGGGAGCCCTCCGGGATGCCGTCCGCGTAGCGGTCGGTGAGCACGCCCTGCGCGAGCGGCGAGAACCCGATGCACCCGACTCCGAGCTCGTCGAGGACGTCGAGCAGCCCGTCCTCGACCCAGCGGTTGAGCATCGAGTAGGAGGGCTGATGGATCAGGAGGGGCGTGCCGAGCCGGTCGAGGATCTCGGCGGCCTCTCGCGTCCGCTCCGGGGAGTACGACGAGATCCCGACGTAGAGCGCCTTGCCCTGCCGAACGGCGGTGTCGAGCGCGCCCATCGTCTCCTCGAGCGGCGTCTGCGGGTCGAAGCGGTGGGAGTAGAAGATGTCGACGTAGTCGAGGCCCATCCGCCCGAGGCTCTGGTCGAGGCTCGAGAGGAGGTACTTGCGCGAGCCCCACTCCCCATAGGGCCCCGGCCACATGTCGTAGCCGGCCTTCGTCGAGATCACGAGCTCGTCGCGGTACGGCTTGAGGTCGGCGCAGAAGATCGTCCCGAAGTTCTCCTCGGCCGAGCCGTACGGCGGGCCGTAGTTGTTGGCGAGATCGAAGTGCGTGATCCCGAGGTCGAAGGCGCGTCTGATAATCGTCCGGCCCGTCGCCAGCGGACGCTCGTGGCCAAAGTTGTGCCACAGGCCGAGCGAGATCGCCGGGAGCAGCAGGCCGCTGCGCCCGCTGCGCCGGTACTGCATCCGCACGTAGCGATCCTCGGCGGGCAGGTAAGGCATCGCGGCGAGCATAGAGCGTCCTACGATCCCGCAATGGCTCGTGCGCAGTACGTCGGGCACGGAACGGTCCTCGTCGAGCTCGACGGCGTTCGGCTTCTGACCGATCCGCTCCTTCGGTCCCGCGTCGCGCACATCCGGCGGGCCGTCCCGGTCGAGAAGCTCGATCTCGGGGACCTCGACGCGGTCCTCATCTCCCACGGACACTACGACCATCTCGACACGGCGTCGCTGCGCATGCTCCCCCGCTCCGTGACGGTCGTGGCGCCGCGCGGGCTCGGCGCACGGATTCAGGGCTTCGATGCGGTCGAGGTCGACGAGAGCGACGAGATGGCCGTCGGCCCGGTGACGGTCAGGGCGACGCACGCCGAGCACGAGGGCGCCCGTCCGCCGAGGACCGGCGGTACCGCCCTGGGCTACGCGATCCTCGGCTCGAAGCGCATCTTCTTCGCCGGCGACACCGACCTCTTCGAGGGCATGAGCGGCCTGGTTGACAACCTCGATCTCGCCTTCATCCCAATCTGGGGCTGGGGCGCGACACTCGGTCGCGGCAAGCACCTCGATCCTGAGCGCGCAGCCGAGGCGGTTCGCAGGCTTGCGCCCAGGATCGCCGTTCCGATCCACTGGGGCACCTACCGCCCCCTCCATCGGTCCGCTCTAGCTCCGTTCTTGAGCGAGCCCGCCGAGGAATTCGTGCGAGCTGCGGCGAAGGTCGCTCCGGAGGTCGATGTTCGCGTCCTCCAGCCGGGCGAAGGCCTCAGCCTCTGATCAGTGCACCAAGGCGGCCTTCAGGCCGACCAGCACGAGGCCGAAGGCAAGGTTGACGGCGACCACCGCCAGCGTCCCAGCAGGGCCCAATCGCTCGATCCGCGCGTACGCAACCCCGCCGACGGCAAGCGTGAGGAGGCCGATAAGGAGCGCGATCCAGATCGCGGTTGTCTCGCGAAGGACGCCGACGGCGCCGAGGAGAAGCGAGGCAAGAGGCGCGACGGCGGCGAGTGGAATCCCGAGCTCTCGGCGCGCGACGTCGGTGAGCTCCTCGCTGTCGATACGCCGGCCGCGGGTGATCGTCTCCCCGAGCGCGTGGGAGTAGACGTGGGCGAGCCAGAGCACCAGCACCGTCCCCGTGACGATCGCCCCCAGGCGCGCCGGGTCGGCTTCGCCCTTTGAACCGGCGACCAGTGCGCCCATGACGACGATCGTCCCGTAGACCGTTCCTGCGATCTCGCCACGCGGCGCGAACAGCCGGCGCAGGATGCCCTCGCGAGTCACTGCTTCTGCTCGAGGTCTTGCAGCCGCTGCTCGACACGGGTGAGCATGTCCTCGAGCCGCTCCTGCTCTTCCTGCCGGCGCTTCGAGACCAGCGTCGAGACGATCACGCTCGTGAGCGTGGGAATAAGGGCGATTCCCGTCAGCATGAGCAGCGTGCCTACGAGTCGCCCGGGCAGCGTGTGCGGCACGATGTCGCCGTAGCCAACCGTCGTCACCGTCTCCATGGCCCACCAGTAGGCGAGCCCGAGGCTCGTGAACGTCTCCCCTTCGACGACGCGCGCCAGCACGCCGGCGATCGCAACGAGAAGGATCGCGACCCCGATGATCGTGGCGACGGCGCGGATGAGCGTAAGGCGTTCGCTCCAGATCTCGACCCGCGCTTCCAGCCTTGTGGACACGAACGGGAGGTTCGCCCTCTTTCCGCACGACCCTTGTCCGGAGGGCAGCGTAGACTCGCGCACCATGCTCCTGAACCCCGTCAGCGATCGCGATTCATTCGGCATCGACGAGGCGGAGGAGGTCGCCAAGGACTGGTGGTTCTAC
>DASSCT010000052.1:0-15920 GCA_035697545.1 Gaiellaceae bacterium | reverse complement strand
CAGACGTTCGACCAGAACTTCCTTGATGCGCTCGAAGACTTCGTCGCGGGACGCTGCCATGTCACCTCGCTTGACTAGTGGATTACGGGCGCGCCGATTCTACGGAACCGGAGCGCGCAAGGGCTCGACCTCGCGTCCGCGGTAGGTCTTGCAGTTGGGGCAGACGCGATGGGGCCGCTTCGGGCGATGGCAGACCGGACACTCGTTCAGGCGCGGGGCCTCGAGCTTGTGCTGCGCACGGCGCTTGTCCCGCCGCGCCTTCGATGTTTTTCGCTTGGGGACTGCCATAGCGGCCCGGCACTATAGCTACGATTGGCAACGAGCCCTCGGGCTCGCTCTATGCGCGTTCGCTGATCGATAGCCGAATTCCCTTCCCTCGCGATCAGGAGGACCGCATGCGCATGAACGGCGGCACGCTTGCCGCATCCAACGTCACGAAGAGCTACGGCGCCGATGTCGTCCTCGACGGCGCGTCGGTCGTCGTGCCGCCCCGCGCACGAATCGGCATCGTCGGGCCGAACGGCAGCGGCAAGACGACGCTTCTTCGCGTGCTCGCGGGTCTCGAGGCACCCGATTCCGGCTTTGTCGAGCGGCGTCCGGCGTCGTTGACCGTTGGGTACCTCCCGCAGGATGCGCGAATCCCTTCGGTTGACGCGCCCGAATGGGAGCTTCGAAAGTCGGCGGCCCGCGTGGGGCTCGACGTCGACCCTGACCGACCACCCGGACAGCTCTCGGGCGGCCAGCTGGCGCGGGCGAAGCTCGCGGCGCTCCTCGCCGCCGATCACGATGTCCTGCTGCTGGACGAGCCGACGAACGACCTCGACTTCGACGGCCTGACGTTGCTCGAGCGCTTCGTCGCGGAGACGCCGAGCGCGCTCGTCATCGTCTCGCACGACCGTGCGTTCCTCGAGCATGCCGTCGAGCGAGTGATCGAGTTCGAGGCCGAGACGCGGCGGATCCAGGAGTTCGTCGGGTCCTGGCGGGAATACGAACGCCTTCGCGCTGTCGCCCGCAACAAGCACGAGGCCGCGTACTCGCACTATGTCGAGGAGCGCGGTCGGTTCACCGAGTTGCTCCAGGACCGCCGTACACAGGCCCGCGCCGGGGGCAGGATGGCCGGCCGGCGCGGCACCCACGCGCTGATGTCCAAGGTCCGCTCGGCCGAGAAGCGCCTCGAACGTCTCGAAAAAGTCGACAAACCTTGGGAGCCGTGGCGCCTTCAGCTCGAGCTGCCGTCCGACCGGGCAGGCCAAGTGGTCGCGCGGCTCGACGCCGCGATCGTCGAGCGAGGAGACTTTCGACTAGGCCCGGTGGATCTGGAGCTGCGGCACGGCGACCGGCTCGCCGTGGTCGGATCGAACGGGAGCGGGAAAACGACGCTCATCGGCGCTCTGCTCGGCGATCTCCCCCTCAAAGCCGGCCGCCGCTACGTTGGCCCGGGCGTCCAACTCGGCGAATTGGAACAGCGGCGGTCGCAATTCGCCGGCTCAGCGCCGCTGCTCGAGGCGTTCGGCGAAGCGAGCCGTCTATCTCCGGCCGACGCCCGCACGCTCCTGGCGAAGTTCGCGCTCGGGGCGGATGCCGTGCTCAGACCCGCCTCCTCGCTTTCACCTGGCGAGCGCACACGCGCGGGCCTCGCCCTGATTTCGGCCCAGGGCGTGAACACGCTCGTTCTCGACGAGCCGACGAATCACCTCGACCTCGAGGCGATCGAGGAGCTCGAGGCCGCTCTGGAGGGCTATGAAGGGACGATCGTCCTCGTCACCCACGACCGTCGTCTGCTCGAGCGCTTCGAGCCGACGCAGACGCTAGAGCTTCTCGCGTAGCGCTTCGAGCGCGGCCCAGCGCGGGTCGGACTGCTCCTCCTCGTGCTCGTGCGGGTTCTCGTTCAGATTCTCGCCGCAGATCGGGCAGAGACCGGCGCAGTCCTCGCGGCAGAGGATCTGCTCAGGAAGCTCGACCGCTATGGCGTCCCGGGCCCAGTCCGAGAGCCGAAGCTGGTTGTCCGCGACATAGGGCGTGCGCAGCTCGTCCGACTCACCGGGGCTCGTAGCCTGATACTCCTGCGCGCGGATCGACAGATCGAGGACCGCGTCCTCGAGACACCGGTAACAAGGCCCGTGGAGGCGAACGGGGAAGTTCAGCTCGAATGTGGTGCCGCTCGTGCCACGGTTGATGACGAGCTCGGCCCTCACGTTCTCGGGCACGGGCAGATAGCGCTGTCCGCCGAGCTCGAACGGCGAGAGCGCGATCTCTTGCTCGTCCCGGTACTCCTCGCCGGGACGGAGCTTGGCCTGTCTGAGGTCGAAGGTGGTCACGGCGAGTCAGGGTAGCGTCGGCGCTCCTTCCGGTGATGTCCCCGAACTTCTGGCGCGCGAAAAGCAAGTCGGGGTTCCCACGCAGGTCGCGTGCATACCCGGTGGTATGCGCGCGACCTGCGGGAGAGGCCCGGCGCCGCTTTGCAGCCGCTCAGAAGTCGGCGTTCATTGCCGGGAGGAGCGCCGTGCCCACTGCTCGGCGGCCACGCGCTCGAAGAACTCCAGCGACTCCTCCTCCGACGGAAACGAGCGGATGTTCTCCTCGGCGAAGCGCTCGGCGAGCGGCCACTCCAGGCTCTTCACTTGATTGGCGAACGACTCGTTGTCGTACGGCGTTCTCACGTGCTCGACGCCGGGCCCGAGCCGTAACCAGTGCGCGCCCGCGCCGCCGTACGCCAGCCCCACGCTTCCGGCGTTGACCACTCTTTGGCCGTCGACGGAACGGTCGAACTGCATGTGCGTATGGCCGCAGACGACGAGATCGGCCTCGACGCCGGCCACCATCTCGCGGAGCCAATCGTCGGGCGTCGTCTTCAGGATCATCTCCTCGTCGCTGCGCGGCGAGCCGTGGCAGAAGAGGACGCGGCCCACTCCCTCGACGTCGAGCTCCACCTGCTCCGGCAGTCCGGAGATGAACTTTCGATGTCGGTCTTCGAGCTGACCGACGACCCATTCGTCGATCAGGCCGCCCGACGGCCCGCTCAGCAGCTCGCGGTCGGCGTTGCCTCGGATCCAGGCCGCGTCCAGCCCCATGATCCGGTCGAGCGTCTCGGCCGGGAGCGGCCCCGCCGCCATGTCGCCGCCGAAGACGAGCTGTGCGTCTCCGGCCTGAGCGAGCACGGCCTCGAGCGCCGGGAGATTCCCGTGCACGTCGTAGAGCGCAGCGACGCGCGGGCTACTGCTCGTACGGCTGGTCGTCGTTGGAGCTCGCCGCCGCGACTCCCGCGACGACGGTTTCCTGCGAGCGCTCGTGCAGCCGCTCTCGTCCGCGCTTGACCGCGCCGAGGAACTTGTCGAGATTGACCTCGAGCGTCGAGAGGATGCTGTCGGCCCAGTCCTCCATCTCGAGCCGCGTCTCGCGAGCCTGCCGCCGCGACTCGTCGATGATTTCCTGCGCCTGGCGCTCGGCGAGCTTGACGATCTCCGTCTGCGACGCCTCCCGGGCCGCCTGCTCACGGGCCTCCCCGAGGATCCGGTCGCATTCTCGCTTGGCTTCGGCGAGCATCTCCTGCCGCTCCTTGACGATCCAGCGAGCCTGTTTGATCTCCTCGGGAATCGTCGCGCGCATCTGGTCGAGGATCTCGTAGATCTCCTCACGGTCGATCCGCACCTGGTCGGTGAGCGGAACGGCCTTCGCGTTGTGGACGAGGTCGTCGAGCTTGTCAATGAGAACGAGGACGTCCATGGCCCGGGAGTTTACTCAGAGGGGCTGACGGGAGCGCCTGGCCGACCGTCGGGGAAGAGCTCGCGCATGCGCCTCGCGACCAGGTCGGGGACGAGCCCGCTGATGTCGCCTCCGTAGACCGCGATCTCCTTGACGCCGCTCGAGGAGACGAAGCTGACTTCCGGGCTCGCCATCACGTAGACGGTCTCGATGTCCGGGGCGAGCGTCCGGTTGAGCTGGTTCATCTGGAATTCCCACTCGAAGTCCGAGATCACGCGCAGTCCCTTGACGATGACCTTCGCGTCCCATTTGCGGGCGAACTCGACGACAAGCTCCTTGAAGACGTCCACCTCGACGTTGTCCATCCCTGTCAGGGCATCGCGGAGGAACTCGACGCGCTCGTCGACGGAGAACATCGGCTGTTTGTGCGACGGCGTGCCCACGACCCCGACCACGACCCGATCGAAGATGCCCGCGGCGCGCCGGATCACGTCGACATGGCCGTTCGTGACGGGGTCGTAGGTGCCCGGGTAGATCGCGGTCATCATTCGTGCTCGTAGAGCGTGAGGCGGGCCGAGCCGTAGCGGCGGCTCGTCCGAACGGCGAGCGGCAGCTCCGGCTCCTCCTTCGCGTGGGTTTCGACGACGACGAGGCCGTCATCGGCGAGGACTTGCGGCACGTAGGTGGCCAGGCCGGTTTGCACCGAGGAAAACATCCGGTAAGGCGGGTCGACGAGGACGAGATCGTACCGCCTACCTACTCCGGCCTCTTCGGACAGAACCTGGATCGCGTCGCGGCAGAGCACCGTCGCCCCGGTCAGCCGCAGCTTCTCGAGGTTCTGGCGGATTGCCCGGCATGCGGCCGGTTCGTCTTCGGCGAAGACGGTCGAGGCGGCGCCGCGAGACAGCGCCTCGAGGCCGTAGGCGCCGGAGCCGGCGAAGAGGTCGAGCACAGTGGCGCCGTCCACGGGCCCGATCAGGTTGAACGCGGATTCGCGGACGCGGTCGGCGGTCGGCCGCGTGTCGTGGCCCTTCGGCGCCGCGATCTTTGCCCCCTTCTTTTCGCCCGAGATGATTCGCACGGACGCATTCTGCGCGTCAGGGCGCGATCAACCAGGCGGAGCGCGAGACGTCGATCCGGTCGTCGTAACCGCCGGCCACCAGCACGCGGCCGTCGGCGAGCGCAGTCGCCGTCGAGAACGCGAGCGACTTCCCGAGCACGCCGATCTTTCGAAAGCGCCTCGAGCCCGGGTCGTAGAGCTCGACGGATGCGCCGCCACCCGCGACAACGACTCGGCCGGAGGAAAGTCGCACGACCGCGTCGGGGAGCTTGTAGCGCCGCTCGGCCATCGTCGCGACGCGCCGGAACCGCCGCGATCTCGGGTCGTAACGCTCGGCGCTCGAGTAGCGGCCGTAGAAGTCGCGTGCGTTCGAGCCGCCGACCAGGAGCACGGAGCCGTCGCGAAGCGCAACCGCGGCATGCTTGTACCGCTGGATCGTCATCCGCGGGCCCCGTGAGAAGCGGCCCGTGCGCTGGTGGTAGATCTCGGTCGACGAGAGCACGACGTCGTTGTCGTCGTTGCCGCCCGCGACGAGCACGCGTCCTCCGGGAAGAGGCGTGGCGGAGTGCGCCGACCGTGGCGTCCGCATGCTCCCGGTGCGCAGGAAGCGTCGGCTCGCCGAGTCGAAGATCTCGGCGCTCGCCACGAACCGACCGCCCCCGTCGCCGCCGGCGAAAAGGAACCTGCCGCGTCCTAGCGGAGTGGCCGTGGAGCCGCCGCGCGGCGTCCTCATCGGCGGGCCGTCCGTGACCGTGCCCCGCTCCGGGTCGTAGAGCTCCGTGGTCGCGGTGGGTCGGCTGCCGCCGGTCCAGCCGCCGGCGATCAGCACGCGGCCGTCGGGAAGCCGGACGGCGACGTGCCCCACTCGCTCGTGGAGCAGCTTGGGCCCTGGCCGAAACCGGCCGGTCTGCGGGTCGAAGAGCTCCGTCTCCGCGCCGTGGCGGTCGAGCTCGCAGCTCTCGATGGTGCAGCCGCCGGCGATAAAGACCTCACCCGACCGAAGGAGCGTCGCCGAGTGCGCGGCGCGCGGGCTCGACATCGACCCGGTCGGCGTGACGGCCGCGGGTGTCGCCAACAGCGCGACAAGCGAGAATCCGAGCGCGAGCCGCATTGGTTCTTCTACACCTCAAGCGGCGAGCTCGTTCCCGGCGAAGAACTTCTCCACCTCGTCGTTCAGCGGCCCGTCGTAGTCGACCAGCTCTTCAGCGAGCTCGCGGGCCTGCTCGAGCAGGTCCCGGTCGGCACGCAGCCGGGTAAAGCGAAAGTCCGAGAGGCCCGATTGGCGTGTCCCGAGGAGCTGCCCTTCGCCGCGCAGCTCCAGATCCACCTCCGCGAGCTCAAAGCCGTCGGTGGTCGAGACGATCGCCTCCAACCGGGCCTGCGCCGACTCGGTGAGCTCCTCCTTTCGGCGCGAGACGAGTAGGCAGTAGGACTGCTCCGCGCCGCGCCCGACGCGGCCGCGGAGCTGGTGGAGCTGGGCCAGGCCGAACCGGTCGGCCTCCTGGACGATCATCACCGTCGCATTCGGAACGTCGACGCCGACCTCGATCACCGTGGTCGCGACGAGGACGTCGAGCTGCCGTGCCTTGAACCGCGCCATCAGGTCACGGCGGTCGTCCGGCCGGAGCTTTCCGTGCAGGCAGCCCACCCGGAAGCCGCGCAACTCAGCGCGCTGGA
This sequence comes from Gaiellaceae bacterium, assembly GCA_035697545.1. Taxonomy (GTDB): domain Bacteria; phylum Actinomycetota; class Thermoleophilia; order Gaiellales; family Gaiellaceae; genus JACDAN01. The sequence goes on along the minus strand of DASSCT010000052.1, from coordinate 9,481 downwards.
GCCGTTCTGCCTCTTGTTCTGCAGCGCGGGCCCGACTCGTTTCCGACGCTTCGATGAGCGGGCACACGACGTACGCTTGGCGGCCTTCCTTCAGCAGCCGCGTGAGCCGCCGGTAGGCCTCGGACGCCCGCTCCTCCGGAATCCACCGCGTGACGATCGGCTTGCGATCCGCTGGCGGCTTCGTGATCTCGGTCACGGAGAGGTCGCCGTAGACCGTCAGGGCAAGCGTCCTCGGGATTGGCGTCGCCGTCATGTGCAGCGTGTGAGGCCTTCGCCCGGCCCTGATCGCAGCCCGCTGCTCGACGCCGAACCGGTGCTGCTCGTCGACTACGGCCACGGCCAGGTCGGACAGGTCGACCCCTTCCTGGATGAGCGCGTGCGTTCCCACGACGATCTGAGCACTCGGCGCAGCCCGCCGCGCCCGCGCGCCGACGGAGCTCGTCAGGAGCGCACGGGAGACGCCCAGCTCGGCGCAGATCGGCTCGACGGTCAGGAAGTGCTGCTCCGCAAGCGTCTCGGTCGGGGCCATCAGCGCGCCCCGGTGGCCGGCCCCGACGGCCCGGAGGAGCGCGTAGAGCGCGACCACCGTTTTCCCGGAGCCGACGTCGCCTTGCAGGAGCCGCTCCATCGGCCGCTCGCCGCGAAGGTCGGCGTCGATCTCGGCGACCGCCTGCTCCTGGTCGGGCGTCAACTCGAACGGGAGCGCGGTGCGATACCGCTGCACGAGCTCGCCCGGCTCGCCGAGCGCGGTCGCCCGCTCCTCCTCCCTGCCCAGCCGTCGCCGCGCGAGCCCCAACTGGAGCACCAGGAGCTCGTCGAAGGCGAGGCGGCGCCGCGCACGCTCGCCGTCGGCCTCCTCCCGCGGGCGGTGCAGCGCGACCAACGCATCGGCCTTCCCGGGAAGTCCGCTCGCAGCCTTGAGGCCGGCCGGCAGCGGATCGACGACGTCTCGCGCGTACTCGAGTGCCGCGCCGGCCACGTCGCGCAGCTTCTTGACCGTGACTTCCTCGGTCGCCGGATAGACGGGCGCGAAATCGGCCGTGGCGGAGACGCCGTCCAGGTCGTAGGAACGAACCGCGAAATCGCGCCCGCGCAGGTTCCCGCGCAGGCGGACGCGCATTCCGGGTCGAAGGCGGTCGGCAAGCCAGGCCTGGTTGAACCACACGGCGGTGATCTCTCCAGACTCATCGGCGACCCGAGCCTTGACGAGCTTCAGGCGCCGGGCCCGCTGGAGCCTCGTGCTCCGCACCTCGCCGGCGATCACCGCCTCGTCCTCGCCGAAGAGCTCCGCGATCCGGCGTTCCGGAGCGGCGGGCTCGTAGCGCCTTGGCCGATGCTCGAGAACGTCGCCGACGGTTCGGAGACCGAGCTTCGCGAGCCGCTTCTTCACGGTCGGGCCCACCTCGGGAAGCACATCGACCGAGCGGTCGAGCCGGTCTGGCCTCGGTGCCCCGGGTAACACCGGCCACGACGGAGGCGCCTCGGCCCCGGCGAAGCCGCGGTGACGACTCAGGCGCTCTCCACGTGGAGCGACTCGGGCTCCGACTCGAGGAACTCGACCTGAAGTTTCTCGATTCGCGCGCCCTCGACATCGGTCACGGTGAACCTGAGCCCGTCCCAGACGACCTCGTCGCTCTCTTCGGGTGCGCGACCGAGCTGGCCGAAGACGAAGCCCGCGAGCGTGTGAAAGTCCTCCTGAGGCATGTCTCTCTCGAATTGCTCGTTGAAGTCGTCGATCGGGAACGTGCCGTGGACCCGAATCGTCCGCTCGTCGAGGCGCTCCACGGTCTCGTCGGGCAGGTCGAACTCGTCCTCGATCTCGCCGACGATCTCCTCGAGCAGATCCTCGAGCGTGACGATGCCCTCCGTCGCGCCGTACTCGTCGACGACGATCGCCATATGCTGATTCGTGCGGCGGAACTCCCTGAGCATCGCGGCAAGATCCTTCGTTTCGGGCACCATCGGCGCCGGCCGGACGAGCTCCTCGACCCGGATCGTCCCGAACCCGCCGTTGGTCACGGCGGAGAACAGGTCACGGACGTGGAGAATCCCGACGATCTCGTCGAGCGAGCCGCGATAGACGGGGTAGCGGGTGTACGGCGACTCGATCACCGCCGCGAGGCAGTCCTCCGGCGGAAGGTCGACTGAGAGCGCAACGACCTCCGGACGCGGAACCATGACGTCCGCCACCTCCTTGTCCGCGAAGTCGAAGACCTTGTAGAGCATCTCCTGCTCGTCCGCCGCAAGCTCCCCGTGCTCTGTCGAACGGGAGAGGAGCATCTTCAGCTCCGCTTCGGAGTACACGGCGCCCTCGGCGCCGGGCGGCTCGAGCCCGAGCAGACGCAGGGCGAGATCGGATGAGCGCTGCAGCAGCCAGATCAGCGGCTTGAAGACCCAGAAGAAGGTGCGAACCGGCCCGGAGACCGCGAGCGCGACGGTCTCGGAATGCCCAAGGGCCACGCCCTTTGGCACGAGCTCGCCGACCACCACGTGCAGATACGTGATCAGCAGGAACGCAACTGCGAATGCGAGCACCCCTGCAAGCACCGGATCGAAGACACGGGCGAGCACCGGCTCACCGATGGCACCGATTGCCAGGCTTGTCGCCGTCACCCCGAGCTGCATCGCCGCGATGAAGCGCGGCGGGTCCGCGGTGATCGCAAGCGCTGTCCGCGCCCGGCGGCTCCCGGACTGCTCGAGCTCGCGGAGCCGTGTCCTTCTCGCCGTGACGAGCCCGTACTCGCCCGCGACGAAGAACGCGTTCAGCAGCAGGAGTGCTGCAACGGCGAGAAGCTCGAGGACAAGCATCATGCCCCGCTTTCCGGGGCGCGGGGACTAGGCGGTCGGTCGTCGTCCAAGGAAGTCCCGGAAGTATAGGGACGGCCCCGGCGGTGGCCACGGCATGACGAACGTATGTTCTAGACTATCGGTGTGCGGGCCCAGTACCGGGAAGAGCCATGCCGGAGCGCCCTGAACCGCGTCAAGGGCATGGTCTTCGAGTGGTCGCTGAACCCGTACATGGGTTGCGTCCATCGCTGCACGTTCTGTTACGTGCGGGCCTTCGAGCAGCGTGCCGACCGGCCGTCGGATGAGCGCTACGGGACCTCGATCCGCGTGAAGGTGAACGTCGCCGAGGTCTTGCGTCGGGAGCTCGGACGTGCGTCTTGGGAAGGGGACACGGTGGCCGTCGGGGCAGCGACCGATCCGTATCAGCCGGCGGAGGGCAGGTACCGGCTCACGCGCGGTTGCATCGAGGCGTTCGCCGAGTTCTCGAACCCGTTCAGCCTGATCACGCGGGGCCCGATGATCGTCCGTGACCTCGACGTGCTCGCCGAGGCCGCGCGGGGCGCCGAGGTCAGCATCACCTTCTCGATCCCTACCCTCGACGACGAGGTCTGGCGGAAGACAGAGCCGAGCACCGCGCATCCCCGCCAGCGGCTACGCGCCGTCAAGGAGCTCGTCGACGCGGGTATCAAGGTCGGCGTCGGGATGGCGCCGATCCTGCCCGGCATCTCCGACAAGCCGGAACAGTTGCGCGAGGTGGTGAAGGCGGCGCGAGAGGCGGGCGCAACCGGGGTCTGGACGAACCTGCTCTTCCTCCGCCCGGGCACGCGCGAACACTTCCTCGAGCATCTGGCCGAGGACTGGCCCGAGCAGCTCGACCACTATCTCAAGCTGTACGAGGGACGCGCCTATCTGCGGAGTGGTGAGGCGAAGCCGCTCCGTGAGCAGGTCGCCGCTCTGTCCCGGGAGTACGGGGTCAAGGACCGGCGCAAGCAACCGCTGGACGGCACGCAACACGACCAGCAGCTCGCGCTGGCCGTGTAACGGAAGTCCTGGGACGAGCCTAGAATTGCCATGGCCGTGGCTCAGGACCCAAGCGCCGACGGGAAGACCCAAATCACTTGCCTGATCGTCGATGACCATGAGGTCGTCCGCGAGGGGCTGCGCCTGTCCCTGTCACGGGCGCCGCACATCCGTGTGATCGGCGAGGCATCCGACGGCGCCTCGGCGGTCTCCCTCGCGGAACGCCGGAGACCGAACGTCGTGATCATGGACGTCCGCATGCCCGGCATGGACGGACTCGAGGCGACGAAGGTGCTGACGTCGAAGGTTCCCGACTCCTCGGTGCTGATCTTCACCGCCTATAGCGAACGGAGCCTGCTCAGTCGCGGGCTCGAGTCGGGGGCGAAGGGCTACATCCTCAAGGAAGCTCCGCACCAGACGCTCGTGAGGGCGATCGAGAGGGTTGCGGCCGGCGACGGATATGTCGATCCCGCGCTCATGCCCGCCTTCCTTCCCGGCGATCGCGACGACATGCTGACGGCGCGGGAACGGGAGATCCTGCAACTCCTGGCTGACGGGATGTCCAACGCCGACGTGGCTGCTCGCCTCTACATCAGCCAGGAGACGGTGAAGAGCCACGTCCGCCACATCCTCACCAAGCTCGAGGCGGATACCCGGACCCATGCGGTTGCGATCGCGCTTCGCGAAGCGATCATCGACTAGTGCCCCATCCAGCAAAACATGCCGGCGGCGGCATTACTGGACGGGGCACTAGGTCGTCGACGTGATCGCTGCTTTGGCGGCGCTCGCCGTCGCGCTCGCGCTCGCGGCGCTGCTCGGTCTTTACCTGCTCCGCAGTGAGCGCCGACGCCACGCGCTCATGGACGCCGAGCGCGCGCGGCTCTCCGACCGGCTGATCAGCGCGGAGCAAGAGGAGCGGCGCCGGCTCGCACTGTTCCTGCACGACGTTCCCGTCCAGTCGATGTCGGGGATTGCGCTGATGCTCGACGGGGTCGCCGACGCCATCGACCGCGGTGCCTATGAGGACGCCAAGCGCATCCTGGGGATGGCCCTCGCCAGACAGCGGGAGACGATCCGCGAGCTGCGAGACCTATCGTTTGCGCTCGAGCCGGTCGTTCTCCGTGACCAGGGCTTCGGGCCGGCCGTCGCCGCGCTCGCCGAGCAGGTCGGCCTCTCGCACCGGATTCAGGTCGACCTGGACGTCGAGGCCGGCGAGGCGCTCGCCGAACAGGCGCAGGCCACGCTGTACCAGATCATCCGGGAGGCGATCGACCAGGCCATGCGCCGGGGACCGCCGACGCGGATCAGCGTTCGCATCGCCTCTCTCAACGGCGGCGGTGTCGAGACGGTGATCCTGGACGACAGCCCGGGCGAGCGGCGGCGGCGCAGCTTCGACGAGCTCGAGGAGCGGGCTCGGACGCTGCAGGGCCGTGTGTCGGTCGAGACGAGCCCGGAGGGCGGGGGCACTGCCGTGCGCGTGACGCTTCCGCCCTACACCGCGCGAAGTTAAGGTGCCCGCTGGGATGGCGTACCTCCTCTTCGTCTCGAAGCCGACGGGCTACGAGCTTCGCGAGCGCGACGGCGAGCTGCCCCAGGTCGGCACCGTGCTCGACGAGGAAGAGGGCCGGATGATGGTCACGCGGATCGGGCCTTCGCCGCTCCCGGGCGACGATCGGCGCTGCGCCTACCTCCAGGACGTCTAGGCGGCCAACTCGGCCGCGATCCGGCCGAAGACCAGCGCTGCGGACAGGCCGCTCGCGTAGCCGCCCGTCGACCACCCGCCGGCGTCGACGCCCGCTGCGAAGAGGCCGTCGAGCGGCTCGCCCTGTGCGTCGAGAACTCGCGCCCGTTCGTCGATCCGGAGGCCGCCGATCGTGTGGGTCACCGCCGCCCGGACGAGAACGGAGATGCGGCCGCTCTCTTCTCGGACCGGCGCGCCTGCGTCGTGAGCGGCTTCGATCATCTCGCGCACGGTTCGATCGCGGACGCGCTCGTCGAGCGCTGACGGCTCGACGGTGTACCAGGCGACGCCGCCGGGCCACCGGGCGATCTCCTGGACGAGGTCGGTTTCGGACCACGCCGGTTGTCCGGCGAACCGCTCCGAGCCGTCCCTCGACGTGACCGTCGCGTAGCGGCCGTACAGCTGCGTGAGCCGGACGAAGTCCTCCTCGGCGATCCGGTCGGTCGCCGGCATCGCCCGGCCGTAGAACTCGTCCATGTCCCCGAAGGTCGCCGCTCCCCGGTCGACGGCGAGGTCGAGACCGTCGCCTTGGCTCCAGGGGTTCGCGCGAAGCAGCAGGCCGCGCTCGCGGGCGAGCCGCACGGCGAAGCCGCCGGTCGCCAGGATTGTCGGCTCGGCGGTCGTTTCGCTGAGACGCACGTCGCGCGCCAGCACCTCGACGAGTTGCTTCGGGTCGAAGCGGGCGCCGATCGTGAGCGGATTTCCAGTCTCCCGTGTCAGAAGCTCGACACCGAGGGACTCGAGCCAGTCGAGTGCGTCGTCGAACTGCTCGACGATCGTCGCAGCGAGTCGTCTGTCTGCCCCCGGGGATTGCTCCAGATGGATGTCGAGCGAGCGATATCGCCACGCGAAACCGCTGGAAAGGAGCATCGAGCCGCCGGCCCGCGAGCCCTTCTCGTAGACGACAGGGGCGGCGCCGAGCTCACGCAAGCGCGCCGCGGCGACCAGACCGGCCATGCCGGCCCCTGAAATGGCTACTTCAGCGCGAACGTCGGTTTGTGCTCGACGTACTCGAGCCGGACCCGCTCCGGCAGCCACACGAAGACGGCGAGCGTGTTGGGCGCGTCGACGAAGTCCTGAACTTCGATGTCCCGCTTCTCGGCCTCGGCCTGGTGCTCTTCAGCGGAATCGACGAGGACGGCGAGGTGGTTGAGGAGCGGCTTCTCGGGGTCTCCCGGGTCGCCTTCATGAAACTCGACGAACGCGCCCGAGACCTCGACCCGAGGTGCGCCGGTCGGCCCGGGGTCAGCCTCATCGAACCCGTATTCGCGATAGCGCTCCGCCGTCGCCTGCGGGTCGCGAGAGAAGAGCGCGACATGGTCGAGGTCGAACTCCGTGTCCGTCTCGGCCTCGACGAGGCCTAGTCGGATCCCGTCGCCGAGATCGAACAGCACGGTTCCGTTCTGGCGCTCGACGATGAGATCCTCGGGGAGCTCTGCGAGCGCTGCGTCGAGGTCGTTGACGCGGAGTGCGACGTGCTCGAGGGCGCCGCGCTCGCGCGGCCCCTCCGCCGCGAACAGGGTCAGCTTGCCCTTACGGGCGTCGGATCCGACGAGGGTAAATGCGTCGGTGCGCTCGATCACGTGCATTCCGAGGTGGCTGGTGAGAAAGTCCGCGACGCGATCGCGGTCATCCAGCCAGTAAGCGACGTGATCGAGGGTCTTGGGGCGCACGGAGCCGGGAAGGATAGTCACCCGACTCCGTGTCGCGAAACGGGGATTACTTACGTCTGTCGACGGCGCGCTGGAGCTGCTGTTTGTTCATCTTCGAGCGCCCGGAGATGTTCAACCGCTTGGCCTCGTTGTACAGCTGCTCCTTCGTGCGACCCTTCGGGCGGTTCGTGCCCGAGCGCTGGCCGCCACGCCGACTCGACGGCATGTCGCGTCTCGAGGAGCGAGACGAGCTCCGGGCCTCACCCGAGCGAGCCCGCTCCTTGTTCACCGTCCGTGCGGCGATCTCTTTGGCGCGCTTCGTCGATCGGCCGCGCTTCTTCTCGCCTTGCTTCACGTGCTCGTACTGTCGTTCGCGCTTCTTGCTCCACGTTTGCTGAGGCAAAACAACCCTCCTTTTTCGCTAGGAGGGTCGTACCCACTTGGCGTGAAGCTATTCCAGGGGTGGGTTCTGGACGTTGTGCTCTTCGGCGTACTCGTCCGTCAGCTTGTTGACGACCTCTGCGCCTTCGCCGTAGGCGTAGTTGATCTTGACGAACGGCTCCCACTTCTCGGGAAGCGCGTCCTCGGGGAAGATCGCCTCGACGGGGCACTCCGGTTCGCATGCGCCGCAGTCAATACATTCCTCTGGATCGATGATCAGGATCCGCTCGAACTCGTGGATGCAATCGACCGGGCAGACGTCCACACAGGAGAGATCTTTGATGTCGATACACGGCTCGGCGATGATGTACGTCACGCTCTGAGCCTACCTAGGCGGTCAGCTCGTCCACCAGCTGTCGGGCGCGCTCGACGAGCGCCGACTTCGCGACCACTTGATCGAACCCCGCTTCGTGGGCCTGCCGCAGCCCCGTGGTGTCCGTGTGGTTCGTAAAGCCGAGGATCGGGACTTCCGGAAAGGCGTCGGCGACCTCGTCGGGATCCACCCGTGCGATGTCCGCGATCACGAGATCAGGCGAGTCGACGCTGTCCGGCGTCACGAAGTGATGGCCCGGGAGAGATGCTTCGAGCTTTCCGCGGAAGAAGAGATCGACCCCAGTCAGCAGGATCGTCGCCACACCGCTTCGAGCGTAACACTCCAGCCGTGGATGATGGGCTTGAGAAGGGGCTCGCGCAGATCCACCGCGGCGAGTACTTCGAAGCGCACGAGTCGCTCGAGGTCGTCTGGCGCGCGGCCGAGCCGGCGGAGAAGGACTTCTTCCAGGGCCTCGTCCATGTCGCGGTCGCCTGGTACCAGGCTGGGCGCGGAAATCGAACCGGCTGCGAGCGGCAGCTCGAGAAGGCGGCGCGGCGCCTCGGGCCGTTTGCCCCCGAGCACCGAGGCGTCGCCGTCGGGTTGCTCCTGCTCTCGGTCGAGCGCGCACGCGAGACGGTCGCAGAGGGCGTGCTGGAGTTGGCTCCGCCGTTCCTCGCGACGAGCGAGAAGCCGAACGGCTGCTCGGTGATCGTCTGGCGAGCGGACAGGCAAGGGCGCGAGTACCTCATCCTTCACCGCCGCACCGGCCGCGGTCCCGACTACGAGGGCGAGTGGGCCTGGACGCCGCCCTCCGGCGCGCGCGCTCCGGGCGAACGCGCCGAAGAAGCCGCTGCCCGGGAGCTGCGAGAGGAGACCGGCCTGGAACTTGCGATCAGGCCGACTGACGTCGGCGATCGGGATTGGGCCGTGTACATGGCTGAGGCTCCCGCGCGCGCCGAGGTCAAGTTGAACGAGGAGCACGACCGCTTTCGCTGGGTCACAGTGGGCGCGGCTGAACGGCTCTGCCTGCCGGCGCTCGTGGGCCAAAGCATTCGCGCGGTTGACGCTTTCCTTGCATCAGAAGGTCGCAAGGCCGACGAGCTCGACCGCGGTTGACGCCCGACACACCTGGCTAGCCGGGCCATGTCCTCGTGCCTGGCACCGGGCCACGGCTCTTAGAGCCATGCCGCCGTAGTGGCAAGGAGCCGTTATAGCCGTGCCCGGCGTGGCAAGGCCTCCGGGCAAACGGTCGCGACTTTCGGTGCCGAGCTCGAACAGCCCCTGGCTAGCCCGGCCACTGTCCTCGTGCCTGGCACGGGGCCACGGCTCTTCGGGCGGTGCGAGCGGTCTTTACGGATGCACCGATCGAGGCTTGTCGAGATGGCCGACGAGCCGGCTCAGAACGTTCCCAGGCCCACGAGCTCCAGCGCGCGGTTGAGGCCGACTCGCAGCCACGCATCTCGGTGGAAGAAGAGGAGCAGGCCGAGGACGACCAGCGCCGCGCCGCTCGCCATGCGAATGAGCTGG
>DASSCT010000051.1:0-7983 GCA_035697545.1 Gaiellaceae bacterium | reverse complement strand
CGTTATGTCAAGTCCGAAGACGCTTGGCTGCACGCCTCCTCCTCCCGCTTCCGCGCCAACGGCTCGCTAGCGTTTCTCGGAGGGCGAATGGACACGACCGAGTTCAAACGGGCAAGCCATGCCGTCTGGGAGGCGATGGCGCCGGGATGGGACGACCGCCACGCCTACTTCGAGGCCTCGGCGCGGCCCGTGACGGAGCGGATGGTCGCGCGGCTCGCGCCGACGCCCGGCCAAGCGATCCTCGAGCTCGCGGCGGGCACGGGTGTCGTCGGCTTGGCCGCCGCCGCCCTCGTCATGCCGGGCGGCCGCGTCATCGTCAGCGACTTCTCGGAGGCGATGGTCGAGGCGGCGGAGCGCCGCGCGGCCGAGCTCGGGCTCGAGAACGTCGAGTGCCGCGTCCTTGACGCGGAGCGGCTCGACCTCCCCGACGCGTCTGTCGACGGCGTTCTGTGCCGGTGGGGCTACATGTTGATGGCGGACCCCGAGGCGGCGTTCGTTGAGACGCGCCGGGTTCTCCGTCGCGGTGGATGCCTCTCCTGCGCCGTCTTCGCAGGGCCGGAGCAGAACCCGTGGGCGGGGCTGCCCTCGCGCGTGCTCCACGAGCGCGGGCACATGCCGCCGCCGGCGGCCGGCGCTCCAGGGATCATGGCGCTCGCCGACCGCGACCGGCTCCTCCCTCTCTTCGCGAACGCTGGGTTCTCGGAGCCGCAGATCGATGAAGTCGCGTTCCTGTGGCGCTTCCGCGACCCGGACGACTACTGGGATTTCCTGACGGGCTCGGCCGGAGCGATCGCGGTCGTTCTCGGCCGGCTCGAAGACGACGAGAGGGAGCGTGTCCGCGAGGAGATCGCCGTCCGGACGCTGGCCTTCAGCGGCGCAGACGGCATCGAGCTTCCGGCCGTGTCGCTCGTCGCCTCGGCGTCGTAGCGGTCGGGGGTCAGACCCCGTGTCGGGACGGCAGGAAAAGGACGTCTAGAACAGGCTCGAGATTGGAGCCCGCCCGCTGAGGAACCGGCTCTGCCGGTTCCGAGCCGAAAGGCGTCTAGAGAAGGAAGTGGCGAGAGCAACTCGTCGCCGAGCCGACTGAGCCACGATGCGCTTTCACTCGGCGGAAGTCGTGAGACTTCCGCCGAACATAAAAAAGTTCTGCCACCGACTGTACCCGTGGGCACCTCCGGTGGCAGAACTTTCGTCGAGCCGATTTCGCTTTCGTCCACCGATCGCATTGACTTTCGCCTTCCGGCTACGGCCTTCACGATCGGCTTCGGCCTACTCGCGTCCCGTACTCGACGCAGGCAGGACACTAAGGGTGGCCAAGAGCAGATTCAAGGGCCCGGAAGGGCCAAAAATCGAGAAGTTCTCGCTCTTTGCAAACTTTTCTTTTTTCCACATTTCCACAGCTATCCGCACAATCTGTGGAAAAGTGGTTTCGGGTTAGGATCCTGCCCATGCACCTGCGGATGCCGGCATTCGATCGGGGCCTGACGTCCTTCCTCTGGGCGGTGGGCCTCGGCCTCTATCTCTGGCTCGGCATGCTCGCCGTCGGCGTCAACGGAGGAACCGCCTTCATCTTCTCCGCGCTCGCGGCGTGCGCGATCTTCCTCTTCGTCCGCCTCCGGGGCGAGGACGAGGTCCGCCCCGCTCGCCGTCGGTCAACCTAGTACGAGATCAGCGAGTGCAGCGCGTACTTGGTGAGCCGCTCGCGGCCGCCGAGGAAGGTGAGCTCGATGATGAAGTTGACGCCGACGACCTCTCCGCCGAGTTGCTCGACGAGGCCGCCGATCGCCTCGACCGTCCCCCCCGTCGCGAGCACGTCGTCGTGGATCACGACGCGAGTGCCGTCGCCGATAGCATCGGCATTGAGCTCGAGCGCGTTCTGTCCGTATTCCAGCGCATAGGTCGCGCTGACCGTCTCCGGCGGGAGCTTGCCCGGGCGCCTGGCCGGGACGAAGCCGCACGGCACCTCCTTGGCGATCGCCGCGCCGAGGATGAAGCCGCGGGCCTCTGCGCCGAGGACGAGGTCCGGCTGCTTTTCCCGCGTCCAGTCCGCGAGGGCGTCGACCGTCTGCGACAGCGCCTCGGGGTCGCGGAGAAGCGGGCTCACGTCCTTGAAGCCCACGCCGGGCTCCGGCCAGTCCGGAACCTCGCGAACGCGGGTCTTCAAGTCGATCGCCATCAGGACGGGACGATGCGCCCGAGCCCGCGCCAGAAGAGCAGCTGGGAAAGCTCCTGCGCGTGCTCTGCGAGGAGTTGAAGGTCGTCCACGCCGCCCTGGCGGCGCTCGGGGTTTCGAGAGCGAAGCGCCGGTGTCACGATGGCCGAGAGTAACCCGATCTCGCGCTCCGCCGCCGTGCGAAACGCGCGCAGGTGCCGGGCGTCGATCCCAAACCGAGCGAGCTTGGCGCAGACCGCTGCCACATCCGCCTCGTGCTCCGGGTAGAGACGCGCACCACCGTCCATCCGGGACTCGATCAGGCCGTAATCCTCGAGCTCACGTGCAAACGCCGTCGTCACCCCCGCCCGCTCACAGAGCTCACCGAGATCGATCTCCTCCTGTTCACCGCCGAGGGCCCCACGACCCCTGCGGCGGCGATCCTTGCCCACCGCGGACGCCAGCTCCTGCCGGATCACACGCAGCGGTAGGAACTCGTCCCGCTGCAGACGCAGAATCGTGCGCAGCCGGTCCACGTCCTCGTCGCCGAACAGCCGGTAGCGGCCGGGCGTCCGCCGCGGCGCCAGCAGTCCCTGATCCTCGAGGTAGCGGATCTTGGAGATCGAGATGTCGGGGAACTCCTCGCGCAGCAGCGTGCACACCGCGCCGATCGTCAGCGGGCGCTTCTCCTCGGATGTGACGGTGGTCGCGCTCATTTCTGCAGGAAGGTCAGGCGGTACTTGCCGATCTGCAGCTCGTCGCCGTCCGCGAGCTCGGCGCTCTCGATGCGGCGCCGATTGACGAACGTTCCATTGAGGCTGCCCTGATCTTCGATCACGAAGCTGTCGTCACTGCGAATCAGGACCGCGTGGCGGCGCGAGACCGTGACGTCGTCGAGGAAGATGTCGCAGTCGGGAGAACGGCCGATGGACGTCCGGTCGTCGCGCGGAATGAAGTGCTCCCCCGTGCGACCCCCGCCGGAGCGCACGACGAGCGCCGGCCCCTCCATCCCGAGATCCTCGAGCGGCGAAGCGTCCTCCACCTCGTCCGGCGTGTACGCCATCGTCGTGTCCTCCCCACCCGTATCGCGCATGAGCGCCGCGCCGCACTTGGAGCAGTAGTTCGAGGCCTCCGGATTCCGGAAGCCGCACTCGGGGCAGTAGACGTAGCTCACGCTCAGTCCGCCGGCGGCGCAGCCTTCCCGGCGAGGATCTCCGTCAACTTGTCGACGTCGACCTCGCTCAACGGGCTCTCCCCCGCTCCGACCTGGCGCTGTAGGCGCGAAACGAGCTCGGCTCGGAGGATGTCGATCTTGCCGTGCAAGAGCCTGCGGCGATACGAAACCTCCTGCTCTTCGCGTTGGAGGTCGTCGATCAGCTGCTTGAGATCGGCATCGGACAGGGTGGCAAGATCGGGCAGCGGTTCCAATTCAAGGCCTTTCGGTCGGAAACGAGCAGTTAACCAGGCAGACGCCTAAGGGTCAACCTTACGTTGAGATTCGGGGTCAAGCGGGAATCTCCTCACCCTGCTGGAGGACCTCTTCCACAAGCCCGCGCAGCTCCTCCTCCAGCTGCGCGGAGGTCTCCTCGTCGCTTCCCTCCGCGTAGATGTGCACGATGGGCTCGTCCGGATCTGGAAGCACCTGAGCCCATCCTCGCTCCTCGAACACCTTGATCCCGTCGCGAAGGTCGACCTTCCGGTCTGCCAGCCGCTCGGTGAGGACGCGCATCACGCGGCCTTTCTGGGCCCACGGGCACGGGACGCGGCGGTGGACGACATGGGACTCCGGAAGCTCGGAGACCAGCTCCGAGAGCGGCTGCTCGACCGGCGCGAGGAGCTCCAGGAGCTTGCACAGGCTGGCCATCGCGTCGTACGCGGGCAGGAACTCCGGGAAGACGTACCCCCCGCCGACGGCGCCGGCGAACACGACGCCGTTCTCGGCCGCGGCCTTCGTCAGCGCACTGAGCGAGGCCGGCGTTCGCACCACCTCCAGCGAGCTTCCTTCGACGAGCCGCTCCACCTGGCTCGTCACCGTTACAGGGAGCGCCAGCTTGCCGACCTTCCCGTTGCTTCCGATGAGCCGGAGATAGAGGAGCAGCGCCTGCTCGACGGGAATCTCCCTCGCCTGGTCGTCGATGAGGTACAGCCGCTCTGCGGCGCGGTCGAAGACGATGCCCAGGTCGGCACCGATCGCCGCCACCAGCCGCTTGGCCTGGCCGACGAGCCCGCGGAGAGTGACCGCTTCAGCCGTGGCCTGGTCGGGGCTAAAGGCGTGTGCTGCAACCGCCTCGACTCCCAACGGGCCGAGGAGGAGTGGGAGCACGAACGAGGCCGCCGAATAGCCGTAATCGACGACGATCCTGAAGTTGCGGGCACGAATCGCCTCGACGTCGAGGCTGGCGAGCAGATCGTCTGCGTAGCCCTCGCGGGCCCGTGCGGGATACGTGATCCCCGCGACGTCCGGCGCCGCCATGCGCCGCAGCTCGAGCCGGCTGAAGTGCTTCTCGACCTCCTTCTGCATCGACGGCGTGAGCTCGATGCCCGGCGGCTCGAAGAACTGGATGCGCACCGCTTCGGGGTCGGTCGAGCTGACGCCCACATGGATGCCCCCGTCGTAGCCGTGGCTCTTCAGGAGATGCCGCCCGACCGCCGCAGGCAGGACGCGGAGGTCGGAGACCTCGATCCCGGTCGAGTTGAGACCCGAGATCATCACGCGCTTGATCAGCCTGCAGGGTGCTGTCGCCTCGCGGCTTGCGACCACGCGCGCGCCGCGCTTGAGGGCCGTCCCGAAGGCTGCAGCGAGGCGAAGCGCGGTCTCGGGCGTCAGATCGACGTTGACGAGGCCCGAAACTCCTTGGGCACCGAAGAGGTGGGACGACGCGCGCGATTCGAAGATCAGGCTCTCGTACACCTGCGCGCCGGACTCGACCTCCTTGAAGGGGTAGATCCGGACGCCGGGCATCACGACCGCCTCCGCGCCGATTCGCACGTCGTCGCCGACCGCCACGTCCTCGTGGATGCGGACGTGCGAGCGGATGTCGCAGTTGCGCCCCACGATCGCGCTCTCGATCAGAACGCTTCGTCCGATATGGGTCGACGCGTCGATCACCGAGGAGACGGTGCGGGCGCGCTCCCGCAGGGTGACGCTCGCCGAAAGAACGGAGTAGGGGCCCACCGTGGCGTCAGTTGCGATCCGGCAGTAGTTGCCGACGTAGGCCGGGGCCTCGATGCGGTCGAGGTCGTCGATCTCGACCCCCTCCCCCACCCAGACGTTTCCGCGCAGGCGCACGCCCGGGAGCTCCAGCTGGACACGGCCGTCGAGCGCGTCGAAGTTCGCCTGGCGGTACTGCGTCAGGTTGCCGATGTCCTGCCAGTAGCCCTCGGCCACGTAGCCGTACACGGGCCGGCCCATCTCGAGGAGCAGCGGGAAGAGCTCCTTGGAGAAGTCGTACGGGCGGTGGGTGGGCACGTGCTTGAGCACCTCGGGCTCCAGGACGTAGACCCCGGTGTTGATCGTGTCCGAGAAGACCTGGCTCCACGACGGCTTCTCGAGGAAACGCTCGACACGACCGTCGCGATCGGTGACGACGATTCCGAACTCGAGTGGGTTCGGCACCGACTTGAGTGCGATCGTGGCGGCCGCTCCCTTCTCTCGGTGGAACGCGACCAGCTCCGTGAGGTCGAAATCACACAGCGCGTCGCCCGAGATGACGAGGAACGTGTCGTCGAGGCGGTCGCTGGCCAGTCGCACCGAGCCCGCCGTTCCGAGCGGCGACTCCTCCACCGAGTACTCGATGTTCATGCCGAGGGACTCGCCGTCGCCGAAATAGCTCCGGATTGCCTGCGGGAGGAACGCCACGGTGATGATCGCGTCCTCGAACCCGTGGCCCCGTGCCAACTCGAGGATGTGCTCGATGCACGGCTTACCGACGATGGGCACCATCGGCTTGGGCTGGTTCGAGGTCAGCGGCCGCAGCCGCGTGCCCTCTCCGCCGGCCATGACGACGGCTTTCACGCTGGCCTCCTGAACGCCGAGACGACGTAAAACGTCCCTGCCACCATCGCGAGCCCGAGCCCGACCCAGAACAGCACGTACGGGAAGTCCGTGCCTGCGCTCGTCACGAGCATCAGGGCGAGCGACGCGTAGAGGATCCACGTCGCGACCTTTCCGATGAAATTGACCGAAAGCTCGTAGCCCTGCGGGACGATGAGCTTGTAGCCGCTTACCAGGATCAGGTCGCGGCCGAGGATCAGGACGAGCGCGAGCCAGGGGAGGCGGTCGTGGTACCAGAGGAGAATCACGGCCGCGTCGATCATCAACCGGTCCGCGAGCGGGTCGGCGACGGTCCCGAACCGAGATTCCACGTGCCAGCGCCGGGCCAGCCACCCGTCGAGCTGGTCGGTCACGGCAGCTCCGACGAAGACGATCGCCGCGGGCCAGCTCTTGCCCCCGTCCGCGGGCAGCTCGAGCGCGATGAAGACGGGGATCGCCGCAAACCGTGCGATCGTGAGCGCGTTCGGAATCTGCGCAAGGTGAACGGGGACGACGCGCTCGGCCATCCCTGGCAAGGATAGTGGCCACTCGCTCTAGCATTTGCCAGTGGCCGAGCCGCTCGTCCTTTCCGGATTCGTCAACTCGCACAGCCATACGTTCCAACGCGCGCTGCGCGGGCGACGGACCGGCGGCGACTTCTGGGCCTGGCGGGAGGCGATGATCGCCGAGGCCGAGCGCCAGACGCCCGAGACGGTGCGCCGCGAGTACGCCGAGACCTACCGGGAGATGCGAGCCGCCGGGTACACGGCGGTCGGCGAGTTCCACTACCTCGGCCTCGACGAGGCGCGTGCTGCGGACGAGGCGGCTCACGAGGCCGGTGTCGAGCTCACGCTCCTGCTGACCGCCTACGCGCGAGGCGGCAGCCCTCGGTTCCGCCAGGGCTCGGTCGGCGAGTACCTCGAGCAGGTGGAGGAGCTGGGCGCCTCAGGGGTCCGCGTCGGCTGCGCCCCCCACTCCGTCCGCGCGTGCCCGGCGGATTGGCTCGAGGAGATCGGCCGCTATGCGGCGGAGCAGGAGCTCCCGCTCCATGTGCACGCCGACGAACAGCCGCGGGAGGTCGAGGAATGCGTGGCCGAGCACGGCGTGCGTCCGGTCGAGCTCCTCCACCGCGCCGGCTGTCTGAGCGCACGAGCGACGGTCGTCCATGCCACGCACGCGAACGACGCGGAGCTCGACCTGCTCGCGGAGACCGGCGCCCGGGTCTGCCTCTGCCTGACGACCGAGGGAAATCTCGGCGACGGCTTCGCCCCGGTCGAGCGCTTGCAGTCCCGGGACATCGGCATCTGCATCGGCTCCGACTCGAACGTCCGCATCGATCCCCTCGAGGAGCTGCGGGAGCTCGAGACGACCGCCCGCCGCGCTTCGGGAAGAAGAGAGGTGTTCGACTCGCAGACGTTGCTCCGCTTCGGCGGCGAGGAAGGTGCCGCCTCGCTCGCGATCGAGTCGTGGCCCGAGATCGAGATCGATCCCGACCACCCGTCGCTGCGCGGGGTCGAGCGCGCCGACCTGCTCGACGCCGTCCTGCTCGGCTCCAGCGCCGATGTCGTCGTTTCTCGCTGACTACTCGACCTTGCCGATCACGTGGTGCGCGTTCGACCACCAGGAGTACAGCCGCGCGTGGTCGGTGCCGCCCTCCCGCGCAATCCCGAGGATGTCCCGGTGGGTCGGCTGTCCGAGACGCTCGTGCGTCCAGACGATCACCGCATCGTCCCCGTCGAAGTAGCAGAGCCTGCGACCGCCCGGCTTGTTCAGTCCGTGAGACCACGCCCCCTCTCCA
>DASSCT010000050.1:0-5027 GCA_035697545.1 Gaiellaceae bacterium | reverse complement strand
CCCCTGGAACTCGAGGTTGCGGTACCCGAACGCCTCGACGATCGGCCGAAAGTGCGGAAACTGCTCGGCGAGCAGGTCGGCCATCGGGCGCCGCTCGGCCTTGTAGGCCTCGTCGAGCTCCATGCGCTCGACCGGCCTCGTGTCCCACGCGACGGCGACGCCCTTCGGCTTGTAGTCCGTGAGGAGCTTGAACAGCATGTTGGTGAAGCCGAGCAAGGCGTTCGTCGGCATGCCCTCACTCGTCGCCAGCTCTTCGGGCAGCGCGAAATAGGCGCGATAGGCGAGATTGTTGCCGTCGACGAGGAAAAGCTCGGAGTCGCGCGCAGGCGCGTCGTCGAGCTGCAGCTCTTCTCCCGTCAGCGTCTTGGGCACCAGTACAGGGTAATCCGGGGGGAGGTTCGGCCAGTATCGTCCTCCGGCGATGAGCGGCCTCGAGATCCATCCCTTTGCCGAGGAGCATCTGGACGACGCTGCGGCACTCCTCGCCGAGCGCCATCGCCGCCACCGCGCGGCCGAGCCGCTGCTCGGCGGCGACTACGACTTCCGGGCCGAGGTCGAGGCGCTCTGGCGCGGCGATCACGCGTCAGGCGCCGCCGCCACGAAGGGCGGGCGTGTGGTCGGCTACCTCCTCGGCATCCGGAAGGACGACAACCGCTGGGGGGACAACATATGGGTCGATCCCGCCGGGCACGCGGTCGAAGTCGCCGAGGACATCCGAGACATTTATGCCGCCGCCTCGACCCGCTGGTTCGACGAAGGGCGCACGCGCCAGTACGTCATGGCGCCTGCTTTCGACACCGACCTGCTCGACGCCTGGCACCGCTTGAGCTTCGGCCACCAGCATGCGCATGGGATCTCCGAGGTGCGCGACACTCCATGGCCGCCGGGCGTCCGCCGGGCGGAGGAGCGGGACATCGACGTGCTCCTCGAGCTCTCGCCGCTCCTCGTGGAGCACCAGGCGCAATCGCCGGTATTCGGCATCGGCGTCCCGCGCGAGAGCCCGTCGGAGATCCGCGCTGAGATCCTCGAGGATCTCTCCAACCCCGAGATCGGCGACCTCGTCGCCGAGCAGGACGGGCGCATCGTCGGCGCGTTCCAGCTTGCTTCGGCCGAGCTCTCGACCACGCACGCCGGCATTGCCCGGCCCGATCGCGCCGTCCTCTTGAGCTGGGCGGCGACGCGGCCCGACGTCCGCGGCTCCGGAGCAGGGGTCGCGTTGACCGAAGCCTCCTTCGCCTGGGCGCACGAACAGGGCTACGACACGATGGTCACCGACTGGCGGGAAACAAACCTGCTCTCGTCGCGCTTCTGGCCGAAGCGAGGCTTCCGCCGCACATTTCTCCGCCTCTACCGCTCGATTCCGTAGCTCGGGTGAAGGTTCCGCTCCTCGCCGGGTCGCGGCTGCAGATCGTCGAGTTGGCCGACGACGCGGACGTGCTCCGCGCGCCTCCGCCGGCCGAGGCCCTGACGGACGTCGGAGCCGCCGTTCAGGAGGCGCTCCGCTTTCCCCTCGCGGGGGCGTCTCTGGAGCAGCTGGTGTCGCCGGACGCCCGCGTAACGATCGTCGTCGAGCCCACGGCATTGCCGGTCCCGACGGCGCTGCGAGACCCAAGGCAGGAGGCGCTTGCCGCGGTCGTCGCGGAGCTCGAGCGCGTCGGAGTGCCGCTCGAGCGCCAGACCATCCTCGTCGCCGGAGGCCTTGCCCGCCGCGCCGGTCAGGAAGAGCTCGAGCACCTCGTTCTCCCCGAGCTCGCCCGGCGGTTTTCGGGGCGGGTGGACGTCCACGACGCCGAGCGTCCCGACCTCGTCAAGCTCGGCGAGGAGGGTGGCGTTCCGCTGCGCGTCAGTCCCGCCCTTGTCCAGTCGGACGCCGTCGTCGTCATGTCGGCGGCCGAGACGATGCTCCACGGTGGTCCGGCGACGCTTCTCGCCGCATCCGGAGCCGAGGCGATTCGCGCCGCGGGCGCGCCCTCGCTACTCGAAACCGCCGGGTCTCAGGGGTGGCGCCTGGCGCTGGCGGTCGAGCGCGAGCTTGCGCGGCGCGTGCCCGTGATCGGCGTGGCGCTCACCCTCAATCCGCCTGCGGTGACCGGCGCGTTCCACGGCTACCCGCACGACGAACGGTCGTTCGAGCGCATCGCCGCCTCCCCGGTCCGCTTGCTGTTCCGCGTGACCCCTGGAGCGATCCGCAGCCGCCTCCTCAGCTCGATTCCACGCGAGCTGACGGCGACCGCCGCCTTCGGCGGGCCGCCATCGGTGGCACACGTCGAGGCGCTCCTTCGTGGGCTCGACGCGCGCTCGGCGGAGCTCGACGGACCGGCGGACGTCCTCGTCGTCGGCGTGCCGGCGACAACGCCCTATCTGCCCCGGGAACGGCCCAACCCGGTGCTCGCGGCCTACCTGGCGTTCGGTCTCGCGCTGCGGCTTTGGCGGGACGCGTTCCCGCTTGCCGACGGCGGGGCGGTGATCCTCCTCTCCCCCTTTGACCGACGGTTCCCCCATCCGACCCAGTCGCCGTACCGGACGTTCTTCAACGCCCTGCGGATGCTCGGGACGAGGGCGGCGCACGAGCCCGCGGCGTGGGCGGACGCCGAGCTCACCGCGGCAGCCGATCCGCGCGCCCTGCAGGCGTACCGAGATGGTCGCTCGAGCCATCCGCTCCTTCCGTTCGCGGACTGGGCCGCCTGCCTGCCCGCGATCGAACGCGCGGGCGCCGTTTTCGTCGCCGGGTGTCGCGACGCGCTTGCGGCTCGTCAGTTCGGCTTCGTGCCGACCCGCAACCTCTCGGCCGCGCTCGCGATGGCGCGCGCCCGTTCGGGCAGCGAGCCGCGCGTCGCGTACCTCGTCGCGCCCCCGTACTTCCCGATCAAAGTCGCGCCGTCGTGACTACCTCTGGGGGTCAGACCCCAGGGCGAATCGCCAGCCAGGAACCGGGTCGCGTCCCCGGCGTGGGGTCAGACCCCTTGATACCAGGCGACTTAGATCTAGCGCGGCGGGCAGAACTACTCGGTGATGCCGAGGTACGTCTCGCGAACCTGCTCGTTCTCGCGCAGCTTCTTCGCGTCGTCCGCGAGCGCGATTCGACCGGTTTCCATCACGTAGCCCCGGTCCGCCGTGTCGAGCGCCATCAGCGCGTTCTGCTCGACGAGCAGGATCGGCGTTCCCTGATCGTTGATCTCCTGCACGATCTCGAAGATCTTCTCCACGAAGATCGGGGCAAGCCCCATCGAGGGCTCGTCGAGGAGCAAGAGCTTGGGCTGGGCCATGAGCGCACGCCCGATCGCACACATCTGCTGCTCGCCGCCCGAGAGGGTCCCTGCGCGCTGGCTTTTGCGCTCGGCTAGTCGAGGGAAGAGGGCGAACACCCGGTCGAGCGACTCGCGGATCGCCGTCCGGTCCGAGCGCTGGAAGGCGCCCATCTCGAGGTTCTCGAGCACGCTCATCCGGGGGAAGAGCCGGCGCCCTTCGGGGGACTGGCTGATGCCCATCTTCACGATGTTGTGCGGCGCTTCGTCGGTGATGTCCCGGCCCTGGAAGCGGATCCGGCCCCGGCGCGGGTGGTTCAGGCCGTTGATCGAGCGCAACGTGGTCGACTTGCCGGCGCCGTTCGCGCCGATGAGCGTGACGATCTCCTTCTCCCCCACGTCGAGTGAGACGCCCTTGAGGGCCTGGATCGAGCCGTAGAAGGTATGGACGTCCTCGACCTCGAGGATCTTCGTCGAGCCATCGGTCTTTGTCGGCGCCGGAGCAGGTGCCGTCGACTCGCTCATTGCGCCACCGCCCCAGTTCCAGCGTGTCGACCGGTCATTTCAGACGGCCGCACGGGCAAAGCCCGCGCGGCCTGAAGGAGACGTCGCAAGCGACGTCTCATTGCGCCACCGCCGCCGAGCCGAGATAGGCCTCGATCACACGCGGGTCGCTCTGGACGTCGTGCGGCGAGCCTTCCGCGATTTTCTCGCCGTAGTCGAGCACCGTCACCCGGTCCGAAACCCCCATGACCACGCGCATATCGTGCTCGATGAGCAGGACTGTCAGCTTCTCCTCCTCACGGAGACGCGAGACGAAGGCCGTGAACTCGGCTGTCTCCTGCGGGTTCATGCCCGCCGTGGGCTCGTCGAGGAGCACGAGCTTCGGTTGCGTCGCGAGCGCTCGGGCGACCTCGAGCCGCCGCTGATCGCCGTAGGAGAGATTCTTCGCGTACTGCTCCCACTGGCTGCGCTGAAGCCCGGAGAACGCGAGCAGCTCACGCGCCCGCTCCGCCGCCTCCCGCTCTTCCCTCCTGACCCCAGGCGTACGCAGCACGCTCTTTACGATCCCGCCCTTGAGCCGGGCATGCATGCCGACCATCACGTTCTCGCGCGCGGTCATGTTGTGGAACAGGCGGATGTTCTGAAAGGTGCGGCCGATGCCACGCTCGGTGATCGAGTGCGGAGGCTTCCCCGTCACGTCCTCGCCGCTGAGCTCGATCCGTCCCGCAGTCGGCTTGTAGACCCCGGTGAGCATGTTGAAGAAGGTCGTCTTGCCGGCGCCGTTCGGGCCGATCAGGCTGATGATCGAGCCGGTGGGGATCGTGAAGTCGACATCGTTGACGGCCACGAGGCCGCCGAACTCCTTCCGCAGCGCCTCGGTGACGAGCAGCGTGTTCGCGCTCATTCGGGCGCGCCTCGAACGTCGTAGAGGTACGGCTGGTCGCCCTCCTGGAACTCGGCCTTTCGGCGACCACTCGGGATCAGGCCTTCTGGCTTGAAGAGCATCACGAGGACGAGGATCACGCCGAAGATCCCGAACTGGTAGAGCGGCACGTCGATGTCCGTTCCAAACGTGTCGTTGATCTGGGCGCCGATGTTCCCGAGACCTTCCTGGTTCAGGTAGGCCAGGAAGCCGCCGCCGACGATGACGCCCCAGATGTTCCCCATCCCGCCGAGGATGACCATGCAAAGGATGAAGACGGAGATGTTGAAGAAGAAGTCGTCGGGAAACGTTCCGCTCTTGAAGCTGGCGTAATACGCACCTGCCATGCCGCCGAA
>DASSCT010000049.1:0-11989 GCA_035697545.1 Gaiellaceae bacterium | reverse complement strand
TCTCGAACACCGTCAAGGATCTGGTGGTCGGCTCGAGCGTCGCGTTCGCCGAACGCGGGGCGCACGAGCTGAGAGGCGTTCCCGGTCGTTGGAGCGTCTTCGCAGTCGAGAGCGTGGGCGACTCCTGAGCGGGCCGGCGCCAAGCGAGGCACGGGTGAACTCGTTCCTCGACGAGGTGGCTGCCTGGGCGGATGCGCAAGGAGATGTCCACGCTGTCCTCCTCATCGGCTCCCAGGCGCGGGTCGACACGCCGGCGGATGACTTTTCGGACGTCGACCTGGCGCTATTCGTCGACGATCCGGAGCGCTACCTACGTGACGTCGCGTGGTTGCGCTCGTTCGGCGAGCCGCTGCTGACGTTTCTCGAGCCGACTGCGGTCGCAGGCTTCGAAGAGCGACGCGTGCTCTTTCAAGACGTCGACGCGCTGATCGCCCTATGAGCGGCTTGCGGCGGCGGATGACCGAGCTCGGCTCTGCGTTCTCCGCGGTCTGGCGGAACAAGCGGCTTCGCCGTGTCGAGATCGCCTACGCGAGCTCAACTGCGAGCGAGACCGCCTACCTCGTCGCCCTGGGCGTTTTCGCCTACGAGGCGGGTGGCCCGCTGGCGGTCGGCCTCGTTGGGCTTATCCGCATGGTTCCCGCCGCGGTGTTGACGCCGTTCTCCGCCCTGCTCGGCGACCGGTACAGCCGCGAGCGAGTGCTCCTCCTGGTCGCGCTCGCGAGCGCGATCGCGCTCGCCGCCTCGGCTGTCGCGTTCTACCTCGGCTCGATCGAAGCGCTGATCTACGCGCTGGCCGCCTTCCATGCGGCCGTCTCGACGTTGTTCCGGCCGGTGCTCGGCGCCCTTGTGCCTTCGCTCGCCACGACGCCGCGAGAGCTCGTGGCGGCCAACGGCGTGTCCATGGCCCTCGAGAGCTTCGGGATGCTGATCGGGCCGGTGATCGGCGGCGTCCTCGTTGCGAGCGCCAGCGCAGGCGTCGCGTTCGCCTTTGGCGCGGCCGCGTACCTGCTGGCCATGCTCCTTCTCGCGCAGGTCCGGCTCGAGAGATCGCTCGCGGCTCCGGAACCGGCGGACGCGGAGAGTGCGGCGCGCGCGCTCGTCGCAGGAGTGCGACTGGCCGCAACCGAGCCGAACCCACGGCTCATCGTGGTGCTTGTCGGTGCGCAAACCGTCGTCCGCGGTGCGCTCAACGTGCTCATCGTGGTCCTCACGTTCCGTCTCCTCGACGTGGGCAGCGCCTGGGTCGGCTATCTGAGCGCCGCGATCGGCGCAGGCGGCCTTGTCGGGGCGGTCGTCTCTCCCGCACTCGCGGGGCGTCGCCTCGCTGTCCCCTTCGGCGTCGGGCTCATCCTGTGGGGGCTTCCTGTTGCCTTGCTCGCGGTCTGGACGAATCCGGCCGCGGCGCTCGTCTTGCTCGCCGTCGTCGGATTCGGAAACAGCATCGAGGATGTCGCCCTCTACACACTTCTTCAGCGCATGGTTCCGGACGAGCTCCTGGCGCGAGTCTTCGGAGTCGTGTTCGCGGTCGCGGTCGTCGGGCTCGGCGTGGGCTCGATCGCCGCGCCGGCACTCGTCGCCGCCCTCGGCGTTCGCGGCGCGCTCGTAGCGACCGGGTGCTTCCTCGTCGCCGTGACGCTGCTCGTGTGGCGCCGCCTGGTCGCGATCGACGCGGTCGCAGTCGCACCCACGCGGGAGCTCGCGGTGCTGAGCAAGGTCCCCTTGTTCGAAGCGCTCTCGGTCGCCGCCAAGGAGCACCTCGCCTCACGGCTCGGCTCGCGCTCGGTGCCGGCGGGAGCGACAATCGTCTCGGAAGGAGAGGCGGCTGAGGACTTCTTCATCATCGTCGGCGGCCACGCTGAGGTGACGAAGCGCGGGGAGCACATGAGAGTCCAGGGACCGGGTGAGTGGTTCGGCGAGATCGCGCTGCTACGCGACGTGCCGCGTACGGCGACCGTGACGGCCCGCGACGACATGGAGCTGTGCACGATCCGGCGCAGCGACTTCCTCGCAGTCGTCACGGGTCACCCGGCGGTGCTGGCCGCCGGGGAGGCGGTCGTACGCGAGCGATTGGGGCCGGACGAGTCGCTAGAGCCGCTCGCGGGGCCGAAATGAGCGAGCAGCGCGTTGTCCCCATGCTTTCGTACGAGGACGTGGGTCGAGCCGCGGACTGGATCGTCGAGGCCTTCGGCTTCGAGGAGATCGAACGCTACGAGGACGAACGGACGGTCACGCACATCACTCTGAAGCTCGGCGACGGAACCGTGTACCTCGGAAACCCAGGGCCCAACTACCGCGGCCCGAGGAGGCTCGCGGAGACGTGTGAGGCCGCGCGGCGCGTGCTGGAGACGCCGTACGTCGTGGACGGCGTGATGGTCCAGGTCGATGACATCGAGGCACACTACGAGCGCGCGCGTGCCGCCGGCGCCGCGATCCTCACCGAGCTCGAGGACAACCCCGGCGTGGGCCAGCGGCAGTACCGCGCCGAAGACCTCGAGGGCCACCGCTGGATGTTCGCGCAGCCGGTCTAGATCCGAGTACCGGCGGCGTTCGTACGAGCTTGGACAAGGTTTAACCAAGCGCTAGCCCGCCCCTGAATCGGCGGTGCGTACGTTGGGGAGCAGTCAATGCAAGGAGGGGATTTGCATGCGTACGTTGTCCATACTCGTCGGGCTCGTCGCGGTTGCGATCGCGGTGCCGGCCCTCGCGCCGGCCAAGGCGAGCCCCGGCGTGATCAGACAAGGCAAGTGCTCGGGGCCGGCAAGCTGGAAGCTGAAGGCGAAACTCGACGACGGCTTGATCGAGACCGAGTTCGAAGTGGATCAGAACATTGCCGGGCGCCGCTGGAACGTCGTCATCACGCGTGACGGCGCGATTGTCTTTCGGGGCGTGCGAACGACTCGGTCCCCGAGCGGCTCCTTCACCGTCGCGCGGCGGATCCGCAACTCCGCCGGCTCCGACCGCATCGTCGCCAAGGCGACTGCCGCCCGTGGCGGTCAGGTCTGCCGCGGTGTCCTCAATATCTAGGTAGGAGGGCTTGGCGGAACGCCGCTCGTCGCAGGAGTGCGATGGTCGTTCCGAGGCAAGGACGCAGGGAGCCCCCGTATCAGTGCGATACGGGGGCGACAGAGGACGCGGCCTCGGGGCGAGCTGCGTGCTCCTGCGGCACAGACTGCGTTTCGTCAAGCCCTCCTAAGCGCGCGGACGAGCCGCTCGAGCCCCCGCTCGAGCTGCTCGTCCGTCACCGCCAAGGAGAGCCGCACCCAGCCGTCCCCGGTCGCTCCGAAGCCGTCGCCCGGCGCGACGGCGACGCGGTACTCCTGGAGGAGCCGCTCGAGGGTCAGTCCCTCGGGCAGCCTGATCCAGACGTAGAACGTGCCCTCGCACACCGGCGCGGGGACGTCGGTCCCGGCCAGCGCCTCGAGAACGCGATCGCGCCGACGCTGGTAGGCGTCCCGCCGCTCAGTGACCGAGTCCTGCGGCCCGCGAAGCGCGGCGATGCCGGCCTCCTGGACGGGGACGAAGATGCCGGCCCGGACGTGGTCCTGGAGCAGCTCTGTCCGCTCGACGATCTCCGCGTTTCCGACGACGAATCCGAGCCGCCAGCCGGCCATCCCGTAGGTCTTGGACATCGAGAACATCTCGACGCCGACGCTTTTTGCGTTCGGGGTCGCCAGGAAGCTCTCCGGAGAGCGGCCGTCGAAGACTAGGTCGCCGTAGGCGAAGTCGTGGACGACCGCGGCGCCGGTCTCCGCGGCGAAGGCCACTGCGGACTCGAAGACCCCCGCTGGCGCCGCGACTGCGCACGGGTTCGACGGATAGTTCAGGTACACGGCCGCCACGTCCTCGCGGGGCGCTTCGTCCCAGCGCGGAGCCCAGGCACGCTCGGGGTCGAGGCGCAGCGGCTCGACCGTGGCCCCAGCGAGTGCGACGCCGGAGGGGTAGTCCGGATAGCCCGGATCGGGCAGGAGGACGCGGCTGCCTCGTTCCGCGAGCACCACGGCGAGCTCGACGAGGGCCGTCTTCGTCCCGGGAAGGACGGCGACCTCGGTCTCCGGGTCGAGCTCGACGCCGTAGAGGGATCGGTAGCGCTCCGCGATCGCGACCCGCAGCTCGGGGATGCCGCGGAACGGCGGATAGCCGTGAGCACGCTGCTCGCGCGCCGATTCCGCGAGCCGCTCGATGACGTGAGCGGGCGGACCGACCTCCGGGTTTCCGCGCCCGAGGTCGACGAGGGCTTCGCCGTCCCCCCGCACCGCCTCGGCGACCCGAGCGAGAAGCACGGTGAAGTACTGCTCGGGAAGCCGGTCGAGCCGCTCCGGCCGCGGTCGCACCGGGGTGGACGGTTAGACCCGAGTCAGGGACTCGGCGCCGCCCGCTCTCGCGTGCGCCGTGACGGCCTTCTTCAGGGTCGCGAGCGCCTCGTCCTTGCGACCCTCGCTCTCCAACAGGTCGGCGAGCTTGGCGTAGACCTCGAGGACGTAACGGCTGGGGCTCACCGACAGAAGCGCAGCGGCTTGTTCGTAGACTTCGATCGCCTTCTGGCGGTCGCCGAGCAGCTCGTAGACCTCCGCGACGACGGTGTATCCGCGTCCGGCGTCGACCGGGCTCGCCTCCTCGAGGAGCTCGGCGCTCAGCTGCGCGATCCGCGTCGCCTCGGCGCCTCGCCCGAGCTTGACGAGCGCCCTCGCCTTCTCTAGCTGGAAGAGCGCCTGCTCAACCTTGTTCCCGCTCTCCTCGACGAGTGGGAGCCCCCGGTTGAGAAGCCGGAGAGCCTCACCCGGCTCGCCGCGGTCTAGCTCGACATGCGCCAGAAGCTGGTGGGCGCGGGCGGCGTAGGTCGTGTGCTCGGTCAGCTCGAGGAGCTCGAGAGCCTTGCGCGCATACCGCGCGGCCAGGCCCGGCTCGTTCTGAAGCGCGTGCAGGCGCGAGAGCGACCAGTAGATCCGCGCCCGAAAGACTGG
Source organism: Gaiellaceae bacterium (assembly GCA_035697545.1). Lineage (GTDB taxonomy): Bacteria > Actinomycetota > Thermoleophilia > Gaiellales > Gaiellaceae > JACDAN01. The sequence goes on along the minus strand of DASSCT010000049.1, from coordinate 7,028 downwards.
ATCGCGCGCGTTGTCGGCCTTCTCGACAGTGCGCTTGAGCACGGTTTCGGCCTCACCGAACTCGCCCTTGTCGATGTAGGCATTTGCTAGGAGGACGCCGAAGCGAACCGCCTCCGGAGAGTTCTTCCGCTCGTTGGCGCGCTCCAGCGACTGGCGGAAGAGGCGGATCGCAGGCTCGACGTCGTCGAGCATCGCGTAGGCCCGGCCCAGGGTGTCCGCGAGCGACGGCTGGTCGGCGGCCTCGGACCGGGAGAGCGCGAGCGCCTGCTCGAGGTTCTCGACCGCGCGCCGAGGGTCCCCTCGCTCGAAGGCGATCTGCCCGACTCCTGCGAGCGCGCGGGCGCGCTCGGTGTTCGTCGTCGCCGCTTCCAGGGCCTTGCCGTAGAGCTCTTCGGCCGTGTCGATCTCGTTGAACCGCAGGGCGATCTCGGCGTCCAGGAGCGTGCGGTCTTCGGAGAGGACATCTCGGTCGAGCCCCGTTGCGAGCCAGTCCTCGCTGACGCCGAGCCTGCGGCCCATCTCGCGCAGCAGTTGCAGCGACGGGATCCGCTCGCCGGCCTCGATGCGCGAGATGTACGCCGGGGAACACCCCTCGAACGACAGTTGGCGTTGACTCAGACCCGCGCGCTCACGTGCATCCCGCAGGCGGCGGCCGACGGCGGCCGGATCGTCCACATGTGTTGACTTCCGTCTGGGCACGTGAGGTAAGGGCTCGTATACTACGGCGTTTCCGGGCCCAAGGACTGGCCGCAAACCGATTTCCGTCGAAGGGAGTTCCCGGTGACTGTACGAGCAGCCCTCGCCGTCATGGCGCTGATCGCACTCGCCATGGTGCTCGCGCAAGGCCCCGTCTGGCCGTAACCGAGCACCGATTCACTCGTAGCGAAACGCAGGAGCCCCTCGCCCGAGGGGTTCCCTGCGTTGACACTACGACTCTCCGTTAGTTCCCGTTAGTCCGCTTGCGGATCGTCCTCGGCCGTCGTGTCCTCGGCCTCGGGATCGGGAATCGGCGAGCCCTCGAGCTCCTCGTTTCGATCGTCCTCGCGGGGTTGCTCGGGTACCTTCTCCTCCATGCGGGTGATCCTTCCCGATTCGTCCGAACTCGAACTTCCGGACGGCGCGACCGGGCTCGACGCGGCTGCCGCAATCGGCCCGAAGCTGGCCGAGCAGGCGGTTCTCGTGCGCACGAACGGCCGGGTCCAGGACCTGCGAATGCCGCTCCAGGACGGCCAGCCGATCCAGATCCTGACCATCCGCGACACTGACGATCCCGACGCTCTCGCCGTGCTCCGCCATTCGACGGCGCACCTGCTCGCGGAGGCCGTCAGACGCCTCTATCCGGGCGTGAAGATCGCCATCGGCCCTCCGATCGAGAACGGCTTCTACTACGACTTCGAGTTCCCCGAGCCGATCGGCGAAGAGGCGCTGGAGCGCATCGAGGAAGAAATGCGCCGGGAGCTCACGGAAGGCCGGTCGTGGGAGCGCGAGGAGGTCGGCCGCGAGGAGGCGCGCAAGCGCTTCGAGGCGGAAGGGGAGGAGTACAAGGTCGAGCTCGTCGACACCGCCGAGGAGCCGATCTCCTTCTACACCCAGGGCGACTTCACGGATCTCTGCCGCGGCCCGCATCTGCAGGACTCGTCGCCGATCAAGGCCGTCAAGCTCACCGGCCTCGCCGGCGCGTACTGGCGCGGAGACGAGAAGAACAAGCAGCTCACGCGGATCTACGGAACGGCGTTCTACACCGAGGACGACCTGCGGGAGCATCTCGAACGCCTAGAGGAGGCTAGGCGCCGCGACCACCGCCGCCTCGGCCGGCAGCTCGACCTCTTCCATCTGCAGGACGCGTCCCCCGGCTCGCCGTTCTGGCACCCGAAGGGGATGGTGATCTGGAACGCGCTCGAGGATCTCCGCCGACGCGAGAACGCCAGGCGCGGGTACCTGGAGGTGAAGACCCCACTCCTGTACGACATCGACACCTACATCACCTCGGGGCATTACGAGAACTACCGCGACAACATGTTCTTCGTCGAGGCGCACGAGCACGAGAAGCCGCTCGCGCTCAAGCCGATGAACTGCCCGGGGCACATGCTCCTCTTCGGGAGCCAGCTCCGCTCGTACCGTGACCTCCCGCTGCGCTATGCCGAGTCGTCCACGCTGCACCGGGACGAGCGCGGCGGGACGCTCCACGGCCTGCTCCGCGTGAAGCACATCACGCAGGACGACGCGCACGTCTTCGTCACCGAGGAGCAGATCCAGGAGGAGATCGACGCGATGATCGAGTTCGCGCGCGACCTCTACGGGCTCTTCGGCCTGGCCCCGCGAGCGGAGCTCTCGACGCGCCCTGAGCACCGGCTCGGCACCGACGAGCAGTGGGATCACGCCGAGGCCGCGCTCGAGGAAGCGCTTCGGCGACATGGGATGGAGTACGTCGTCAGCCCCGGGGAGGGGACCTTCTACGGCCCGAAGATCGATCTCCACATGACCGACGCCCTCGGGCGGAGCTGGCAGATGGGAACGATCCAGCTCGACTACCAGATGCCGATGCGCTTCGGCCTGACCTACATGGGCGCGGATAACCATGAGCACCACCCCGTCGTCATCCACCGCGCGCTGCTCGGGTCGCTCGAGCGCTTCATCGGGATCCTCGTCGAGCACCACGGCGGGGCCTTCCCGCTGTGGCTCGCACCGGTGCAGATCCGGATCCTGCCGGTGGGGGAGAGCCACCGAGAGCCGGCGCGCGAGCTCGCGGAGAAGCTCTCGGGCTTCCGGGTGGAGGTCGACGACCGCGACGAGACCGTCGGCAAGCGGATTCGCGACGCGGAGGTCGAGAAGATCCCCTACACCGTCGTATACGGAGACCGGGAGAGCGAGGACTCCCTGGCCGTCCGCGAGCGCGGGGGCGAGCAGTCGACCAAGAGCCTCGACGAACTCCTTCGGGAACTGACTGCTAACGTGTGACGCCTGCAAGCAGGGGCGGCAACCGTTCCTCACCTCCGCGGCCGTAGGTCGCGCGTGGGTTCAAGCGAGCGGAGGACCCGGAAAAAACCGCTGCTTGCAGCGGTTTTGTCGTTTCACAAGGAGGACAAGAAGAGCTTGGTGACGAGTCTTTGAGGCCGCGGCGGTTCGTCCGTCCGGAGCCCGCACCTGAGCCCCAGACGAGGGTGAACGAGCGAATTCGTGTGCCGGAGGTGCGGCTGATCGACGAAGACGGCGCGCAGGTGGGGATCAAGTCCACGCCCGACGCGCTCGACTACGCATACGGAAAGAACCTCGATCTGGTGGAAGTGGCGCCGCAGGCCCGGCCGCCGGTCGCCCGGGTCATGGACTACGGGAAGTACCGCTACCAGGAAGAGCAGAAGGCCAAGCTCGCGCGCAAGCACCAGTCCCAGGTTCAAGTCAAGGAGATCAAGCTCAGGCCGAAGATCGCGACGCAGGACTACGAGACCAAGAAGGGCCACGTCATGCGCTTCCTCAACCAGCGCGCGAAGGTCAAGGTCACGATCATGTTCCGTGGGCGTGAGACCGCCCATCCGGAGCGGGGCCGCGACCTACTGATGCGTCTGGCCGAGGACGTCAAGGAGATCGGTGTGGTCGAGTCCCCGCCGCTCCTGGACGGGCGCAACATGGTCATGGTGCTCGGCCCAACGAAGAACGCAGGAGTTACGAGAGATGCCAAAGCAGAAGACATCCAAGGCAGCGAAGAAGCGGTTCAAGATCACCGGAGCCGGCAAGCTCCTGCGCCGGCACGCGATGAAGAGCCACAAGCTCGAGAAGAAGTCCGCGAAGCGCAAGCGTAGTTTCCGCCAGCAGGCTGACGTCTCGAAGAGCGACGTGCGCGAGGTGCGGCGGCTGCTCGGAAGGGGTCGGCCCTAGTGCCTCGCATCAAGCGGTCGGTGCACGCGCGCAAGAAGCGCGCCAAGGTTCTGGAGCAGGCGAAGGGCTACGTCGGGCGGAAGCACTCGACGTACCGCGCGGCCAAGGAGCAGGTCGAGCATTCGCTGGTCTATGCCTACCGGGACCGAAAGGCCCGGAAGCGCAACTTCCGACGTCTCTGGATCATCCGCATCAACGCTGCGGCGCGCGCCAACGGGCTCTCCTACAACCAGTTCGCGGCGGGCTGCCGCAAGGCGGGCATCGAGCTCGACCGCAAGGTGCTCGCCGAGCTGGCTGTGAGCGACCCGGCGGCGTTCGGCAAGATCGCCGAGCAGGCAAAAGCCGCGCTCGAGAGCTGACCTCCGAGCGCGAGCGGATCTTCCTCCACCAGGCCGAGCAGTGCGAGCGCACCGGCTCGCCGCTCTACGCAGACGTCTGCCGCCGGCTCGCCGCTGAGCCCGTCGTGGGGGAGATCATCGGCGACGTCCGCTGGGACCGGCCGCTCCAGCTCCTCGCGGGCCTCCACTACCTCGCGCTGAGGCAGGGCATCGACCCATGGAGCGATCCAGCTCCCGTGGTCGAGGAGCGGCGCGAATGGCTCCGCAACTTCATCCAACGCCAGAGCGTGCAGACGAACGAGGTGCAACGGAGCTGGATGCTCCTGCCCTGCTTCCTGCACGTCGCACGGCGGACGGGCGTCGAGACGCTCGATCTGATCGAGCTCGGTCCGAGCGCCGGCCTCAACCTGGTCTGGGATCGCTACCGCTACCGGTACCAGCAGGGCCCATGGGGCCCGGCTGACGCCCAGCTCGAGCTCCGAGGCGAAGAGCGGCGCCCGGTGCCTGCACGGCTGCTCGAGTTCCGGCCGCGCGTGCGGTCACGCCGCGGGATCGACCTCGCGCCGCTCGACGTCACCCGCCGGGAGGACATGCTGCTGCTCAAGTCCTTCGTCTGGGCCGACCAGCGGCATCGGCTTGAACGGCTCGACCGCGCCATCGAGACGCTGCGCGGTGATCCGCCGATGCTCGAGCGTGGAGACGTCGTCGAGCGTCTCCCCGAGCTCCTCGACGAACGCCTCCCCGGAGCGCTCACGGTCGTCTTCCAGACTGCCGTCCGCGGCTACCTGAGCCGGGAGGACTGGAAGCGCGTTCTCGGCTCGCTCGACGACGCCGGCCGCAGGTTCCCGCTCGCCCTGGTCTCGGTCAGCCGACCGGCTGCCGAGGAGCACAGGTACTGGGGCCTCTGGCTCCGGGTCTGGCCGGGCGGAGAGAAGCGGCTGCTCGCACACGCAGGCTTCCATGGGCAGTGGCTGGAATGGCTGGCGTGATCACCTCCGCCTCGAACCCGCGCTTGAAGCTCGTGCGCCGCTTGGCCTCCCGTCGGCAGCGCGAACGCTTGGGCCTATTCGTTTGTGAGGGCGAAGACCTGGTCCAGGCGGCGCTCGCGGCCGGCATTTGGCCCGTCGACGTGCTCGTCGACGCCGAGCGGCCGCCGCTCCTCGAGGGATTGGACGAGGCGGAACCGGTCGAGCCCCGCCTGCTCGCCGAAATCTCAGCGCTTGCTCATCCACCTCGCATCCTCGCGATCTTCCGCCGAGCCGATCTTCCGCAGCTCGATCCGGCCGACCCGCCTTCGGCCGGAGTGGCGTTGTGGTATGTTGTCGACCCAGGCAACGTAGGAACCATACTACGGACGGCGGACGGACTCGGACCGGCGTTCGTCGCGCTCTCGGCAGGCTGTGCCGACCCGACGGGTCAGAAGGCGCTGCGAGCCTCGGCTGGCTCCGTCTTTCGAGTCCCGCTGGGCCGTTTCGACGATGCGCCGCACGCTCGAATCGCCCTCGTCACGCGAGGCGGGACGCCGCTCCCGGAGACCGAGCTTCCGGAACGATTTACGTTCGTCCTCGGCTCCGAGCGCGAGGGACTACCGGGCGATGTCGTCGCGGAGTGCGACGCTCAGGCAACGATCCCGCTCGCACACGCGGCCGAGTCGCTCAATGTCGCCGTGACCGCCGCGATCGCGCTCTACGAGTGGCGCCGACGGCACCGCCGACCGCACGGGTAGAGTCGAGCGATGGCGCGAGTGGCTGGCCTCTGGACGTCGCCGGCGAAGGGGAGCGGCCGCATGGATGCGCGCGAGCGCGTTCGCGCGCTCGAAGGGCATGGTCTCGAGGGCTGCGCCCACGCGCGTGCGGGCACGAAACGCCAGGTGCTCTTTGCCTCTGCGGAGCACCTCGACGCACTCGGTGTCGACTACGGCCGGATCCGCGAGAACTTCACGATCGAGGGCGCGGATGTTCACGACTGGCCCGTCGGTCAGCAGGTGCGGATCGGCGACGCGCTCTTCGAGATCACGATGGTCTGCGACCCGTGCTCGCGGATGGACGAGCTCCGCCCGGGCCTCCAGGCCGAGCTCGACGGCAGGCGTGGAATGCTGGCCCGCGTCGTCGCGAGCGGCGAAGTCGCCGCCGGCGACGAGGTCGAGCTGCTCTAGTGCCCCTTCCAGTAATGCCGCCGCCCTTCTGGGTCGCGAGCACCAAGCCAGAGTTCGCACTCCGACGAGCCAAGGTCCGATGACCTTGGTGAGGAGGAGGGTGGGCTCTGGCGCCGCGTGATCGCGGGCCAGAAGCCGGCATGTATTGCTGGATGGGGCACTAGTCGGGCCGCCTGGCGAGGAAAACCATGTCCTCGCCACCTCGGTACGGGCGGTAGTCGAACCAGCCGTAGCTCCGCTCGACCTCGAAGCCGGCTTTCTCCAAGGTCCGGCGCCACTCCGGCTCCGAGATCCACGCGAGCCGCATCGTCCCTGAGCCGCCCGGACCGCGTACCGACAGCGTCAGCGTCTGCGCCTCCTCGTCCCAGTCGGCCCGTTCGAAGATCTCCGGCTCACGTTCTATCCAGCGGCCGTGGGTCTCCTCGATGTCGTCTCGTCTCGGTGCGAAGACGTCGAAGATCAGCCGGCCGCCGGGGAGGAGAAGATCCCGAGCGGCGCGGAACGCTCCGACGCGAGCCTTTTCGTCCTGGAGATGCAGGTAGGCGCGGAAGGGACATGTCACGAGGTGGACCCGTTCAGAGACTGGGGGCACGGCCAGATCGCCGAGTCGTAGGTCGAGCAGCTCGGCGACGCCCGCTGCCTCAGCCTGACGCCGGCAGATC
>DASSCT010000048.1:0-2652 GCA_035697545.1 Gaiellaceae bacterium | reverse complement strand
GAAGGTGCGGGCGACGTCCTCGAGCAGGCGCGGGCGGTCCCAGGAGACGACCGCGATCTGGACGCGAAAGCTCTGCGAGGCGCCGCCGTCCCACTCGACCGGCGTGAACCGGTCGGGGTTCCGCATCAGCGCCTTCACGTTCGGGCAGTCGAGCCGGTGGATGGTGATGCCCTTGCCGAGCGAGATGTAGCCGGCGATCTCGTCTCCCGGCACGGGCGTGCAGCACTTCGCCATGCGGACGAGGACGCCGGATTCTACGCCCGGGACGTTGATGCCGAAGTTCTGGGAGGCGACCGTCTCCCGCGCCTTCGGCCTCCGCGGAAGGGCTTCCTCCTCGACGACCTCGTCGGTCTTGAGGCGGTGCAGGACCTTGTTGGCGACCTGCGAGACCTGGAGCTTTCCGGAGCCGAGGGCGAGGTAGAAGTCCTCGGCCTTCTTGAACCCCATCTCGCGGATGATCTCGGCGAGGAGCGGCGAGCCGGACAGCTTCTTGTACGGGAGGTTGTGCTGCTTGAGCGCATTCTCGAGCGCGTCGCGGCCACGCTGCTCGGCCACCTCGCGCGTCTCGCGGCTGAACCACTGCCTGATCTTGTTGCGGGCGCGCGAGGAGACCGCCAGCGAGAGCCAGTCGCGGGACGGCCCCCGGCCCTGCTGCTTCGACGTCAGGATCTCGACGAAGTCGCCGCTCCGCAGGCGATAGTGGAGCGGCACGATCCGCCCGTTGACCTTCGCGCCGACAGTGCGGTGGCCGACGTCGGTGTGCACGGAGTAAGCGAAGTCGATCGGCGTCGACCCGCCCGGGAGGCTCTTCACCTCGCCCTTGGGCGTGAAGACGTAGACCTCGTCGAGGGCCAGCTCCGGGAAGGCGCGCATGAGCTCGCGCGAGTCCGTTTCCTCGCGCTGCCAGTCGGCGAGCTGCTTCATCCAGACGAGCTCGGCCTCGGCGGCCTTCTTTCCCTTCTTCCCCTTGTAGAGCCAGTGGGCCGCGATCCCGTTCTCGGCCGTCTCGTGCATGTCGTTCGTCCGCACCTGGATCTCCAGCGGCTTGCCCTCCGGCCCGACGACGGTCGTGTGTAGGGAGCGGTACATGTTGAACTTGGGCATAGCCACGTAGTCCTTGAAGCGGCCGGGCATCGGCTTCCAGAGCGAGTGGATGACGCCGAGCACGCCGTAGCAGTCGCGCTCGCCCTCCTTCCCCTCTCGCTCGACGAGCACGCGCATCGCGGTCAGGTCGTAGATCTCGTTGAACTCCTTCCCGCGCTTCGCCATCTTCTCGTAGATGGAGTAGAAGTGCTTCGCGCGCGAGGAGATCTCGGCGGGGATGTCGACCTTGTCCAGCTCGCGCTTCAGGACCTTGCCGGCGCCGTCGACGTACTTCTCGCGCTCGGCGCGGCGCTCGTTGACCATCGCCTGAATCTCGGCGAACTTGGTCGGGTAGAGGGTCTGGAAGGCGAGGTCCTCGAGCTCCCATTTGATCGTGTGGATGCCGAGGCGATGCGCGAGCGGCGCGTAGACCTCGAGGGTCTCCCGCGCCTTCTGGAGCTGCTTCTGCTTGCCGAGGTACTCGATCGTCCGCATGTTGTGGAGCCGGTCGGCGAGCTTGATGAGGATCACGCGGTGGTCCTCGGCCATCGCCACGATCATCTTCCGGTAGTTCTCGGCCTGGGCCTGCTCGCGGCTCTGGAAGTGGATCCGGGTCAGCTTCGTGACGCCCTCGACGAGGCGCGCCACCTCGTCCCCGAACTCACCCCGCACCTGCTCGATCGTCGCGTCGGTGTCCTCGACGACGTCGTGGAGGAGGCCGGCGGTGATCGTCGCGTCGTCGCTTCGGAGCTCGGCGAGGATCAGCGCGACGCCGAGCGGGTGAAGGATGAAGTCCTCGCCGCTTCGCCGCTGCTGGTGCTCGTGGGCCTCCGAGGCGAATCGATACGCCCGCTCCAAGAGATCCCGATCGACATCGGGGTTGTAGGACGCCACCTCGGCCAGGAGCTGGTCGAACTGCTCGCTGTGCCGCTCGGCGGACGCGGTGAGCACCTGACCCGCCATGAGCCCATCTTAGCTTCCGGGGTCGCGGGCTCCCGCCCCCGTTCGAGGCACCGGGATTACGCCGCCGCGGCCGCCGGCTCCTCGTGGAGCGCGGCGAGGAAGGCCGGCGACTCGACGAGCGGGCGCCAGCCGTCGGCATCCTCGTCCAGGCCGAGCTCGGCGAAGACCTCACGCGCCCACGGGCTTCGGCGCTCCGGGTCGGCCTGCCATTCGGCCAGGAGCAGGCGCCGGAGCTCCTCGAAGCGCGGCGGCGTCTCGAAGATCTCCTTGACGACGAGCTGCGGCGTCACGGTCCCGTTCCAGTGGTTGGCCGTCAGGCGGAACGCGACGTCGTAGGCGCCCGGCTGGCGGTAGCGGTCGAGCGCCGAGCCCCGTCCGAAGGCGATCGCGCCGGAGCGCGCGCCGGCCGCCGTGACCGCGAGCCGCAGGTGCTTCCCTTCGCCGATGGCAGCGAGGTCGGAGAGCTCGGCGCCGACCGCCAGGAGCGTGACGTTCGGGTTTCCGAGGCCGAAGGGCGCCAGGCGCTCGAGCTCCTCGCAGAGCTCCAGGGTCAGCTCGCGGCCGCGGACGACGGCGTCGATCGGCGTGACCCTCCGGAGATCCTCG
>DASSCT010000047.1:0-2909 GCA_035697545.1 Gaiellaceae bacterium | reverse complement strand
TGAGCCAGCTCACGACGCGTCAGCTGCGCGCCCGGCGCCACAAGCGTGTGCGCAAGCTTGTCTCCGGCACGGCTGAGCGCCCCCGCCTGGTCGTCTTCCGATCGAACCGCGGCATCGCCGCGCAGCTGGTCGACGACACGGCGGCGAAGACGCTGGCGGCGGCCGGCTGGCTCGATGTGCGCAATGCCAAAGGCTCGAAGACCGACCAAGCCGCCGAGGTCGGGAAGCTGCTGGCGCAGAAGGCGAAGGAGGCCGGCGTCAAGACCGCCGTGTTCGATCGCGGCGGTTACCTGTACCACGGACGCGTGAAGGCGCTGGCTGACGCCGCCCGCGAAGGAGGTCTCCAGTTTTGAGCGAGTTCACCGAGACCCGCGAGCTCAAGGAGCGCGTGGTCGAGATCAACAGGGTCGCCAAGGTCGTCAAGGGCGGCCGGCGCTTCTCGTTCACGGCGCTCGTCGTCGTCGGCGACGAGGTCGACCGCGTCGGCGTCGGCTACGGCAAGGCGCGCGAGGTGCCGCTGGCGATCTCGAAGGCTGTCGAGGATGCGAAGAAAAACCTCTTCACCGTTCCGAAGCACGGCACGACGATCACGCACGAGATCCTCGGAAAATTCGGCGCAGCGCGTGTTCTGCTCCGGCCGGCCAGCGAGGGAACGGGCGTCATCGCGGGCGGCGGCGTCCGCGCGGTGCTCGAGCTCGGCGGCGTCCGCGACATCCTCGCGAAGAGCCTCGGCACCACCAACCCGATCAACATGCTCAAGGCGACCGTGCAGGGTCTCCAGAGCCTTCGCCGTCCTGAAGAGGTCGCTCGGGCGCGGGGCAAGACGATCAGCGAGGTCCTCCCGATCCCGAAGCTGCAGCCGGCCGAGGAGGAGGCGCCTGCGGAGGAGCCGGAGCCCGTCGCCGTGGCGGCGGAAGCCGAGGAGCCGACGGATGGCTAAGACGCTGAAGATCACCCAGATTCGAAGCCAGATCGGCCAGACCGAGCGCCATCGCGGCACGCTGCGTGCGCTCGGTCTCGGGAAGATCGGCCGCTCCGTCGAGCGGCCCGAGAGCCCGGAGGTCGCCGGTATGCTGAGGAAAGTTCGCCACCTCGTCCGCGTCGAGGGCGAGCAGTAGATCAGGGTCATGGCTGAGCAGCTCAACCTTTCGAACCTGAAGCCTGCATCCGCCCGGAAGGATCGGAAGCGAGTTGGCCGCGGTCCCGGCTCGGGCAAAGGCCGCTACTCAGGCCGCGGAGTCAAGGGCCAGAAGGCGCGCTCCGGGTCGCACAAGATGCGAGCCGGGTTCGAGGGCGGCCAGACGCCGATCTACATGCGGCTCGGCAAGCAGCGCGGGCCCTACTCGAAGGACGCGATGCCGATCGGCCCGCACCGCACGTTCATGGCTGCCGTGAACGTCCGCGATCTCGACCGCTTCGACACCGGCGCACAGGTGACGCCGGAGCTCCTGGCTGAAGCCGGTTTGATCCGGAACGCCCGCACCGAGGTCAAGATCCTCGGCTCCGGCGAGCTCTCGAAGAAGCTGAGCGTGACTGCTCACGCTTTCTCCGTGAGCGCGCGCGAGAAGATCGAGGGCGCGGGCGGCTCGGTGACGGCGCTCAAGGAGCCGAAGGTGAAGAAGGCTCGCAAGCAGCGGCGGGCGGCCCCGGCACAAGAGGCTGAACCGGAAACCGAGGCTTCCGAGGACGCCGAGTAGATGTTTTCCTGGCTGACGAATGCGTGGCGGGTTCCGGAGCTCCGCCACCGGGTGCTCTTCACCGCGCTCATCCTGTTCCTCTATCGCCTCGGGTCGTGGATCCCGGCTCCGGGCGTCGATTCGGACACGGTCAAGAACTACTTCAACTCATCGGCCGGCGGAACGGTCCTTGCGCTCCTGAACCTGTTCTCCGGAGGCGCGCTTTCCCAGTTCGCGGTCTTCGCGCTCGGGATCATGCCGTACGTCACCGCCTCGATCATCCTCCAGCTCCTGACTGTGGTCATCCCGCGGCTCGAGCAGCTCCAGAAGGAGGGCGAGGCCGGCTACGCCAAGATCAACCAGTACACGCGGTACCTGACCGTCGTCCTTGCGGCCGCCCAGGCCACTGGTTTTGCGTTCCTCTTCCAGCGGCAGGGCGCCCTCGAGGCGAACTTCGGCCGCGGCGCGCTGATCGTCCTGACGCTGACGGCGGGCACGACGCTGCTCATGTGGATGGGCGAGCTGATCACGAAGCGCGGAATCGGAAACGGGATCTCGCTGCTGATCTTCGCCTCGATCCTCACCGGGCTCCCGCTCGGTATCCGCGCCTGGGTCGATGGCGGCGTGTTCGAGCGGCTCTTCTTCCCGCTGATGGCAGTCGGCGTCGTTGTCGCAGTCGTCTTCATCCAGGAGGGGCAGCGTCGCATCCCGATCCAGTACGCGAAGCGCATGGTTGGCCGGCGCATGACGACCGGCGGTTCGACGTACATGCCGCTGCGCGTGAACATGGCCGGCGTCATTCCGGTCATCTTCGCCGCCGCCGTGATGGCCTTCCCGCCGACGATCGCGCAGTACTTCCCGCAGACGCAGACCTTCATCAACAAGTACTTCTCGTACACGGACTGGCCGTACCTGCTGCTGCAGGGGACGATGATCGTGATCTTCACGTTCTTCTACACCGCCGTGCAGTTCAACCCGGTCGACCAGGCCGACAACTTGCGCAAGCACGGTGGGTACATCCCCGGCATCCGGCCCGGCCCGCCGACCGCGCAGTACCTCGACCGCGTGCTCACGCGGCTCACGCTTCCCGGCGCGATCTACCTGGCGCTCATCGCGACGCTGCCGAGTCTCGTCATCGCGTACACGAACGTGTCCCAGGCGCTGGCCGGCGCTCTCGGCGGCACCTCGGTGCTGATCGCGGTCGGTGTCGCGCTCGACACCATGCGCCAGATG
>DASSCT010000046.1:0-7055 GCA_035697545.1 Gaiellaceae bacterium | reverse complement strand
CGCGCCTGCGCCACGCCGAGCTCCGTGTAGGCCAGGGCTGGAACCTGGTGCGCGTCGGTCGAGATGACGAGGTCGAGACCGGCCTCGCCGGCAAGCCGTGCATGCCAGTCGCGCAGGTCGAGCCGGTCCGGCTGGGAGTTGATCTCGAGGAACGTCCCGGTCTCGAGCGCCTTCTCGATCACCTTGTCGATCGCCACGTCCGCGCCCTCCCGCCGGTTGAGCTTGCGCGCAGTCGGGTGCCCGATGCAGTCGACATAGGGGTGCTCCAACGCGGAGAGGAGCCGCTCCGTCGGATCGCGGTCGAAGGCGGAGTGAAGCGAAGCGATCACCCAGTCGCACTCGGCCAGGTCCTCATCCGCGAAATCCAAGGTGCCGTCGGTGCGGATGCTGACCTCGATCCCCCGCAGGATCCGGAAGGGCGCGAGCCGCTCCCTCACCTGCTCGATCTCCTTCGTCTGCGCGTGGAACCGGCCGTCGCGCAGGTAGTGGGCGTGGTCGGTCAGCGCGATGAACTCGTAACCACGGTCCCGCGCGGCGAGCGCCATCTCCTCGATCGTGTTGTGGCCGTCGTTCGACCACGTCGAGTGCATGTGCAGGTCGCCGCGGAGATCCGAGACCTCGACGAGCGCCGGGAGCTCGCCGGCCCGCGCCGCCTCGAGCTCGCCGCGTCCCTCGCGCAGCTCCGGCGGGATCCACTCGTACCCGAGCCGCTCGTAGAGCGCCTGCTCGTTCGCCGCGGTGAACACCTCCCCTGACTCGGTGTCCTTGACGCCGTACTCGGAGACCGAGAAGCTGCGGCGGACCGCGTCCTCCCGCAGCGCGACGTTGTGTCGCTTCGAGCCGGTGAAGTGCTGCAGCAGGTTGCCGTAGGAATCGGGCGGGACGACGCGGAGGTCGAAGCGCAGGCCGTCGTGTGAGACGACCGTTGCCTTCGTCTTCCCCTTCGCCTCGACCTCGGCGACCCACGTGAGCTTCGTGAAGTAGTCCGTGAGGGCGGCGGGGTCCTTGGCGGTGGCGATGATGTCGAGGTCGCGCACCGTCTCGGTCCGGCGGCGTACGGAGCCTGCCTCGGAGACCTCGTTCGCCGCCTCGTGCTTCCTGAGTACATCGACAACAGCCTGGACGGCGGGCAGCGCCACCGCGAGCAGCGTTCGCTTCTCCTGGGGCTCCTCGGCGAGCGCCTTCAGGATCCGCTCCTCCGTCTTCGCGCCGAGGCCGGGGAGCGCGCGGAGCCGCTGGGCCTCCGCCGCCTTGCGGAGATCCTCGACGGTGGTGATGCCGAGCTCCTGCCAGATTTTCCTTGCGGTCTTCGGCCCCAGCGCTGGGAGCCGGAGAAACTCGGCGACGCCGGCCGGAATCCGCTCCTTCCGCTTCGTCAGCGCCTCGATCTCGCCCGTGTCGACGATCTGGACGATCTTGCCCTGGATCACCTCACCGATTCCGGGGAGATCCTTGGCCTTGCCGTCGAGCGCGAGCTGCGCGATCGGACCGCCGGCGGAACGGATCTGGTCGGCCGCCCGGCGGTACGCGAGCACGCGGAACTGCTGCTCTCCGTCGAGCTCGAGCAGATCGGCGAGCAGATCGAACTGCTCGGCCACCTGCGCGTTCCGCGGCAGCGTCACGGCCACGCCGACGATCATAGGCGCGTGCTTTGTGTCTGCCTCCCGACCTACAACGAGCGCGACAACCTCGAGCTCATGGTCGACGCGCTCCAGAACGTGCTCGGCGACGGGGATCTCGTGCTCGTCATCGACGACAGCTCGCCGGACGGGACAGGGGAGATCGCCGACCGGCTGGCGACGGAACGGCGAGGTGTCCACGTCCTCCATCGTCCCCGCAAGGAGGGTCTCGGCCCGGCGTATCTGGACGGGTTTCGCCGTGCGCTGGAGCTCGGCGCCGACTTGATCTTCGAGATGGACTGTGACTTCTCGCACGATCCGGCCGATGTCCGTCGCCTGGCCGCCGAGGCTGAGGACGCCGACCTCGTGATCGGCTCACGGTACGTGGACGGCGGCGGCACGAAGAACTGGGGCCTCGTGCGCCGCCTCATCTCCCGTGGAGGCTCGCTCTACGCGCAGGTCCTCCTCGGCGTCGGCGTCCGCGACCTGACCGGAGGCTTCAAGTGCTACCGCCGAGTCGTCCTCGAGACGATCGACCTCGACGCGATCCACTCGAAGGGCTACGCCTTTCAGATCGAGACCACCTATCGGGCGCTGCGACGCGGGTTCCGCGTCGTGGAGGTGCCGATCGTCTTCGTCGACAGGCAGGTCGGCGGCTCGAAGATGAGCAAGGCGATCGTCCTCGAGGCCGTGTGGAAGGTTCCGGCGCTGCGCCTGGCTAGTCTTCGAGCCCGTGGTTGAGGTCACCGACGAGACGTTCGAGGAGCGGGTGCTGCAGGCCGAAGGGCCCGTGGTCGTCGACTTCTGGGCCCCTTGGTGCGGCCCGTGTCACGCGATCACGCCGGTGCTCGAGAGCCTCGAAAACGATGCCGGCGATCACATCGTCTTCGCGAAGATGAACGTCGACCAGAACCCGGTTGCGGCGTCGCGCTACGGGGTCCTCTCGATCCCGACCGTGATCCTCTTCGACGCGGGGGAGCCGCAGGAGACCGTTTTCGGCGTGCGCTCGCGGGAGCACTACGAGCAGGCCTGGTCGCGCTACCTGTAGTGGTCCCAGCCGCCAAGCTCGACCGGGACGCCGTGGTGGAGTAGCTCGATGCCGTGGCCGACCTCACAGCGCCCGATGACGGGGAAGGCCTCCTCCGTCGCAAGGGCCGCCAGCAGCTCGTAGTCCTCGCCGAAGCCGAGATCCTCGATCGTGGCGCCCTCGGCGAGCGGGACGCGCTCGAGCTCGACGACGCAGTGCACGCCAGAGCGGGTCGCGATGTGCGTGAGGTCGCGCTCGAGACCGTCTGAGATGTCGAGCATGGCGTGAGCCGTTTGAGCCAGGTCTCGACCCTCGTTCAGTCGGATGGGTGGACGGACGAAGCGCTGCTCACGGAAGGCGGCTCCCGCAGCGCCGAGCGGCCCGGTGACGATGAGGAGATCGCCCGGCTCGGCCCCGCCGCGTCCCGGAACGCGCTCCGACCGACCGGCGGCCGTCACGCTGAGGTAGACGCGCTCGGCGGCGGTCGTATCCCCGCCCAGGACCGGTACACCCGTCTCCCGCATCCCTTCGTAGAGCTCCAGCACGTCGTCCAGCTCGGTGTCGCCGGGAGCTCCGAGGCTGACGATCAG
The DNA here is from genome assembly GCA_035697545.1 of Gaiellaceae bacterium. Taxonomy (GTDB): domain Bacteria; phylum Actinomycetota; class Thermoleophilia; order Gaiellales; family Gaiellaceae; genus JACDAN01. Next base: position 3,819 of record DASSCT010000046.1, on the reverse strand, counting down.
CCCATCTGGCTCGGCGCCCGCCGCGGCGAGGTCGCTCAGGCTGACCGCAGCAGCCCGGAAACCGAGGTCGCGCCAGGAGATCCATTCGAGCCGGAAGTGGACATCCTGGACGAGCGTGTCCTGGGTCAGGATTCGCCCGCCGGCGAGCTCCGCCGCGTCGTTCGTGATCCGCTGCGCGAGGCCTCGGCGCTGAAGCTCCGCGAGCAGGCCGAGCTCGCCGACGTCAGAGAGCCGCACTGAGCTCTGCGGTGTTGTCGGCCGCACGGACGACGGCGATTCCAGCCGCGCCCGCCTCGATGCACGCTCGCGCGTTGGAAACGTCGACGCCGCCGATCGCGACCACGGGGATGGACACGGCCTCGCAGATCGCCCGGAGGCCTTCGAGGCCGATCGGTGCGTCGGCGTCCGTCTTGCTCGGAGTCGCCCATACCGGCCCAGCGCCGATGTACGACGCTCCTTCTGCCTCGGCGACCCGGGCCTCTTCGACGCTGGATGCGGAGCGGCCGAGCATCAGGCCGGCGGCGAGGGCGTCCTTTGAGCCGGAGTCGTCGCGACCGAGATGGACGCCGTCGGCGCCCAGGCCGATCGCAGCCCGCACGTCGTCGTTGACGACGAACGTCGGACCGAGCTCCCGAAACCCCGCGCCGCGGGCGACGACCTCGTCGGTGGCCGCTCCCTTGAGCCGCAGCTGGATCACGGTCGCGCCGCCCTCGGCGGCTCGGCGCGCCGTCTCGAGATCACTGACGAGCGCGTGGAGCCTCATTCGTCGGCGCGGGCCCGCTCGTCCAGCGTGTCCGGATCGAGGTTGTAGAGCGCGTCGTAGAGCCCGGCATGGAAGGTCCCGGGGCCCTTGGCGTCACGCGCTGCGTCCTCACCTGCCACCCCGAAGGCGACGAGCGCCTCGGCGGCGGCTTCCAGCGGCTCGTCCGGCTTCGCCGCCAGGAACGAGGCGGTGACCGCGGTCGCCATGCAGCCGGTTCCGCTCACCGTTCCCATGAGCTCATGGCCGTTGGCGACGGCGATCACCCGTTCTCCGTCGGAGACGTAGTCGGTCGGCCCCGTGACGGCCGCGACGGAGCCGAGCGCGCGTCCCGCTTCCTCGGCGAGCTCCTGCGCCGAGTCGTTTACCCCGATCGACTCGACCCCTCTGATCTCGGCGTCTCGGCCGGCGAGCGTCGCGATCTCGGCGGCGTTTCCGCGTACGACGGCGATGTCGAGCTCGTCCAGGAGCCGCTTGGCGGTCTCGGTTCGATAGCGCGTGGCGCCGGCGCCGACGGGATCGAGCACGATCGGGCCGCTCGTCGCCTTTCCGGCGAGGAGCATCGCCTCCACCCAGTGCTCGGACAGCGTCCCGATGTTGAGCACGAGCGCTCCGGCCATGGCGGCCATCTCCTCCACCTCCTGCGGCGCGTGGGCCATGACAGGCAGCGCGCCGAGCGCGAGCGTCGCGTTGGCGGTCTCGTTCATGACGACGTAATTGGTGATCTGGTGGATGAGCGGTCTACGCGCGCGCAGCTCGCGCAGCGTCTGACCGGGTGAGAGCGGCATCGCGTTCCTTGACGTTGAGGACATCGACGGGGCCCTCGCCTGCCCCGATCTCCACCAGCCCGTTGCGAACGGCGGAGGCGGCCGCGGCGGCCGCGCCGCGGCTCGCCTCCACGAGGGAATGCCCGCGCGCGAGCAGCGCAGCGAGCGTGGCGGAATGCGTGCACCCGGCTCCATGCGTCGCCGGAACGTCGTGACGCTCGACCGAGATCTCGACGTGCTCGTGTCCGTCGAAGAGGTAGTCGATGGACTCGTCGCCGTGGCCTCCGGTCACGACCACCGCCTGCGCGCCGAGCTGAAAGATCGCTTCTGCTAACAGGCGACGTGTCTCGGGGCCAGGCCCCCGGACAAGGCTCGCGAGGACCCGTGCTTCGTTGAGATTCGGCGTCACGACAGTCGCGAGCGGGAAGAGGCGCGTCACGAGAGCGGCCACCGCGTCGTCCTGGAGCAGCTTCGCCCCGCTCGAGGCGACCATCACCGGGTCGACGACGAGCGGGACGGGGTGATCGGCGAAAAAGTCTGCGACCGCCTCGATGATCGGCCGCGAGAACAGCATCCCGGTCTTGGCCGCATCGACGCCGATGTCGTCCCAGATCGCCTGCATCTGCTCACGGACGAAGTCCGGCGGCACCTCGTGGACAGCCGCCACGCCCGTCGTGTTCTGCGCCGTGAGCGCCACGATCGCGCTCGTGCCGTGGCAGCCAGCAGCCGCGAACGCCTTCAGGTCGGCCTGAACCCCCGCACCGCCGCCGGAATCGGAGCCCGCGATCGTGAGACAAATTGGAACGCTCATAGAACTCCCTACGCCGGTACGAACCGGATCAGGTACGACGGGTGTGATCTCAGCCGCGTTCAGCGGCACCCCGGTGCTGTCACTCTAACGATCCGAACGGGAATGCCGTCCGCGGTCGCCAACGAAGGTCGGGGCCGCGTTCGACGAGCGTCGCTTCCGCGGCGCGACAGGCGATTGGCAGCCGGGGCTCGGTCTCCGACCTGACCTCGTCGAGGAGCTCGGGATCATCGCTTTCGACGACCGTCGCGTGTGGGATGACATCGTCGTGGACGCCCTCGTAAGGCGGGTAGTCGGGGAACTCGTCTGTCAATGCCAGTACAAGGTTGATGAACGGGGCAGGCGGTTCAGGGGCGAGGTAGAGGACGCCGCTTTCGAAGTACTCGAACCGCCGAAGGACATAGTCGAAGGCCTCGAACCGGCCGAACAGAGAGGCGAGCCGGCCTTCGACGGATGCGTCGATCTCCGAGGCCGCCATGAAGGGGACGATCAGGGTTACATGCGGCGTCATCCCGTCCCGCCCGGCGCCGGTATGCCGGCGATAGAAGCCTCCGATGACGGGCTCAGCTTCGCGAGTGAGAACGACGATCGCGGTCGATCCAGGTGCGTCCAACGGCACCCCACAAGCCTGCCACTACGATCGTTTGCCTATGGCCACAACCGCGACTACGTGGGACGACTTGCTCACCGGCGAGGAGCTTGCGCACCTCGCGACCGAAGCTGCGCGCTCCGCTCGAGTGGAGCCGATCCCGGACGACCTCGATCCACGTGTGCGCGAGGCGCTCGACGCGGCCGGCGTGACGGCGCTCTTTGCGCACCAGGTGTTGGCCTGGGAGGCGGCGCGGCGGGGCGAGCACCTGATCGTCACAACCGGAACCGCCTCCGGCAAGACGCTGGCGTTCAACCTGCCCGTCCTGGACGGGCTCGCACGGGACCCGAAGCAGCGCGCGCTCTACCTCTACCCGACCAAGGCGCTCGCCCAGGATCAGGTGCGCTCGCTGGCCGCGCTCGAGACCCCCGGCCTCAAGCCGGCCATCTACGACGGCGACACGCCGGTCGACCGGCGCTGGCAGGTCCGGAGGTGGGCGAACCTCATCCTCACGAACCCGGACATGCTCCACGTCGGCCTGCTTCCGCATCACGACCGCTGGGGCGACGTCCTCTCCAACCTGAACTACGTCGTCGTCGACGAGGCGCACGTCTATCGCGGCGTCTTCGGCTCGCACGTCGCCAACGTTCTCCGCCGGTTGAGACGGCTCGCGCGGGTCTACGGCGCCGAACCGCAGTTCATCCTCGCCTCCGCGACGATCGCGAACCCGGGTGAGCTCGCGCGACGACTGCTCGGCGTCGAGGCGAGCGTGATCGACCAGGACGCCGCCCCGAAGGCGGAGCGAACGATCGCGCTCTGGAACCCGCCGCTCACCGACGAGGAGCTCGGGCTCCGCGCCAGCGCGCTGGGCGAGGCATCACGGCTAATGGCCTCA
>DASSCT010000045.1:0-15731 GCA_035697545.1 Gaiellaceae bacterium | reverse complement strand
CAACCGCGGCGGCAATGAGCAACGCGAGGCTGATGAACCAGACTCTGCTCAACTTCACTCCTCCTCTTCGTGGTCTTTCAAACGCCTGACAAGGCTCACGCAGGCGGGGAGTGGAGTCCATTCGACATTCGTCGTATCTTTTGAGAGCCGTGCCTGAACTCACGAACGGCGATTCCGAGCGGCTGCTTCGCTTCGTCGCCGAGGCCCAAAGCCTTAGCGGCGACGAGCCTTTCACCCCTGAGCTGCTCGTCGAGCTTGGACGCGTGATCGAAGCGGACTTGGTGATCTACCACGAGGACGACTATGCCCGCCGGCGCCAGCTCCGGTACGTGCTGCGGCCCGACGACGACGACGACGAGGACGAGGACATCACCGAAGATGATTGGGACCTGATGAACGAGCACCCCATCTGCACGCAGTGGAGGAAAGACGAACGCTTCAGCGCTCTACGGTTGTCGGATGTGATCACCCGACGCGAGTTCCATCAGAGCCGCTTCTATGCGGAGTTCTTCGCTCCATCGGGGATTGAATACGAGCTCAAGGTCCGGCTTCCGTCACCGCCGTGGCATGGCAAGACCTTCGCGTTCCTTCGGAAAGAAGGCCGTGACTTCGCGGTGCGCGACCGCCTGGCTCTCCAGATCCTGACGCCGCACTTCAGCCGTCTCTGGCACGAGGCGAGGACACGTCGCCTGCTCGCGAATGCTCTGGCGGAGCTTGATCGCGCGAACGAGCACGGCTCGCGCGGCGTAATCTTCTTTGGGCCCGAGGGGGACGCGGAGTTCATCTCACCTCCGGTTCACCGTCTCTTGCGCGACTTCTTTCCGGCGGCGCCCGCCGACCGGCTGCCTGCGGCGCTTGCAGACTGGCTCGAGGACGGTCGCTCGCAATCGCTGCTCCGCCGACGTGGCGACCGCCGGCTTGTGATCGAACGGACCGCCGATTCGCTGATCATCGAAGAGCGAGTGGAGGAGTTTCAATTGACGGCCCGCGAGCGCGATGTGCTTGCGTGGGTCGCACGCGGCAAGACCAACGCCGAGATTGCCCAGCTGCTCTGGCTTGCACCAAGCACGGTGCGCAAGCACCTCGAAAACGTGTACGCGAAGCTGGGGGTCAACACGCGGACCGCTGCGGTGGCGCGGTTCTTTGGCCTCATCGACGCGGAGGCCTCGTAGGCTCGCCGTGCATGCACTCACAAGCGGAGATGCTGAGCGACTGTTCCACTTCGTTGCCGACGCGGAAAGCCTTGGCGGCGACGATCCCTTCACAAGTGAGCTGCTCATCGAGTTCGATCGCTTGGTCCCCGCCGACAGAGTGCTGTACAACGAGCTCGACCGCGTGCGCCGGCGGAACCTCCTGCAAATCCGCTGGCCCGCGGGCGAGAATCCGATTATCCGTCCCGACGACGAGCTGGTCTGGCGGTTCTTCTTGGTGGAGCACCCGCTCTGCCTACGCCAGCAGGAGGGTTACTTCGGCGCTATCAAGCTCTCCGACTTCCTGACCCAGCGCGAGCTGCACCGGACTTGGGCCTACGACTTCGGGTTCGCGCCCTTCGACGTCGAGTACCAGCTCGAGGTGTCGATTCCGTCGCCGCTCTGGCATACGAAGACGTTTCTCTTCAATCGCAGCGGCGGTTGCCGGGACTTCACCGAGCGCGACCGGCTCGTCCTCGATCTTCTCCAGCCGCATCTGGCGCGGCTCTGGGGTGCGGCAAGGACGCGACGGCTGCTGAGCTCGGCGCTCGCCGAGCTCGACCGCGTTGACGAGCACAGCGGGCGCGGGCTGATCCTACTCGGCCTCGGGGGCGAGGCGGAGTTCACATCGGCGCCTGCCCGGCGGCTCCTGCGCGAGTTCTTCCCGGGCGTCACCGTTGATCGACTACCGGTCGCGGTCGAGGAATGGCTCGAGTCGGGGACGGCGAGCCCGCTGATCAGGCGCCGAGGGGCGCATCAGTTGTCTATCGCGCGAGTGGACGACGCGCTCCTGTTGGAGGAGCGGCACCATGAGGGTCAGTTGACTGCGCGCGAGCGCGAAGTGCTCGCCTGGGTGGCGCAAGGCAAGACCAACGCCGAGATCGCGCGGCTGCTCTGGCTCGCGCCGAGCACGGTGCGTAAGCACCTCGAGAACGTCTACGCGAAGCTCGGCGTCAGCACGCGCACCGCCGCGGTGGCCCGGTTTCTCGGTCTGCTCGACGCAGAAGCATCCTGAGCGGCCGCCCGGCTCGAAGCCGGGCGGCCGCTCAGAGGTGTCAGTCGCGGGTTGTCACGTAGTGGTCTGAATCTCCTTCTGCCCCGCCTCCGCTTCGGGTGGAGCCGAAGTACAGCGTCGTTCCGTCCCACGAGAGCGACGGTCGCGTCTCGGATGCCGCGCTGTTCACGCTCCCACCGAGATCCGCAGCCCCCGAGAAGGCGGCTGTCGTGCTCGCACGCGCGGCCGAGTAGATGTCGTTGCCGCCGCCGATCCCGTCGGGCTGGTTGCTGAAGTAGAAGATCTCGAGACCGTCCCGGCGGACGTTCGGCTGACCCTCGTTCCACGCCAGCGTGTTTACGCCCGCAACTTCTTGGCGGCCCTGGAAGGCGCCGCCATGCCAGGCGCTGTAGTAGAGATCGCCGTTGCCCGTGATCGTGCTCGAGAAGTACAGCACGGGCCCGGTGTGGGCTTGCGGCAGGGGAAAGGGCTCGCCTCGTTCGAGGGCGTGTTGACGTCGCAGTCCAGGTGGATGGCCGAATCCCAGTCTCCGTCGCCGCGCCAGCGCGTCGTATACATGTCGTCGTTTCGCGTTCCGCCGCAGAAGCCGTCTCGGTTCGAGACGAAGTAGAAGTCATGTCCATCGCGCGCGAGCGTTGGACAGAAGTCGTTGATCTGCGTCGCGCCGCTCGCGGTCACGTCGATGCTGACCGGCGGCCCGACGAACACCGGCGCCCCCCAACCGTCCGTGACATTGGCCCGCGTCGAGACCCAGATGTTGATGTCGTTGTTCATATCCTCATCGCTCGTGGGACGTCGCGAGGCCATGAAGAACGTCTTGCCGTCCCGCGAGATGAACGGACAGCCGTCCAGGGATGGGCCGCTGAAGTCCGGGTGCGTGCCTGAAATCGATTCCACCCGAACCGCAGCCGACCACGCTCCATATGAGCTGACCCCGGCGAGGGCAGCCCCCGACAAAACGCCAACAACAAGCGCCAAAACCAGCGCTCGCCTCAGAATACGCATGGCTTCTCCTTTGGTTGTCCAACCGCCTCGACGGTGCAACGCGCGTCCCCGTCGTCGTTCATGGAGGCAATTGCCGCACCGTTGAGCACGCCCACAAGGCTCCCCCCGAACGGGGAGTAGAGTCCACACGGCGTTCGCCGTATCTTTGAGAGCCGGTGCCTGCACTCGCGAACGGCGATGCCGAGCGGCTGCTTCGCTTCGTTGCCGAGGTCGAAGGCTCGGGCGCCGACCAGCTGTTCACTCCTGAGCTGCTCGTCCAGCTCGGCTGTCTCATCGAAGCCGACTGGGTGCGGTACGGCGAGAGCGACGACGTGCGGGGCCGGGCGATGTGGATCGCGAGGCCCGGCAACTACGAGGACGACGAGGACGACTCGGTCGAATACGAACTCGTCGCGGACGAGCATCCCGTCTGCACCCGCCTGTACTCCGGCGAGCACCAAGCTCTGAAGCTCTCCGACTTCATGTCGCTCGGCGAGCTCCGGCGGAGCCGGATCTACGCCCTCTGGTTCGGCCCAGGCGGCGTAGAGCGCATGCTCGCCGTCGCGATCCACTCACCGATGTGGCACAGGAAGACGTTGGTGTTCGACCGCGGGAGAGGACGCGACTTCACCGAGCGTGACCGAGCGGTCCTCAACCACCTGCAGCCGCACCTCGCGCACCTCTGGCAGGCGGCGAGGACGAGACGTCTCCTGAGGGCTTCGCTCGCCCAGCTCAGCGGCGTCGAGGAGCAGGACGCACGCGGCGTGGTCCTGCTCGGAGCAGCGGGTGACATCGAGTTCGCGTCACCGCCGGCCGCGCCGCTTCTGCGGGAGTTCTTCGCACCGGTTCCGGGCGGCCGAATGCCACCTGAGCTGGTCGATTGGCTTGAGAGGGACGGCGAGCAGGCGCTGACTCGCCGCCGCGGCGACCGCGTCCTGAGAGTCGAGCGGCAGTCCGACGGGCTCCTTCTGGAAGAGCGTCGAGTGGAGGCGCGCCTGACGGCTCGTGAGCGCAACGTCCTTTCGTGGGTCGCGCGCGGCAAGACGAATGCCGAGATTGCCGAGCTGCTCTGGCTGGCCCCGAGCACCGTCGGGAAGCATCTCGAGAACATCTACGCCAAGCTGGGTGTCAGCACGCGGACCGCGGCGGTCGCTCGCTTTCTCGGCCTCATCGACGCCGCGGCTTCCTGAGTACGCTCCTGCTCGGTGGAAGCGAAGCTCCTTGCGTGGCACGGCACGCATCGCCGTGATTTACCGTGGCGCCGGCGCCGCGATCCCTATGCGGTGCTTGTGTCGGAGGTGATGCTCCAGCAGACGCAGGTTGCTCGGGTCGTTCCACGGTTCGAGGCCTGGATGGAGCGCTGGCCGACGGTGGAGGCGCTTGCCGCGGCCGGTTCCGACGAGGTCATTCGAGCGTGGCAGGGGTTGGGCTACAACCGCCGGGCCGTCTACCTTCACCGCGCAGCTCAGCGCGTGGCTGGAGACGGTTGGCCGGACGATCTGACGGAGCTCCCCGGCGTCGGCGAGTACACCGCCGCGGCTGTTCGCCGCTTTGCCTTCGGCGAGCCCGTGCTCCCCCTCGACACGAACGTGCGGCGTGTGCTCGAGCGCACGGGCGGCTCGTTCGGGCCCGAGTCGGCGGAGGTGCTAATGGATCTCGGCCGAGAGATCTGTCTGGCCCGGATCCCGCGCTGTGGGTTCTGTCCGCTCGCCGCTGACTGCCCATCGCGCGGCCGTCGCTATGAGCCGTTGCGCAAGCAGTCGCGCTTCGAAGGCTCGTTCCGGCAGCGCCGCGGCAAGGCGCTGCGACGCGTCGCCGCCGGACACTCGGCGGGCGTCGATGCGGAAGCGCTGGCATCGCTCGAGCGTGACGGACTCGTCGAAGTACAAGCGGGCCAAGCCCAGCTACCCCGCTAAGGATCGCGGCGCCCCAAACCCAACGCGCACCCGCCGGGCCGAGCTGGGGGCAGACCCCGTTCCGGTCCGGCGTGCCGCCGGGCCCTCCGGGCGGGGCTCAGCGAGATAAGAGCGCGACCGCTTGGGCGGCGAGGCCCTCGCCGCGGCCGGTGAAGCCGAGCCGATCGGTTGTCGTCGCATGGACGGCGATGCGGTCCTGCTCGACGCCGAGCGTGTCCGCCAGCCGCGCCCGCATGTCATCGCGGCGGTCGGCGATCCGAGGCTGCTCGCCGATGAGGATGCAGTCGGCGTTCACGAGCTGGTACCCCGAAGCCGTCACCTTGCCGTAAGCGTTACGCAGCAGGAGCAGCGAAGAGACCCCGCGCAGCGAGTCGTCGTCCGCGGGAAAGAGCGTCCCGATGTCGCCAAGACCCGCGGCGCCGAGCAACGCGTCGATGACCGCATGGGTGAGAACGTCGCCGTCGGAGTGCCCCGCGAGCCCCCGGTCCTCGTCGAACTGAATGCCGGCAAGGACGAGCGGCATGCCGTCGGCGAACGCGTGAGCATCGACCCCGAGCCCGATTCGCAGGTCGGTCAACCGAGCGGCTCCTGACGAGCCCGCCGGCCCTCGAAGACGGTGACCGTCGCGTAGCCCGCAGCCCGCGCGTGGTCGATGGCGCGGCCCAGGTCGCGGCCGACGTTCTCCGGGACGTGCGCGTCGGATGCCAGGGTAATCGGCACTCGGCGCTCGTTCGCCTCCGTCAGGAGGTGGGCGTTCGGATACAGCTTGCCGTGGCGCTTGTGCAGACCCGCGCTGGAGACCTCGAGGCACACACCGTCGAGGGAGTCGGCCACCGCCCCCCAGTCCCAGGCGATCTCCTCGCCGTACATCTTCACGAGATCGGGATGCGCAAGCGTGTCGAAAAGCCCGCTCCGCGCCGCGCCCGCAAGTGTCTCGTAGTAGCGTCGCCACGCCTCCTCGACCCCGACCGACGCGACGAGGCTCGGCTCGCCGTCGATTCCGTTCTCGCCGACGAAGTGGACCGAGCCTATGAGGTAGTCCCACGGATACGGAGCGAGGAGGTCGCGCGTCTCCTCCTCACGGCCCGGAACGTAGTCGACCTCGAGCCCGAGCTTCACCGGCAAGCCCTGGCCTTTCGCCGCCACGACCGCGGACACATAGCGCTCGATTGGATGCCTGCAGCGCTCGAGCTGGTACGGGACAGACCACAGCGAGCGCGTCTCTTCGAAGTAGTAGACGTGTTCGGTGAAGCCGATCTCATCGATTTTTCGCTCCGCGGCCGCCTCGACAAAGCGTTCGACCCCCCCGACCGAGTGGTCGAGCGACTCGTCCGATGCCCGCAGATGCATGTGGTAGTCGACGATCACTCGGCTGGGACAAGCCAGTGCTCGACCAGCTCCAGATCCGATTGGTCGGTGATCTTGACAAGCCGTGGGTCGCCCGGCACGACCTTGATGCGGCCGCCGCGCGCTTCGATCATCGCGGCGCAGTCGGTGGCATCGCCACCCGTGGCCGCCGCGTCGCGCAGCGCCGGCCAAACGAAGGCCTGCGGGGTCTGAGCGACGACCAGCCCATCCCGGTCAACCGTCTCGACGACCTGATCGCGGTCGACGCGCTTCACGGTATCCGCGATCGGCAGGCCGGGGACGACGCCGTCCCAACCTTCGTTGAGCGTGACCAGCAGCCGGTCGATTAGCGCTTCGTCCAGCACGGGGCGCGCCGCGTCGTGAACGAGGACGATGACCGCGTCATCTGGAACCTCCGCGAGGCCCGCGCGCACTGACGCCGCGCGGCTGTCGCCCCCCGGAACGACGGCGCCGACCTTGCCGCAGCCGAGCTCTTCGGCGAGCAGGATTACCGGCTCCTCCCAGTCCGGCGGCGCCGCAACGACGATCGAGTCGATCCACTCGGAGGCCTCGAGCCGCTCGAGGCTCTCGGCCAGCATGGGGCGGCCGCCGAGCTTCGCGAACGCCTTGGGGCGGTCCAGACCGAGTCGTTCGCCGCGGCCCGCCGCAACGATCACGGCCCAGACGGACATCAGGCGGGGGCCCGCGTTAGGCGGCCGCGCCGGCCTTGGCGCGCTTCTTCTTCGAGTCGGCGTCCGAGACGAGCACCTCGTCCAGCCACTCCGCCGTCTCTTCCTCGTCGAGGCCCTTCGCGTACATGAGCTCGCTGATGAGGATCTTCTTCGCCTTGACGAACATCTGCTTCTCGCCGGTGGAGAGTCCCTTGTCTCGGTCGCGGAGCGAGAGGTTCCGCACGACCTCGGCGAGCTCGAAGATGTCGCCCGTCTTCATCTTGTCCCGGTTGTGCTTGAAGCGGCGGTTCCAGTTCTTCGGCATGGTCGTCCCGTTGCCCGTGAGCGCCTTGACGACCTCCTTGACGGTCTCTTCGTTGATGACCTTGCGCAACCCGACCTTCTCGGCGTTGTCAGCGGGCACGTTGACCGTCATGTCGTTGTGGATGATCTGAATCGTGAGGTACTCACGTTTCTCTCCAAGCACCTCGCGCGACTCCTTTTTCACGACCGTGCCTGCTCCGTGGTGCGGATACACCACCTTGTCGCCGACCTTGTACAAGCCCCAACCTCCCACTCCAGACGATTACACAACAAACCGCCGGCGGGATGACCCTTCCGCCGGCGAGCGCAGCCAGTATACCGGAAACTCGGCCAAAAAGCCACAGTTTCCAGGGACTTTCTGGAAAACCCCTGCTAGCGGCCGGGTTCGAGCGCGGCGCTGATGGCCTGACGAAGCGTCTCGACCGCCCTTGTCTCGAGGCCCTGGCGAGCCTTGGTGGCCGCCGGGGCGATCACCGCGGCGAGCCCGAGCTTCGCACACTCCTCGAGCCGCCGCTCGGCCTGGGCCGCAGGTCGGAGACGCCCCGTCAACCCGATCTCGCCGAACGCCGCAGTTCCCGCCGGAACCGGCGACCCACGGGCCGCTGAGGCGATCGCGAGCGCTACGGCGAGGTCGGCGCCCGGCTCGTCCACCCGCAAGCCTCCCGCCACGTTCACGAACACGTCGGCCTGCCCGAGCGAGATGCCGCCATGGCGCGTGAGGACGGCGACGATCATCGCGAGGCGCTTCGGGTCGACGCCCGTGGCGACCCGCCGAGGCATCGCCAGGTCCGTCGGCGAGACGAGAGCCTGCACCTCAAGCAAGAGCGGCCTCGTCCCCTCGAGCGCGCACGCGACGGCGGATCCGACCTCCTCTTCGCGCGCCGCGCCGAAGATCTGCGATGGATCGGGAACGCCCACGAGCCCGGTCCCGGTCATCTCGAAGACCCCAAGCTCGTTCGTCGACCCGAACCGGTTCTTGACGGCACGCAGGACGCGATGGGCGTGATAGCGGTCGCCCTCGAACTGCAGCACACAGTCGACGAGGTGCTCGAGTACTCGTGGTCCGGCGACCGCCCCGTCCTTTGTCACGTGGCCGACGAGGAAGAGCGCGACACCTGCCTCCTTCGCCACACGGAGCAGGCGCGCCGATGCCTCACGGACCTGGGCGACCGAGCCAGGCGCCGACCCGATCTCGGATGAGTAGAGCGTCTGCACCGAGTCGATCACGCAGACCGCAGGCAGCTCGTGCTCGAGCGTGGCACAGACCGCATCGAGGTCGGTCTCGGCAAGGATCTCCACCCCCTCGGCCCCGCCCAGCCGAGCGGCGCGCAGCTTCACCTGCGCGGCCGACTCTTCCCCCGTCACAAGCAGCGCCCGCCGCTCCTTCGAGATGGCGGCGAGCGCCATCAGGAGCAGCGTCGACTTGCCGATCCCGGGCTCGCCTCCGACGAGGACGAGCGAGGCGGGGACGAGGCCTCCGCCCAAGACCCGATCGAGCTCGGAGACGCCGGTAGACATCCGCGCCGCCTCTTCGGCCTCAACCTCGACCAGACGGAGCACCGGTCGGGCTGCTGCTCCGTTCGCGCGCGTGGGCTCCGGAGCTTGCTCGTTGAGCGTCCCGAAGCTGCCGCAGCCGGGGCAGCGGCCGAGCCAGCGGCCGGTCGACTGGCCGCACTCCGAGCAGGCGTATCTGAGGGCGGGCTGGGCCATGCGGAGCACTCTAGGCCGCGAAACGGACGCTCTCTGTGCCCATTCTGTGTCGAATGATGCGGCGCACTAGGCTCCGCCTGTGGAGCGCGCGCACGATCCCCTCAACGTCTGGGATTACGAACGGCTCGCCGAGGAGGCCCTCGACGAGGCGTCGTTCGGCTACTTCGCGGGCGGCGCGGGGGACGAGCACGCGGTTCGCGGCAACCTCGAGGCGTTCAATCGCTGGCGCCTGCGTCCCCGGGTTCTGGTCGACGTCGAGGAAGTCACACCGGCGACGACGGTCCTCGGATCCGAGCTTTCGATGCCGATCATCGCCGCGCCGGTCGCCTATCAGCGGATGGCGCACACGGAAGGTGAGCTGGCGGTCGCGCGCGGCGTCGCGGCGGCCGGGACGATCATGTGCCTCTCCACCTTCGCGACGACGAGCCCGGCGGACGTCGCCGAGGCGGCTTCCGAGGGCGGCCGCTGGTTCCAGCTCTACTGGCACCCCGACCGCGAGGTGACGAAGGAGGTGCTGACCCAGGCGCGCGAGTCCGGGGTCTCGGCCGTCGTCTTCACCGTCGATCTGCCGGTTCTCGGCCCACGAGAGCGCGATCTCCGCTCCGGTTTCGCGCTGCATCCGGATTACCGGTTGGAGGTCTATGCGTCGGCGCTCGGAGATCTCGGCGTCGTGACGCCGTCTTCGGCTGCGCGGCTCGTGGATCCGAGACTGACCTGGCGCGACCTCGAGTGGCTGCACGAGCACGCCGGCCTCCCGGTGATCGCCAAAGGGATCCTCACCGCCGAGGACGCGCTCCTCGCCGCCAAGCACGGCTGCGACGCTGTCGTCGTGTCCAACCACGGCGGCCGCCAGCTCGACCGCGCCGTCGCGTCGCTCGACGCGCTCCCCGAAGTGGTCGAGGCAGTGGGCGACCGCGTCGAGGTGCTGATGGACGGCGGCGTGCGCCGAGGAACCGACGTCGCGATCGCGCTCGCGCTGGGCGCAAAGGCCGTGCTCATCGGCCGCCCGGTGATCTGGGGCCTCGCCGCGCGCGGCGCGGACGGCGTCCAGCACGTGTTCGAGCTGCTACGCGACGAGCTCGCGCTCGCGCTGGCCCTGCTGGGCTGTCCCTCGCCCGACGCCGTCGGCCGCAGCCATCTCGCGCCCGCGCCGCGCAGCTGAGGCCAGCAGCAACCCGAACAGGATCGCGGCGACGCCCGCGAGCTGAAGCGACGACGGGCTCTCACCGAGCAAGACGCCGGCGAAGAGCACCGAAAGGACGGGCTGGAGCGTGAGCAGCACGGACGTGAGAACCGCCGGCAGCCGCGGCAGCGAAATGGTGATCAGCAGCCAGCCGAGCACCTGTGAGGAGAGTGCGAGAACGATTAGCCACCCCTGCGCGGACGCCGACGGAAGGAAGTCGAGGTCGCCAATGACGAGTCCGACTGGGATCGTGAGTAACGCGGACGTGACGGTGGCGTCGCAGAGCGGGCCGGCAACGCGGCGCAGGTCGCGCGATCCGTGTCGCAGCGTCAGCAGGAACCCCGTGTACGCGACACCGGTCAGGACGCCGTAGATAGCGCCGAGCAGCGGGTCATCGCCGTACGCGCCGCCTTCCAGCACGCCCGAGATGAGCACGATCCCGCCCATCGCGACTGGAATCGCCGCCAGCAGCGGGGCGGCCGGCCGCTCACGGTAGATCAGCCAGGCGAGCACTCCCACGAGCACGACCTGCGTGTTCCCGAGCACCGTCGCGAGACCGGCGCCGACGTACTCGATCGAGCGGTGCCACATGATCAGGTCGGCCGCGAAGAACGCGCCGGCGAGCCACGCCCACGCGCGCATCCGCCAGGGTCGGGGCCCGAGCTGCCGGTCTTCCCACCAGGCGAGCATCAGGAGCGGCGGGATCGCATACGCGCAGCGGAAGAACGCTCCTGTTGACGGAGAGACGTCGGCGTACCGATAGAGGATTCCGGAGAACGCGATCGCGACAGCCCCGGCGAGCGCGGGCAGCGTCGGACGCCCGCCTGCGAGGCGGCCCGGGGTCACGGCGCGGGCCTAATTCCTAGCCCTCGGAAGAGTCGTGCGGTTCGTCGTCGCCGCTCTCGCCCTTGGGCTCCTCGGGCGGGACGGTGACCTTCTCCTCGACCGGCGGCGCGCCGGGGATGACGTCGATGGCGACCTCGTCGTCCGTGTCCGGCTTCCGGTTGACGAGAATCGTCGACCCCGGCTCGATCGTCCGTCCAAGAACGAAGTCGGCGAGCGGGTCCTCGATGTACCGCTGGATCGCGCGGCGCAGCGGCCTCGCGCCCATCGTCGGGTCATAGCCCTTCTCGACGAGCAGCTCCTTGGCCTCGTCGGTCAGCTCGATGTCGGCCTCGTGCTCGCCCATCTGGTCCTCGAGCCGCTTCATCAGCAGGTCGACGATCAGCATGATCTCCTCGCGACTGAGCTTGTGGAAGACGATGACCTCGTCGATGCGGTTGAGGAGCTCGGGCCGGAAGACCTTCTTGAGCTCACCCATGATCCGGTCCTTCATCTCCTCGTAGGAGAGGCCCGTGTCGTCGCCGAGCGAGAAACCGAGGGTCTGGTTCTTCGAGATCGTGGCCGCGCCGATGTTCGAGGTCATGATCACGATCGTGTTGCGGAAGTCGACCTTGCGCCCCTGGGCGTCGGTCAGCTTCCCGTCCTCGAGGATCTGCAGCAGGATGTTGAAGACGTCCGGGTGTGCCTTCTCGATCTCGTCCAGCAGGACGACTGAGTACGGCTTCCGGCGAACGGCCTCCGTGAGCTGGCCGCCCTCGTCGTAGCCGATGTAGCCCGGGGGTGAGCCGACGAGCCGGGACACGGAGTGCTTCTCCATGTACTCCGACATGTCGACCTGGATCATGGCCTCTTCATCGCCGAACAGGAACTCGGCGAGGGTCCGGGCGAGCTCGGTCTTGCCGACGCCGGAGGGGCCGAGGAAGATAAACGAGCCGGTCGGGCGCTTTGGATCCTTGATCCCCGCGCGGGCGCGGCGGATCGACTTCGACACGGCGACGATCGCCTCTTCCTGGCCGATCACGCGCTTGTGCAGCTCGTCCTCCATGCGGATGAGCTTCTGGGACTCGGCCTCGGTCAGCTTGAAGACCGGGATGCCGGTCCACATGGAAACGATGTCGGCGATCTCGTCCTCGCCGATGACGGGCTTGTCGACGCCCTCCTCGTTCTGCCAGCTCTCCTCGAGCTCGCGGCGCTTCTGCGTCAGTTTCCGCTCTTTGTCGCGCAGCGATGCGGCCTTCTCGAACTCCTGCGCCTCGATCGACGCTTCCTTCTCGCTGCGGACCTTCTCGATCTCCTCTTCGAGCTCGCGATGCCTCGGAGGCGCGCTCATGGTCTTGATGCGCATGCGCGACGCTGCCTCGTCGATCAGATCGATGGCCTTGTCAGGCAGGTGGCGGTCCTGGATGTAGCGGTCGGCGAGGATTGCAGCTGCTCGGAGGGCCTCGTCGGAGATCGTGCAGCGGTGATGGGCCTCGTAGCGGTCGCGGAGGCCGCGCAGGATCTCGACCGTGTCGTCCACGGAGGGCTCGTCGACGCGGATCTGCTGGAAGCGGCGCTCGAGCGCGGCGTCGCGCTCCAGGTACTTCCGGTACTCGTCGAGCGTCGTCGCGCCGATCGTCTGGAGCTCGCCGCGGGCGAGCGCGGGCTTGAGGATCGACGCTGCGTCGATCGCGCCCTCGGCGGCGCCCGCGCCGACGAGGTTGTGGAGCTCGTCGATGAACAGGATGATGTCGCCGCGCTGGGTGATCTCCTTCATCACCTTCTTCAGGCGCTCCTCGAACTCGCCGCGGTACTTCGAGCCCGCCACGAGGGCGGCAAGGTCGAGCGTGTAGATCTGCTTGTTCTTGAGCAGCTCGGGCACCTGGTTCGAGGAGATCCGGGCGGCGAGACCCTCGACAACGGCGGTCTTGCCGACGCCGGGCTCGCCGATCAGCACCGGGTTGTTCTTCGTGCGGCGTGACAGGATCTGCATCACGCGCTCGATCTCGGTCTGGCGGCCGACCACCGGGTCGAGCTTGGCCTCGGCCGCGAGCTTCGTCAGGTTGCGGCCGAACTGGTCGAGCAGCTTCGAGCTCTTCGCTTTCTCGCCGGCGGCGCCTCCACCCTGCTGGCGGCGGCCGGGACCGGAGAGCATGCGGATGATCTCGTTGCGGATCTTCTCGGCGTCGGCGTCGAAGTCGAGCAGGATGCGCGCCGCGACGCCCTCGTTCTCGCGGACGAGGCCGAGCAGGATGTGCTCGGTGCCGATGTAGTTGTGGCCGAGCGAGAGCGCCTCGCGCAGCGCGAGCTCGAGCACCTTCTTCGCGCGCGGGGTGAACGGGATCTGGCCCGTCGTGACCTCGTCGCCCTGGCCGACGATGCGGGCGACCTGGGCGCGGACCTCCTCGACCGTGATGTCGAGGGACTCGAGGACGCGGGCAGCGAGACCTTCCTCTTCACGGAGCAGGCCGAGCAGGATGTGCTCCGTGCCGATGTAGTTGTGCTTCAGCGCACGTGCTTCGTCCTGCGCCAAGACGACGACTTGGCGGGCCCGTTCGGTGAAACGCTCAAACAACCTTCGAATCTCCCTTCCGCGACGGTTCCGACGAGCAGCCGATCAGTCTGGCCACACCTCGAAGGTCGGCCCATCGTAGCCCACGGTTCGGCGCCCACGTCGGGGACGAGGAACGCTTTGAAAAGTCTTTACGACTGCGTACTCGCATCTTGTGAAAGAGGTTTCGGCAAAAGAGGCGATGCGGTTTAGATCTGACGCTTCGACAGCCGAAAAGAAGTAGGTTCGGGCTCGTGGCAGACAGGGTTGCGCTCGTCACCGGCGGTGCGGGGTTCATCGGCTCCCATCTCTCCGAGTTACTGCTCGATCAGGGCTGGGAGGTCTATGCGCTGGACGATCTCTCCACCGGCTCGGAGGCGAACGTCGCGCAGCTCGTCAAGGACCCGCGCTTCCACCTGGCGGTGGAATCGGTGCTCTCGCCTTCCGTGGTCAGCGAGCTCGTCCATCGCTCCGACGCTGTCTTTCACCTCGCAGCCGCCGTCGGCGTTCGGTTGATCGTCGAGCGGCCTGGCCACACGCTGCTCACCAACGTCCGCGGGACGGAGAACGTCCTGGAGTATGCGAGCCGGTTCGACAAGCCCGTTCTTGTCGCCTCCAGCTCGGAGGTCTACGGGGACCACGAGGCCGAGAACCTGCCTCTTCGGGAGGACGCGCGCCGCATCTACGGCCCGACGACGGCGAAGCGCTGGGCCTACGCGGACTCCAAGGCCATGGACGAGTTCCTCGCGCTCGCGAGGCACGAGGAGGACGGTTTGCGCTGTGTCATCGCTCGCCTCTTCAACACCGTCGGCCCGCGGCAGAGCGGGCAGTACGGGAACGTGATCCCCCGCTTCGTCCAGGCGGCGCTTGCCGGCTCGCCGCTGGAAATCCACGGCGACGGGACGCAGACCCGCTGCTTCTGCCACGTCGCCGACACGGTGCAGGCACTCGTCGCGTTGGCAGGGGAGCCGGCGACGACCGGGCAGATCTACAACGTCGGCTCGACCGAGTCCGTGACCATCCTGGAGCTCGCCGAGCGGGTGCTCAGGGCAACCGGCAGCTCCTCAGAGCTCCTTTTCGTCCCCTACGAGGAGGTCTACGGGCACGGAATCGAGGAAATGTTCCAGCGGATGCCCTCGATCGAGAAGATCAGCGAGGCCGTCGGCTGGGCGCCGACCATCGACCTGGACGGAATCCTGGCCGAAGTCGTCCAGCACGTGGGGCAAAGCCCCGCTCCGGCGGCGACTCGCTCTGCTCTCCGTTAACGGGGGCGTAGCGCCGGGAAGAGGATCACGTCTCTGATCGTCTCCCGGCCCGTCAGGACCATCGCTAGGCGGTCGATACCGAGGCCGATTCCGCCGGTCGGCGGCATCCCGTAGGCGAGCGCCTCGACGTAGTCCGGGTCACCCGGCTCGCCGCCGGCCTCCGCCGCCTGCTGCTCGAACCGCTCCGCCTGCTCGTCCGGATCGTTGATCTCCGTGAAGGCGTTTCCGAGCTCCATTCCGCCGACGAAGTACTCGAAGCGCTCGACGATCGACGGATCGTCCTCCGTCGCGCGGGCGAACGGCGAGAGCTCGACGGGGTAGTCGTGGAGGATCGTAGGCTCGATCAGATTCGGCTCCACGAACGAGCTCAGCGCATGGTCGACGAGCTGGGCCCAGCTCTTGTCCGCCGACGTGTCGACGCC
Source organism: Gaiellaceae bacterium (assembly GCA_035697545.1). Lineage (GTDB taxonomy): Bacteria > Actinomycetota > Thermoleophilia > Gaiellales > Gaiellaceae > JACDAN01. The sequence continues at coordinate 331 of DASSCT010000045.1, read as the reverse complement.
GCGCGCCTCCAGCCGCGCCCGCAGCTCATCGGCGTCGCGCGTCCAGAGCCCTTCGGTTTCGAGCTTGTCCAGGAGCTTGACGCGCCGCCAGGGCGGAGCCAGATCGATCTCATGGCCGCGAAAGGTGACCTTGGTCGTGCCGAGCACCTCCTGGGCGACGGCGGCGACGAGCTGCTCGATGCGCTCCATCGTGTCCCGGTAGTCGGCGTACGCCTCGTACCACTCGACCATCGTGAACTCGGGCTGATGCTTGTAGGAGACGCTCTCGTTGCGAAAATCCCGCCCCAGCTCGTAGACGCGCTCTAGGCCACCGACGATCAGTCGCTTGAGG
>DASSCT010000044.1:0-30722 GCA_035697545.1 Gaiellaceae bacterium | reverse complement strand
ACCTTGACACCGCCGCTGGTTTGTGCCAATCTCTCGGCCGTGGCCAACTGGTACGAACCAATTGGCGGCTACGTCGAAGCCCCGACAGGCCACCTTTCAGGGGAGCGGGACTGCGGCCGCCGCAACGCACTGGGGGTATCTCAATGAAACGACGGTCCATCGGGGCCCTCGCGCTCGCTGCGGCGCTGCTCATTTCTGCCGTGGCGGTGTCGGCGGGCTCCTCGAGTCCTGATCGCCAGAACGCGACGAAGGTCGTGATCTGGCTGCAGAACGACGCGGAGAACGGCTGGAAGGACATGGTCACTTCCACCAACGACGCGTTCAGGGCGAAGCACAGCGGCGTCGACGTCGATGTGCAGTACCAGGGGTGGGGAGACCATCTGACGAAGTTCGATGCAGCGCTCGCCGGCGGAACCGCGCCGGACGTGGTCGAGTTCGGGAACACCGAGACCACGCGCTACATGGCCGCAAAGCTCCTCCAGGATCTGACGACGCAGACGAAGAGCTTCCCGAACTCGAAGACGTGGCTCGGGGCGCTCAAGGCGTCGTGCACCTACAAGGGCCGCCTGTTCTGCGTGCCGTATTACGCCGGCGCGCGTGCGGTCATCTACCGGAAGGACCAGTACAAAGCGGCCGGCGTGAAGTCGACCCCGAAGAGCCTGGCCCAGTTCGTGGCTGCGGGCCAGAAGCTGATGAAGAAGTACGGGAAGCAGCGCAACTACTCAGCGCTCTACTTCCCGGGCCAGTACTGGTACGCAGGCCTGTCCTTCGTCTACGACTACGGCGGGAAGATCGCCGAGTTCCAGAACGGCAAGTGGAAGGGCACCCTCGACTCGCCGCAGGCGCTCCAGGGCCTGAACCAGGTGAAGAAGGTCGTCAAGGCGCTCTCGCGGGCGAACAAGACCACCGACGAAGCGAACCCGCAGCAGGCGCTCGTCTTCTCGAAGGGCCGGGTCGGGGCGTTCATCGGAAACGGCTGGGAGTGGCCGTACGCACTCGACAAGAAGGTCGGCAATCCTTCGCTGGCCAAGAAGATCGGCGCGTACCCGATGCCGAGCCATACCGCCGGCAAGTTCATGCCGACGTTCCTCGGCGGCTCTGACCTCGCCGTGCCGGTGACGAGCAAGAACAAGGCACTCGCCTACGACTGGATCAGGATCTTCACATCGAACGCGCAGATGCGCACGCTGGCGACCGTCGGGAAGCAGATCCCGAATACGACGACGCTGGCCTCGCTCAATGCCAAGAACCCGCAGCTGGCCGCGTTTGCGAACGCGTCGAAGTTCAGCTGGTTCGTGCCGACCGCGCCGAACTGGGTCAAGGTCGAGAATGCACGTGTGCTGAAGAACCTCTTCCAGGCGATCATCACCGGACGGAAGAGCGTGGCGAAGGCCGCGAAGGACGCAAGCAACCAGATCACCAAGATCCTCAACCAGCCAGTCTCATGAGCCAGGCGCCGGGAGGCGAAGCCGGCTTCCCGGCCATGACTAGCGCCGCCGCCGGATCAGTCCGGCGGCGGCGCCGTTCTCTCGGCGGGAGCGTCTTTCGGGCGCTCTCGCCGTATCTGCTTCTCGCCCCGGCGGCCATCGTCGTCATCGCCGTCCTCGGCTACCCGCTCTACCTCCTGACGCGGCTCTCCTTCGAACAGTTCGGCCTCGCCGAGCTGATCACGAGGAAGGGCAACTGGACCGGCCTGGACAACTACCGGCGCATCTTCCGCGACCACCAGTTCTGGACGGTTCTCCTCCGCACGTTTGTCTTCACGGTGGTGACCGTCGGCCTCACGATGATCTTCGGGACGCTCATCGCGCTGCTGCTCGCGCGGCTCGGACGGTTCGTGCGCCTGCTCCTGATCGCGGGTCTCGTGCTCGTCTGGGCGACGCCCGTCCTCGTCGCCGTGAACATCTTCCGCTGGATGGTCGACTACGAGTTCGGCGTCCTCAACTGGACGCTGGCGAAGCTGGGCTTCGACAGCTTCCAGAACAAGGACTGGTTCGCCGATCCGACGATGGGCTTGGCGGTGATCACGGCGATCGTCGTCTGGGGTGCGATCCCCTTCGTGGCGATCACGATCTACGCGGGGCTCTCGCAGGTCCCTGCCGAGCTCGTCGAGGCAGCCGAGATCGACGGCGCGAGACGCTGGCAGATCTTCAAGGACATCACCTTCCCTGTACTCCTGCCGATCTTCGTGATCCTCACGAGCCTCTCGATCATCTGGGACTTCCAGGTCTTCAACCAGGTCTGGCTCGCCCGCGGCAGTGAGCCGGAAGAGGACTACTGGCTGATGAGCGTGTATTCGTTCGTCGAGGCGTTCAAGCTCGGCGAGTACGGCTTCGGGGCGGCGATCGCCGTCGTGATGGTGTTCGCGATGTTCTTCGCCACCTTCGTCTACCTCCGCCAGATGGTGCAGATGGGAGAAACCAGATGAACCGTCGGCTCGCGGGGCGGATCGGCATCAACCTGCTGGGGCTGCTCGTCTTCGCGATCATGATCTTCCCGGTCTACTGGATGGTCGCGACGGCGTTCAAGGAAGGCCAGAACATCCTCAGCGACACGCCGCAGTTCTTCCCGTCGCCGCTGACCCTCTCGAACTTCGACGATGCGATCCACCGGGCCTACTTCTGGGACGTCGTGAAGAACAGCCTGATCATCGTCGGCACGGTGGTCGCCGTCTCGCTCGTCGTCGGCTTCCTGGCGGCGCTTGCCCTGGCGAAGTTCCGCTTCCACGGCCGCGCCGTGTTCATCGTCGTGATCCTCGGCGTACAGATGGTCCCGCTGAACGCGCTGATCATCCCGCTCTACATCCAGCTCAGTCGGGTGGGGATGACGAACGAGCTGAAGGGCGTGATCATCACCTACCTCACCTTCGTGCTCCCGTTCACCGTCTGGACGCTGCGCGGCTTCATGCTCGGGATTCCGCGTGAGCTCGAGGAAGCGGCGATGGTCGACGGCAGCACCCGATTCGGCGCGTTCGTCCGCATCCTGCTGCCGTTGGTCGCGCCGGGGCTCGTTGCTACGTCGATCTTCGCCTTCGTCGTGGCCTGGAACGAGTTCCTGATCGCGTACGTGTTCCTGAACGACCCCGAGAAGCAGACGTTGAACGTGTGGCTGGCGGGATTCACGACGATGCGCGGCACCGACTGGGGCCCGCTCATGGCGGCGGCGACGCTGACCGCCCTGCCTCCGCTCATCTTCTTCCTGATGATCCACCGGCGGATTGCATTCGGGCTGACCGCCGGCGCCGTTCGGGGGTGAGCGCGGAGCTCGAGCGGCTCGCCGCCGGCTGCCTGCTTGCGGGCTTCAAGGGCGCGAGCGCGCCGGATTGGCTCCGCCGCTGGCTCGAGGCAGGGCTCGGCGGCGTCGTCCTCTTCGCCTGGAACGTCGAGAGCCGCTCCCAGGTTGCGGAGCTGACGGCGGCGCTGCGGTCCGAGCGGGACGGCCTCGTCGTCGCCATCGACGAGGAGGGCGGCGACGTCACGCGCCTCGAGGCGGCGGCGGGGAGCTCCTATCCGGGAAACTGGGCGCTCGGCGCGGTGGACGATCCGGCGCTGACGGAGAGCGTGGCGTCGGCCATCGGTGCGGATCTCGCCGGCGTGGGAGTGAACCTGAACCTGGCGCCGGTGGCCGACGTCAACGTCGATCCGCTGAACCCGATCGTCGGCATTCGCTCGTTCGGCTCCGACCCGGGCCTCGTCGCGCGGCATGTCGCCGCCTTTGTCACCGGGGTCCAGGGCGCCGGCGTTGCCGCCTGCGCGAAGCACTTCCCCGGTCACGGCGACACGCGCGAGGACTCCCATCTCGAGCTCCCGGTCGTTCGGCGCGACGACGAGGCCATGGCGGCGATGCTCCTGCCGTTCCGCGCCGCCGTGCAGGCGGACGTGCGGGCCGTCATGACCGCCCATGTCCGGATCCAGGGCCTGGACGACGCACCGGCGACGCTGAGCCGGGCGGCGATCACCGGGCTTCTGCGCGACGAGCTCGGCTTTACCGGCCTTGCCATTACCGACGCGCTCGAGATGCGTGCCGTCAGCGCGACCTTCGGGGTCGAGGAGGGCGCGATTCGGGCGCTCGAGGCGGGCGCCGACGCGCTCTGCCTCGGCGCCGAGCTCCGTCCGGAGGCGCTGCACTCCGCCGTCGTCGACGCTGTTCGGTCGGGCCGGCTTCCGGAGGAACGGTTGCGGGAGGCCGCGGCCCGCGTTCACGCCCTTTCGAATGGCGTCCAGGGACAGTCCCTGGACGCGGCTCCGGAGAACGTTGGCCTTGAGGCAGCGCGCCGCGCGCTCGTCGTCGACGGCGATGTGGCGCTCACTCGGCCGCCGCTCGTTATTGAGCTTTTGCCCGAGGCCTCGATTGCCGCCGGCGCGGCGCGCCACGGGCTGGCCGACATGCTCCGATCGGCGGACGTCGTCCGCCTGCACGGAGAGCCACTCGACCCTCGGGCCTTGGCGGAAGCGCACTACGGGCGGCAGGTCGTCGTCGTCCTCCGCGACGCGCACCGGCACACGTGGCAGCGCGTTGCTGCGGACGGGCTGCTGGACGCTGCGCCGGACTCCGTGCTCGTCGAGGTCGGTGTCCCCGCCTGGCAGCCGGACCGCGCGAACTACGTGGCGACGCGAGGGGCGGGCCGCGTGAACCTCGAAGCGGCGGCCGAGCGCCTTCAGCCCTCGGACAGGATCGTCTCGAGGTACGCCAGGACGTCGGCGAGGTCCTGACCGCTCACGAGGTTCGCCGGCATCACGCCGCCGCCGTTCTCGATCCTCGACCGGGCATCCGCGATCGAGATGGGGTTGCCGGCGAGTGTCGGGCCGACGTCGCCGCCCTGGCCGCCCTCGCCGTGGCAGCTCGCGCAGTTGGCGGCGAAGAGCTCCTCGCCGTGCGCCGCGTCGCCCGAGGCGGGCGGCGGGGCGGACGAGCTTGTCTCCTCTTTCGCCGGATGCAGCTCGGCGAGGACGAAGACGGTGCCGGAGACGACGGCGAAGAGGATCGCCGGCACGACGATCAGGCGAACGCGCCGAGACACCTGCCGATGGTAAGTAAAGAGGCTCCAACACGATGAGCCTTATGCCGCCGGGCCGCGCTGGACGGCGCGAGCCCGCGTCCTCAGTCGCGCCCATATGCCTGCATATGGGCGCTCCCTGCGTCCTTGGCTCGCACCGCCCATCGCACCCCGGCGACGAAGCACATCATGTTGAAACCTCTAAGCTCGCCAAGGTGCTCGCGAGCGTCGAGTCGGACTACACCGATCTCGTAACGAGCGTCTTCTCGACGCCGATCGCCTTCAAGGCGTGGTTTGCGTCTGCCGCCGCGCTGTTCGCCATCGTGCAGGTACTGACGGGCGCGCGGATCTTCGGGAAGCTGACCGGGATCGTCCCCGTCCCGCCGCCGCGCGTGAACCGGATCCATCGCTGGTCGGGACGGCTCGCCGTCCTGCTCACCATTCCGGTCGCGTTCCACTGCGTGTTCATTCTCGGCTTCCATACCGACAACGCGCGAGTCCTCGCCCACTCGCTGCTGGGCTCCTTCATCTACGGCGTGTTCGCCGTCAAGGTGTTCTTCGTCCGCGATCGCGACCATCCGCGCTGGGTCGTGCCGCTCGTGGGGGGGACGCTCTTCACAGTGCTCGCGCTGCTCTGGAGCACCTCGAGCCTCTGGTACTTCACGCAGGTTCGGTTCGGCTTCTGAGCGCCATCCCGCGCCGGGTCACGGGCGTGATCAGGAGCGCGACGAAGACGGCGACTGCCGAGGCTGCGGCGCTGATCCAGAAGGCAGTCGTGAACGCGGCCTCCGCGGGGACGGAGGTGTCCCCGATCGTCTTCGCCGTGAGGATGGCCGCGCCGACCTGGCCACCGATGACGCCGCCCACGGTCCGCATGACAGTGTTCATCCCGGTCGCGACCCCCGTCTCCGTCGGGCGCACGGACTCGACGATGATGTTCGCCATCGCCGCGAAGGTCATCGGCAACCCGGCGCCGAGGACGAGCATCCCGGCGACGATCTGCCACGACTCCGCGTGCCACTCGGCGAGGATCACGAGCCCCAGGCCCCCGAGCGCCATTCCGATGGCAAGGGGCCACTTCGACCCCCAGCGCTTGCCGAGGACACCGCTCAGTGGTCCCGTGAAGAACCCCGTCACCGCCGCGGGAAGGAGGTAGAGGCCGGTCTTCGTCGCCGAGGCGCCAAAGCCGTAGTCCGCGAGCTGCGCGAGGTCGGCGGGCAGGTCTCGCGGCAGCTGAAGCAGGCTTGGAACGAGCACGAAGGAGCCGAAGAGCGCGAACCCGGCGATCAGGCCCGTGAGGTTCGCGAAGAGGACGGGCCGGTTGGCGAGCATGCGCATATCGACCAGCGGCTCCGGCACCCGCAGCTCGACCACTCCCAACGTGAGGAGGAGCACCGCGGCAAGGGCGAAGAGCCCGAGGATCCGGCCCGAGAGCCAGCCCCAGCTCTCGCCCTCTGTGAGCGCGAGGAGGAGCGACAACAGCCCGCCAGAAAGCAGAAGCGCGCCAGGCAAGTCGAGCCGCGACGGCGTCTTGATGGGCGATTCCGGGACGAAGAGGGCGACGAGCACGACCGCCGTCGCCACGCCGAGCGCACCGACGACGAACAGCCACCGCCAGCCGAGGTTGTCGATGAGAACGCCGGAGAGCGCCAGGCCCAGGCCGCCGCCGACGCCGAAGACCGCCGAGACGACGCCGATGCCCGTCGCCACCTTCTCCGGCGGGAACTCGTCCTTGATGATCGAGAACGAGAGCGGGAAGACGGCGGCTCCGCAGCCCTGGACGATCCTGCAGGCGATCAGCGCCCCGATATGCCACGCGAAGATCGCGCCGATACTTCCGGCGAGGAAGATGCTCAGGGCAATCACCAGCATGCGCTCCTTGCCGTGCTGATCCCCGAGCTTGCCGAGCAGCGGGGTGGCGACCGAGGCGGAGAGCAGGAACCCCGTCAGCAGCCACGCTGCCCACGCCGCGCTCGTGTCGAACTCGCGCTGCAGGACCGGAAGCGCCGGCACGATCATCGTCTGCTGCAGCGCGAACGCGATGCCCGCGAAGGTCAGGACCGCGAGCGTCACGTTGTAGTGCCGGCGGGCGGCGGCGTCGGCCATGCCGGGGAGCCTAGGTGCTGGAGAATCCCCGGCGGACGATGAGCACCGACGGGCTCGCGGTCAGCATTCAAGACCTCCGCGTCAGGCGCGGCGGCCACCTCGTCCTGCCAGGGTTCTCGCTGGAGATCCGGCGCGGCATCGTGACCGGGCTCCTCGGGCCGAACGGCTCCGGGAAGACGACCCTGATCCGGGCCATCGTCGGCGTCCAGATCGTCGAAAGCGGAGAGGTGACCGTCCTTGGCTCGCCGGCGGGCTCCAGGGAGCTGCGTCGGCGCGTCGGCTACGTCACGCAGGCGCCGTCGGTGTACGGCGACCTCACCGTGCGCGAGAACTTGCACTACTTCGCCCGCGTGCTCGACGCGCCCGACGACCGCATCGACGAAACGATCCGGACGGTCGCGCTCGGCGGCCACACCGACCAGGTCGTCGGCACGCTCTCGGGCGGAGAGCGCTCGCGCGTCTCGCTGGCAACGGCCCTCCTCGGCAGGCCCCAGTTGCTCGTCCTCGACGAGCCGACCGTCGGGCTCGACCCGGTGCTGCGGCGAGACCTCTGGGCGACCTTCCACGAGCTCGCGGCCGGCGGGACGACGCTCCTCGTCTCCAGCCACGTGATGGATGAGGCCGAGCGCTGCGACGATCTCATCCTCCTGCGGGCCGGCCGCATCGTGGCCACTGGGTCGCCGGCCGAGCTCCGAGATAGGACGAACGCGGACGACCTCGAGGACGCGTTCCTGCTCCTCGCGGAGGCCTCGTGAGCGCGCGCGTCACGCTGGCCACCGCCGGACGCGTCCTCCGTCAGCTCCGCCGCGATCGGCGGACGTTGGCGCTCGTCCTCCTCGTCCCGCCGTTCCTGCTGACGCTCCTGAAGTACGTCTTCTACGGCCAGGATGAGACCTTCGACCGCGTCGGCCCGCCGCTCGTGGGGATCTTTCCGTTCGTCACGATGTTCCTGGTCAGCTCGATCGCGATGCTCCGTGAGCGAACCGGCGGGACGCTCGAGCGGCTCATGTCGCTACCGCTGGCGAAGCTCGACCTATTGGTCGGCTACGGGCTCGCGTTCGCGGTGGTCGCCGCGGTCCAGGGCTCGGTGGCCGCCCTCGTCGGCTTCGGACTGTTGGGGCTCGACACTGCCGGTCCGATCTGGCTCGTCGTCGTCCTCGCCGTCGCGAACGCTGTTCTCGGGATGGCGCTCGGCCTGTTCCTCAGCGCGTTCGCCCGGACGGAGTTCCAGGCGGTGCAGTTCATGCCGGCCTTCGTGCTTCCGCAGTTCCTCCTCGCAGGCCTGCTCGTTCCGCGGGACCAGATGGCCCGAGTGCTCGAGCTCGTGTCCGACGTGTTGCCGATGACCTACGCGTACGACGCGCTCGCGCGCGCGACCGCCGACGACCTCGGCCGGCGCCTGGCGCTGGACGTGCTCGTGATCGCCGGCTTCACGGTGCTCGCGCTCGTCCTCGGCGCGACGACGCTACGTCGCAGGACGCCGTAGGAGGGTTTGCCCTCTAGGCGCACGGTGCCCGCGGGCGCCCGAGCGCCTTCGCCGCTGCCTTCTGCAGGAGCAGCGCGGTTCGCTGCGGAACACGCGCCGGCCTGAGCGCGCGGATGCCGACGAGCGGCGCCTTGAACAGCCGGCCGTAGAGCACGAGCGCTGCGGCATACGTGCCGAGCGGGCTCGGATGGAAGCCGTCTGGCCCGTACAGGCCAAGCGCCGGTCTGCACCGCCACCCGAGCAGCCAGGCGAGGCCCGCCGGATAGAGCTCGGCGTGCGCGGCTGCCGCTGCCCGCCGGTACGACGCGATCACGTCTCGAAGCGCGCCTCGCCGGTACGACTCCGGCCAGACGGTGAGGAGCGCCGGCCTGGTCCCATCCGCCCGAGCCTCGTCGGCGAACCGTGATGCCCACTCGCGGAGGTTCGTCTGGCTCTCGGGCAGAGCCGACGGGCCCTGCTGCATCACGACGACGTCCCAGCTCCGCGAGGCCAGCGCCGCGCGCGCATCGCCCTGGGCCCAGTGATCCTCGAGGGCGTAGCCGCCGAAGGCGATCGTGCGGTACTCGAGGCTTCGCCCGGTCGCCCGCGCAAGCCCCGCAACGGCAGCGGGCAGGTCGTTGGTGGCCGTGAGGCTGTTCCCGACGAAGAGGACGCGAAGCGGCCGGGCTTCGGCTCCCGTGCCAGGCGCGGCGAGGGCGGCGACTCCGATCGCTGTGACGACGACTGCGAGACAGGCTCTCATCGCCTTCTCATTAGCACCTCGTACGGTGCGTGTCATGCGCGCCCTGCTGCTCGCGCTCGCCGCCTTGGCCCTCATGGCCGGCTGCGGCTCCGACTCCAATTCGTCACTTCCACAGGGGAGCGAGGAGGTGAAGCTCGATCCGGCGGACTTCGTCGACCGGGTCGACAACACCTACTGGCCGATGGCGCCGGGGAGCCGATGGCTGTACCGGGAAGGCGATCAGCGTTCCGACGTGACTGTCACGGACAAGACCAAGGAGATCCTCGGCATCTCGGCCACCGTCGTCCACGACCTCGTGACCGAGCACGGCGAGCTCATCGAAGACACGTTGGACTGGTACGCCCAGGACAAGGACGGAAACATCTGGTACCTCGGCGAGGCCACGACTGAGTACGAGAATGGCAAGCCCAAGAGCACCGAGGGCTCGTGGCAAGCGGGGGTCGACGGCGCACAGCCCGGGATCATCGTGGCCGCCGAGCCCAAAGCGGGGTTGAACTACCGGCAGGAGTACTACCGCGGCCACGCCGAGGATGCCGCCCGGATCCTCAGCGTCGACGAGCTCGCGCAGGTCCCGTACGGGTTCTTCAAGCAGGTCCTCATGACGAAGGACTACACCCCGCTCGAGCCCCGCCTGCTCGAGCACAAGTTCTACGCCCGCGGAGTCGGCCCGGTGCTCGCGCTCACCGTCTCGGGCGGCTCCGAGCGCGAAGAGCTCGTCCGCTTCACCAAGCCAGTCGCCTAGTTCACGATCAGGTGCCGCCGGCGCGCGAGCGCGACTGCCTCGATCCTGGAGTGGACACCGAGCGCTCGGAGGATCGCTCGGACGTGGTTGCGGACCGTCTCCACGCTCAGATGCAGCTCCTCGGCGATCTGACGCGTGGAGCGGCCGTGCTCGAGGAGTCGAAGCACCTCGGCCTGGCGCGGGGTGAGCGCCGGGTGTGCGGGCAGCGCCTCCTCGACGTCGTTGCGGAGCTGGCCGAAGACCCCGACAACGTGGCCCCCCTTCAGGAGCGGCACGGAGCTCACTTCGACGGACACGCGTTCGCCGTTCCCGTCGAAGAGCACGACCTCGGCGTTCGTCACCGAAGCCGCTCCTGCGACCTTCCGCGCGAAGATCTCGCGGGCGCGGCGTCGTGCCTCCGGCGCGCAGACGGAGCTGAACTGCCGGCCACGAACGTCGCCGACGATCTTCAGCGCGGCAGGGTTGATCCAACGAATCACCCCCGACGTGTCGATCACGTAGCTCGGGACGTTCACGTCTTCGAGCGCCGCTTCGACGTCGCCGCCGATCGCGCGCAGCCCTGACATGCCCCGAGTGTGCCCGCCCCTCGGCGCGTGGTCAAACCCGCCGCGTTAGGGTCCGCATGTGGCGACCGTTCTGTGCGTCCTCTACGACGATCCAGCCGACGGATATCCACCGTCGTACGCCCGAGAAGAGATCCCGAAGATCGAGCGCTACCCCGGCGGACAGACGACGCCGACTCCGGAACAAATCGACTTCACGCCCGGCGAGCTCCTCGGCAGCGTGTCGGGCGCGCTCGGCCTGGGGAAATTCCTCGAGGAGCGCGGTCACCGGCTGATCGTCACCTCCGACAAGGACGGCCCGGGCTCCGAGTTCGAACGCATGCTTCCCGAGGCCGACGTTGTGATCTCGCAGCCGTTCTGGCCGGCCTATCTGACGGCCGAGCGAATCGAGAAAGCGCCGAACCTCAAGCTGGCGTTGACCGCAGGAATCGGTTCCGACCACGTCGATCTCCAGGCGGCGATGGACCATGGGATCACCGTCACGGAGGTGAGCTACAGCAACAGCATCAGCGTCGCCGAGCACGTCGTCATGCTGATCCTGTCCCTCGTCCGGAACTACCTTCCCGCCCACCAGGTCGTGCTCGACCGCGGGTGGGATATCGCGGACTGCGTCTCGCGCTCGTACGACCTGGAGGGGATGCAGGTCGGCACCGTCGGAGCCGGCCGGATCGGGTCGGCGGTGCTCCGCCGGCTCAAACCGTTCGACGTCGGCCTGCACTACATGGACCGGCACCGGCTTCCGGACGAGGTCGAGAAGGAGCTCGGGGTGACCTTCCACCCGGACGTGGACTCCCTCGTCCAGGTCTGCGACGTCGTCACGATCAACGCGCCGCTGCACCCGGAGACGGAGCACCTGTTCGACGCTGACCTGATCGCGAAGATGAAGCGCGGCGCCTACCTCGTCAACACCGCGCGCGGGAAGATCTGCGACCGGGACGCGGTTGCCCAGGCCTGCGAGAGCGGGCAGCTCGCCGGCTACGCGGGCGACGTCTGGTTTCCGCAGCCCGCGCCGCAGGATCATCCGTGGCGGACGATGCCGAATCACGGGATGACGCCGCACACGTCCGGCACGAGCCTCTCCGCCCAGACTCGGTATGCGGCGGGTGTCCGGGAGATCCTCGAATGCTGGTTCGACGGCCGCCCGATCCGCGAGGAGTACCTGATCGTCCACGAGGGCCGGCTCGCCGGGGCGGGAGCACACTCCTACAGCGCCGGCGATGCGACGGGCGGGTCCGACGAAGCCGCGCGCTTCAGCGCCCGCTAGCGCGGCTCGAACAGCTCGACGGGATTCCCGGCGCTGTCCTCGAGGACGATCTGCTTGCCGCCAGGGCCAGTGACGATCTCGTTTCTAAAGGTGAGCCCTGCCTGCTGGAGCGCTTCGACTCTCGCTTCGAGATCCTCGACCTGAATGACGAGGCGGTTCCATCCGCCCGGCTCGGGCTGACGGCCGTCCGGCATCGGACGGGCGGCCGAGCTTTCTGGCCCGCTCAACCAGAGCAGCAGATCACCGGATGAGACGATCGCGAAGGCGGCGCCCATCCGCCGGTCGAGCGTGAAACCCAGATGCTCGGTATAGAACGCCGCGGCGGCGTCAACGTCGTCGACCAGGTATCTCACAACCGCCATCTTCCGCCGACTCTAGCGGCGCTGGCAGGATGCCTTCGTGGAGCGGGAGCTCGCAATCCGCCTGCGCGGGGCCGTAAAGCGCTACGGGCCGATCACCGCGGTGGACGGCCTCGACCTCAGCGTTCCGGTCGGCACCTGCGTTGGCTTGCTCGGCCCGAACGGGGCCGGAAAGTCGACGACGATGCGGCTGCTCACCGCGCAATCGATCGCGGACGAGGGAGAGATCGAAGTCCTTGGATTCCGCCTGCCAGAGGAGTCGAAGATGGCCCGGGCCGAGTGCGGCGTCACGCCGCAGCTGGACAACCTCGACACGACTCTGACCGTCGCGCAGAACCTGCTCGTCTTCTCACACCTGTACCGGATCCCCCGGGCGGAGCGGAAGGAGGCGATCGAGCGCGCCCTCGAGATGGCGCGGCTCGTCGATCGGCGGGACACCCGTGTCGACAAGCTTTCCGGCGGGATGCGGCGACGACTGCTGATCGCACGCGCCCTGATCCATCGCCCGCGGCTCGTGCTCCTCGACGAGCCGACCGTCGGCCTGGATCCCCAGGTGCGGCAGCAGCTCTGGGCATTGATCGACGCGCTCCGCTCCGAGGGCACGACGATTCTCATGTCGACGCACTACATCGAGGAAGCCCAGCGGCTTGCCGACACCGTGCTGATCATGTCGCACGGCAAGTGCGCGGCCACCGGCGCGCCGTCGGAGCTCGTACTGGAGCACGCCGGGCGCGAGGTACTCGAGGTCTACGGGCCGCCTGCCCGGCTGGCAGAGGTCGAGGAGGAGGCCCAGGCGGACGGTCTGCGCACCCGCAGGACCGGCACGAGCGTCTCGATCCTCAACGTCGACGGATTCCGCGGTTTCGAGGGAGAGCGGCGACCGGCGAACCTCGAGGACGTCTTCGTCCTCTTGACGGGCGAGGAGATCGGCTGAATGAGCGTGACCGCGTCGCACCCGCAGCGGCTCCACCGGCTCGAACGGTCGGCCCTCACGGGGGTGCTCGTCCGCGAGGTCGTCAACTTTTCGTCCTACTGGCGCTCGGCCACCTTCTCGTCGACGGTCGAGCCGACGATCTACCTCCTTGCCTTCGGCTTCGGCTTCGGCGCGCTCGTCAACAACATCTCCGGCTACGACCCGCTGCAGTTCGTCGCCACCGGCACTGTGGCGACCGCGGTGCTGTTCTCGGCGGCGTTCCCGGCGATGTTCGGGACGTTCGTCAAGTACCAGTTCCAGCGCACATACGACGCGATCCTCGCCGCGCCCGTCGACACCGAGGAGCTGGTGACTGCCGAGGCGCTCTGGATCGCGACCCGGTCCGGCGTCTACGGGTGTGTGCCGATGGTCGTCGCGATCGCTTTTGGGCTCGACCCGTCGTGGGGGATGCTCACCGTGCCGCTGATCGGCTGGGTCTCGGGGTTCGGCTGGGCCTGTTTCGGGATCATGGTGGCGGGCTTCGCGAAGTCGATCGAGAACTTCAACTACATCGTGAGCGCGGTGCTGACGCCGCTCTTCCTGCTCGCCGGGTCGTTCTTCCCGCTCACCAACTTCCCCACGTGGCTGCAGGTGCTGGGCAACCTCAATCCGCTGCACCAGACGGTCGAGCTCGTCCGCAGCGCGGTCTTCGGGTTCGAGGGCTGGGAGGACCTGGCCCGGCTGGGCCTGCTCGTCGTCTTCGGGTTGATCATGTGGCGCATCGCGATCTACGCGATGACGCGCAAGCTGGTCGATTAGCCCGGCGCGCGCTCGTCGACGAGGACCTCGTAGCGGTCCACGCCCGTGCGGCTGCCCGAGAACTGCTGCATCAGCCCGCCGAGCGCCTTGGGCATCTCCTCGTCGAAGACGGGCTCGGCTGCGATCGCGTTCTCCTCGGTGTCGAAGAAGCTGATGGAAAGCGATTTGCCCGAATTGCGGTCTGCGAGCTCCATGTGACCCTGGATGCCTTTCATGCCGCGGATGATCGGCTCCACGATCTCGGTCGCCTGACCCATGAGTTTCTCGTCGGCAGCCGGATCCGAGCTCTCGAAGGTTGCGATACGTGCGTACATGGTTCCTCCTCTCGCCGTTTGCGGAGAACGTAACGAACTCAGTCGACTTGGAGGACCTTCCGGATGAGCTCCAAGTAGTCGAGCAGGCTTCGGAGGCTGAGGAACCTGTCCCGAACGCGCTCGTGTGCGGCCCGGCCCATGCGCTCCGCCCACCGCGGGTCGTTCAGCAGCTCTGTGATCGCCGCGCCGAAGGCGGCGAGATCATGCGGGTCGTCGAGCAGCACCCCGCTCTCGCCGTCCACGATCTGGTCCTGGATCCCGCCGATCCGGGAGGCGACCACCGGTCGCGCCTTCCACATGGCCTCCGCTACGGTCAGGCCGAACCCCTCGGCGACGCTCTTCTGCGTGACCACCCGTGCGTGACGCTGGAGCGCGTTGACGATAATCGCGTTCTCGTCAAGGTCGTCCATCGGAAGCGCTGCGAGGTGGACACGGCTGCGGATATCTTCAGGGAGGCGCTCGCGCGCGGCGATCGCCCTGCGGAGCATCTCCTTGCCCTCCGGGTCGTCCGCGACCGCCTCCACCGCAGGGCCGGCGTAGACGAGGTGGGCGCCGGTGGCGACCGGGACGTGCTCGGCGAAACCCTGGATGACGCCGAGCGGGTCCTTGAGGGCGTCCCAGCGCGAGAGCTGCAGGACGAGCGGGTCTTCCCCGCGGAGCGGCAGGTCCTCGACCAGCTGTGCCCTCCGCCGGACGCGACTCTCGATTCCGTCATGACGTTCGAAGGTGACGCGCCCGGGCCTACCGCCGGTCCCGATCAGCCCAGCGGTACGAAGGATCGCTTCGACGATCTCGGGCCCGAGCTCCTGATTCTTGGGGGTGAAGACGTCGATCGTCGGCGCGATCACGGAGACGCGATCGCGCTCGAGCCCGTCCCAGACGAACGCGTCGCGTGAGAACACGTAGGCGTCCGCGTCTGCCAGGTAGGGAAGCAGGAAGGCCCAGGCCTCGCGCACGAGCTCGTTCGGTTCATCGACCCCGATGTGGCAGCGCCAGATCACGGGCGTGCCCCGGGCGCGCAGGGCGGGAACGAGGCCGGCCGGCTGCGGATCGTGGACGATTACGACGTCATCGTTCCTCACGAGCTCCGAGATCGCCGCCGCGTTTTTCGCCAGCACCGACTCGTAGATCGATCGGGCGCGGTCGTCGAGCGGCCCACCGTCGCCGTCGGATCCGTGCAGCCGGTTGTGGATGCGTTTGGTCGTCTCGAAGAACTCGGGATTGCCCTCGATCGCAAGCCACCGCGTGTCGACACCGACGCCCCGCGCATACCCGAGGAGCGGGCGCAACAGTTCAACGACACCGCCGCCGCGAGCAGTCGAGTTGACGTTCCACACGACGCGTCCGGCCAATAGCCGGCGCGCCTCCTCACTCCCGCGCAGGAACTCCTCGAAGCGCTCGGCAGGCACGACGGAGCGGAACCGCTCCGGGTCCGTGCTCGGAATCTCGACCAGCTCGGCCATCGCTCGGAGACTAAATCCGAAATGCCGCGTTCTCGGTACTTCCGGTGGGGACATGGCTTACTGCGTTGCCGAAACCGACAGGAGGAACGAGATGCGGAAATGGACGATCGTTGCGGCACTCGTGCTCGGCGTCGCGCTCATCGCGCAGGCGTCGGCAGTGGGTTCGTCCGGCGGCGAGACGGTTCTGAAGTTCAACACGATGGTCGGCGTGGACGGCCCGTTCAGGGGCGCCACGAACGCGATCCGAGGAGTTCCGGGAGCCGGCGCGCCGTGGCGCGTCGATAGCGTCGACGGCAAGCTCAAGGCCGGCGGCAGGCTCGATATCGACGTTGAGGGCCTCGTGCTCGTGAGCACTGGGTTGAACCCCTCACCTTCGTTCCATGCGATTGTCAGCTGCCTCACGAACGATGCGACGACGGTTTCTACCGTCAATCTCTTGACGGATGCCTTCCCGGCGACGACCACCGGCGACGCGGAGATCGAGGCGAACGTGGCGCTTCCGAGCCCATGTGTGGCACCGATCGTCTTCGTCACCAACGCTGCAGGCACCAGCTGGTTCGCGGTCACAGGGTCCTGAACCGCGGATGTGGACCGGGGCGCTGCCGACAACACCCCCAAGGCGGCGCCCCCTCCACACTGGATGCTGAGGCCGGCCTAGGCGATGCGCCGGGCGCCGACGAGACGGCCCCCGTAGTACGGCCCGCCGAGTGGCACGACCTGGACCCGGCTACCGCTGTGCGGCGCGTGCACCATGCGCCCGCGGCCGATGTACATGCCGACGTGCCCGAGCCCGGAGAAGAAGACGAGGTCGCCGGGCTTCATGCGCGAGCGTGAAACGGAGCGCCCGCGGCCGTAGAGGGCATACGAGCTGTGTGGGAGGTTGATTCCGAGTCGTCCGTAGGCCCAGTAGACGAGGCCTGAGCAATCGAACCCGCCGGCCGGTGACGCTCCTCCCCACCGATAAGGGATGCCCACAGCCTTGAGCGCGATCCGCGCTGCGCGCTCCCCGAGCGAAGGCTTGTGGACACGGTGCTTCCGATGGTGACGCTTCGGCTTCGCCTTGTGCTTGTGCTTCGCCTTGTGCTTCGCGACCTTTGGCCGCGGGTGCTTGGTCACACGCGTCGGCTCGCCTGCGCCTCGACCCGGCAATGCGACGAGGACCGCAATTGCGCAGGCGGCGGCAATCGCGGGCAGTGCGAGCATGGACAGACGTCTTCGAAGGCGTGTCGGCATGGAAGAACGGGGAGGGGCGGGCCGCGCAACGCATGGCGAGGCAGCCCTGGCCTGTTCGGCAGCGCCGCAGGGTAGCCACACGAGCGGAGCTGTGCGGAGCTGTCCATGGCCCAAAAGGGTTATTCGAAGGAGAACCGCCAATTCTCAGCGGATTCCCAGCCGCCGAAGGGACGATTACGCCATGAATGAGGACATGAAGAGGCTCACGCGTCGTGAGTCCCTTGCCAAGCTCGGAGGACTCGCAGTCACTGCGTTCGGAGCGACCGCGTGGGGCCTCGAGGCGCCGCGACGGACTCGGACTCGGCTTCGGGGCCGGCCGGCGTCACTTCTGGGCTCGTCGGCTGCGTCCTGACTCCTGAGCAGACCGAAGGCCCGTACTTCCTCGAAGGGGACAAGGTGCGCCGCGACATCCGCGCAGGACGACCCGCAACGGCGGGCGGCGGTCGCTCCTAACGCTGCGTAAGAGCGGAGCCGGCTACGTCGGCGAAATCACGATGGGCATCAGCAGGTGAGCATTACTCGATCGTCAGGTAATACGTGAACGTCTTGTCGTGGCCGATCGTGTTGGTCCCGTGCACGACGATCGTGTGCAGGCCCGGCTCGAGTGGCTTGAACAACATGAAGAAGCCGTCGATGACCGCCTGCTGCGGTAAGCCCGTGATGCAGGGATCCAGGACGGGCTGAAGGCTCGGATCGCCCGTGAGCCCGAAGAGGTCGTCCGAGGCGTAGCGATAGCTCAGCACATCTTCGAGCTGGCGGCCGTCGAGGGAGACCTCCAGGAAATCGACGGTGTCCAACCCGGCCTTGGCGATCCCGCTGAGGAACTCGTAGAGCGACTGGCCCGGCGCGGGCTCGAAGCCGGGAAACGCGGGACACGGGTAATCCTCCACATCGGCCCCGATGTAGAGGAACAGCGCCTTGTGCGCGGGAATCGTGCAGCTCCGGGTGCCGCTGAACACCGGTGGGCCGGCGATTCGCGCAATGAACCAGACTGGGCCGTGCTGGTCGACGGCGCAATTGGCGCCGGTTTCGTCGAACAGCGGGCTCTGGTCGAGCGGCTGGCGGTAGATCCACTGCGTCGCACGCTCGCCCCAGGTCGCGATGTCCGCGCCGTAGGGGTGCGACTTCTTGGGATAGAGAACCGAGTTCTGGCCTGCCTGAGCGGCTGCAGGCGCCAGTGCGACGAGCAGGCTGCATGCCGCGAGCAGGACGGCGTACGAGATCCGACGCATGAGACCCTCCCGTGACGAGGATTCAGAGCAGCGCGGCCACGCTAGGCAGCGTGGGATTCGGAGGCTCGCCGTTTTCGGACGACTTCACGCGATGCGCGTGAGCTGGGCGGCGATCGCCTCCCAACGGTCGTCGAGCAACCGCCAGACATCGGTGTAACGGAGCGAGACCGGAGAGCCGTCTCGGATGCTGTGAGTGACGCCCTGGACGAGGGCGACGTCGCCGAGCGGACGGACGTCGATCTCGTCGTAGGTCAGGTTTGTCACGGCCGGGCCCTCCGTGGTGCGTCGCAGGAACTCCGCCTTGTCGATGCGGCGTCCGTCGGCGAGCGTGCAGACGAAGTCGTCGCTCAGGTGCTCGGCGAACCAGTCCGTGTCGGAATCCACAACAGCGCGTAGGTAGTCCGCGTTCAGATCGTGGAGCGTCGCCACGACATCGATCTCGTCAGTCGCCCTCATCGCTCGACAGACTGCGCGCTTGGGGTCGGCCATTCTCGCCGGATTCGGACAGACTCGCGGATGTCCGAATCCGGCCGGTCTTACCGTCGTCGACCGGTCATAGTGAGCGCATGCCCGGGTTCTCGGCGGTCATCACGACCGGAATCTACTGTCGGCCCGGCTGCTCGGCGCAGCCTCGAGCGGAGAACGTCAGGACCTACCCGCTGGCCGCAGCGGCCGAGACCGCCGGCTACCGGGCGTGCCTGCGCTGTCGGCCCTACCGATCGCCCCAGTCGTTCTCCTGGTCGGCGCCGGAGCTCGTCTGTCGGGCGGTGAGGCTGATCCTCGACGGCGCGCTCGACGGCCCGAGCGAGGTGGAGCTCGGTGCACGGCTCGGCGTGTCGGCGCGGCACCTCCGGCGGCTCTTCACCATCCACCTGGGCGTCACCCCCGACGGTCTCGCACGGTCGGCGCGCGCGCATTTCGCCCGACGCCTGCTCGACGACACCGATCTCACGATCACCCAGATCGCGTTCGCGTCCGGCTTTGGGAGTCTGCGCCAGTTCAACCGTGCCTGTCAGGAGATCTTCAAGGCGTCTCCTCGGATGCTTCGGGCGCGGCGTCGGAAGAGCGACCGACTTGTGGCCGACGGGGGGCTGGCGCTTCGGCTGGCCTTCAACGGCCCGCTGGATTGGGAGGCGATGCTCGGCTACTTCGCCGCTCAGGCCATCCCCGGCGTCGAGCACGTCGACGGGACGACCTATCGCCGGACGCTCGTCATCGGTGGTGATCCCGGCGTCCTCGAGCTCTTGCCCGGCGGCGACGACCACCTCGTCCTTCGGGCGCATCTTCCGCACTGGGAAGAGCTCATTCACGTGGTCGATCGGGCTCGGCGGATCGCGAGCCTCGACTTCGCCTTGGAATCTGCGTCGCGGCGGCTCGCGCGGGATGCCGCGATCGCGCCTCTGCTCAGAGAGCGCCCAGGCGTCCGTCCGCCTGGCACCTGGGACGCGTTCGAAACCGGCGTGCGGGCCATCGTCGGCCAACAGGTCACGGTCGCCGCCTCGGCGAGGATCACCGGCCGGCTCGTCCAGCGGCTCGGCGATCCAGTGCCGGGGCTGGGACAACTCGGCCTAACTCAGACATTTCCGTCCCCGGAGACGGTTGCCGCCGCGGACCTGACGGGCTTGGGTTTGCCGAGGACGCGCGCGGACGCGGTGCGCTCGTTCGCGCGCGCAGTCGCGGACGACGTCATTCGTCTCGACGGCAGCATGACCCTCGAACAGCTCGTCGGAGCAGTCACCGCCGTCGACGGCCTTGGTCCGTGGACGGCCCACTACCTCGCGCTCCGGCTAGGCGACCCCGATGCCTGCCCGGCCACGGATCTCGCGCTCCGCCAGGCTCTTGGTCCACACATTGCTCGCTCGGGTCGCACGCTCCGCGAGGTCACCGAGCGCTGGCGGCCATGGCGGGCGTTGGCGACGGCGCACCTCTGGACGGCTGACCGAGCGCGTCCTGGTGAGCTACGCGAAACGGCCTGAGCCGCTCAGAAGGGCTCGTGCTCCTCGGCCCAGGCGGCAGAGACCCGATCCAGGTCCATAAAAGTTGAGGCGTCGTCGATGACCGCCTTCCACTCCGGCGTCGCGAGAGCGGCCTCTGCCGCCGCCAAGTCGGCGAACCAGAGCTCTCCGAGCCCGGCATACGACGGCTCCGCGCCGTCGGGGCCGACGAGAAAGTGGTTCTGGACATACCGCTCCACGCCCGGGACGTTCTCGACGAGCCGAGCGTGTTCCTCGCGCCAGTAGCGAAGCGCTTCGTCTCGGCCTAGGCCTGGTCGCGGTCGCCACTGCGTCAATCGTTTGATCGTGGGCATGGCGCCAGTTTCACGTCTACTCTTTCGCGGTCGCCCTGGAACCGCTGCGGAAGGGGGCTCGGTCGGGATGGGGTCGGCGACCAAAGGCTCGCTCCTTGTGCTCGTGGCTCTGCTGGCGGGCCTCCTTTCGGACGGAGCAGCCGCAGCCGTCACGCAGACGGACGCGCACGGCACGGTGCTCGTCGATGGCAAGAAGGTGTTCCCAATCGTGCTCGCGAAAGGACCCGAGCGCGGGAGCACGACTCCGAGCGGCGCCGATGCGCCGGGCGAGGTCGTGGACGCCGGCGTGAACTTCTTCAAGGTCGGCCCGGCTTCCAGACCCTGGTGGCCGGAGGACAAGGCCGACGCCACCGCCTGGGACCAGGAAGCTGCGGAGCGCGGCGTTTACACATGGGTCAACCTCGCAACCCTCGCCGACGCCGAGCCCGGGAAGCTCAAGGACACTCGCCTGCGCGAGGTCGTCAATCTGCTCGAGAACGACCCGGCGTTGGCAATGTGGAAGGGCGCGGACGAGCCATGGTTGGCCGGATTTTCGCCTGAGGAACTCGGGTACGCCTACTGCGTCTCCACCTCGGTTGGTGTTCCGAGCTGGTGCCAGGAGCCGGTGGACGACGCGCACCTTTGGGTGACGATCCAGGCGCCGCGCGGCATGGCGCAGGATCTCGCGCCCTACAGCTCCGTCACCGACGTACACGGCGTCGACGACTATCCGGTTACCTGGGACAAACGGGACGATCCGAACCTCCACGAGGTCGGCGAATGGACGCAGCGGATTGCGTCGGTGACGCCGAACGAGGCCGTGTGGACGACGCTGCAGGTCTGTGCCAGCGGCAGCTCCGGGCCGAACCCGGGAGAGTTCGTACTGCCGACGCGGAAGCAGGAGCGCTACATGATCTACGACGCGATCCTGAACGGCGCGCACAGCCTCGGTTTCTACGGCGGCAACATCGACCGCTGCTGGACTGACACCGATGCGCAGTTTCGCTGGAACTGGACGTACTGGAACACGGTCCTCAAGGAGCTCGTTCAGGAGATCAACGCCGATAGCCCGATTGCGCCGGCGCTCGTCGATCCGGGCTCGACGCAGGTGCTCGCGAGCAGCGACGCGACGACGCAGGGGATCAGCCGCGAAGGAGCGAACGGCGAGCTCTGGGTGATCGCTGCGCGGAGCGGTACCGGCTCCTCCCAGGTGACGATCAGCGGTCTTCCGTCAGGCTGGACGAGCGGGACGGTGTACACGGAGGGGCGCTCCGTCACCGCTGCCGACGGCTCCTTTACGGACACGTTCGAGCAGTGGGACGTCAACGTCTATCGATTCGCGGCTCCGCCACCCCCGCCGCCTCCACCTCCGCCCGTCAGTTTGCCGCCTGCACCTCCGCCCGCCCCGCCGCCGCCGAGCTTGGTTCCGTTGGCCCGCGATACCACCCCGCCGGGCACGCGGATAACGGCGGCGCCCTCCCGGCGGACGAAGATCCGGCGAGCGAAGTTCCGCTTCGTCTCGACCGAGGCCGGCTCGGTCTTCCAGTGCAAGCTCGGCCGAAAGCAGTGGACGCCGTGCCGCTCGCCAAAGCTGTACCGCGAACTGGCGAAGGGACTACACGTGTTCCGGGTCCGCGCACGCGATGCCGCCGGCAACGCCGACCCGACGCCCGCAGTGCGGTCCTGGCGGATCCGCTAGACGAGTCGGACGATGGAGCAGTCCGCCGCCTCGAATGTGAGCGTCTCGCTGGAGGTGCGCCCACACCCGCTTCGGTCAGGTGGCGAGGCCGAGTGGGAGTTTCGGCTCCGAAACGACGGCCTGGACCCCGTCGGGCTCACGTTCCCGACGGCGCAGCTTGGCGACGTGGCGCTCGAGCAAGACGGCAGCGAGCGCTGGCGCTGGAGCGACGGCAAGCTGTTCCTACAGGTCCTCACCGAGCGCGAGCTCGCTGTCGGTGAAGCGTGGTCGTTCACGCTCGAAGGCGGCCCGTCGGTGGAACCGGGGCGCTACGAGGCCGTCGCGACGGTGCGCGCCGAGCCGGCGCCGTCACGCGCGCGAACCACGGTGCTCGTCGAGGCCTGACTGCCCCTTGGGGGTTGTCGGCTCTCCCACATAGTCATAGGTTTGCGCCTTCCGCTCAGGGCGACTGCGGCAAAAGGGGTGTCACATGACCGAACGCGATCTCAGCGATCTGTCGGCTCGCTATAGCCGGCGCGGATTCCTGGCCAGAGTCGGTGTGGGTGCCGGCGCTCTCGCAGTCGGAGGCGGTGCCTCGGCGGCGCTGGGGCGATCGTTCATCGGCACGCCGGCGCGAAGCCGATTCGTGTCGACCGATGCCCAACACTTCGGACGGCTGTTTCCGAACCTGCCCCCGTTCGCGCCGGCGAGCGAAAAGGTCAAGAAGTCGCTGCTGTCGCTGGGTGCGCAGGGTGGTCCACTGGACGCGCGCGACGACTTGAGCGCCGGGCCGATTCGGCTGATCACGGATCCGAGCCTGAGCGCGAACAATCCGGACAACCCGACGCACACGGCAGGCACGACCTTCGTCGGTCAGTTCATCGACCACGACATCACGTTCGACACGAGCTCGCCGCTCGGCTCGCCGACCGACCCGTTGACGTCCCCGAACGGACGCACGCCCACCCTCGACCTCGACTCGCTGTACGGCGGTGGGCCCTCAGGCAGCCCGCTGCTCTACGACACGGCGAACGATCCGGCGAAGCTCTTGATCGGCTCGGGAGGGCTCTTCGAGGATCTGCCGCGACTTGAGGACGGCACCGCGATCATCGCCGACCCGCGCAACGACGAGAACCTGATCATTGCCGGCCTGCAGTGCGCCTTCATCCTCTTCCACAACCACGCCGTCGACTATGCGCGCGACCACGGGTCGAGCACGTGGCAGGAGGCGTTCGCGGAGGCGCGTCGCCTCACTACTTGGCACTACCACTGGCTCGTCCTCCACGAACTCCTGCCGCAATTCGTCGGGCAGGCGATGGTCGACGACGTGCTCCAGAACGGCCGCCTATTCTTCACCGTCGGCCCGGGTGAGGCGTTCATGCCAGTCGAGTTTCAGGGCGCCTGCTACCGCTTCGGACACAGCATGGTGCGCCCGTCGTACCGAGCGAACTTGCAGGGCGACAACGGGAACCCCTTCTTCGGCTTCATCTTCGACCCGGCCGAGAACGGCTCGACAGTCGACCCGAACGACCTGCGGGGCGGCTTCTGCGCGGCGCGTCGCTTCGTCGGCTGGCAGACGTTCTTCGACTTCGGCATCGACGCCGGAACGGGAAAGGCGGAGGTCAGGCGCAACAAGCAGATCGACACGCACATCTCGACGCCGCTCTTCACGCTGCCGTTAGGCGCCATCGTCAGCCACGACCAACCGACCGTCCTTGCCCAGCGGAACCTGCTGCGACAGCTCACCTGGAGCCTGCCCTCCGGACAGTCGATCGCCGCCGCCATGGGGGTGGCGCCGATCAACAAGCACGATCTGAGAGAGCTGAAGCCCTACGGCTTCGACAAGAGCACCCCGCTCTGGTACTACGCGCTCAAGGAGGCGAAGCTCGTCGGCGAGAGCCTGCGCCTCGGGCCGGTCGGCGGCCGGATCGTCGCCGAAGTCCTGATCGGGCTGCTCCAGACGGACCCAGGCTCGTACCTCCTCTCCCAGCCGAGCTGGCAGCCGACGCTGCCGAACCCCGGTGCCGGATTCCGGATGACCGACTTCCTCACCTACGCGGGGGTCGATCCCGGAAGCCGCGGACAATAAACAGCGGCCGGAGTCTTACCCGAGCCGAACGTCGTCGTTACGGTGCGAAGTCAGAGCGGCGCGAACCATGAGGACAGGAGGAGCGATGGACGAGGCTCAGATCCACGGGACAATCGAGCAGCTCGTCGCCGAGGAGCACGAGCTATGGGAGCGGGAGTCGAGCGGCAACGCAACTGACGCCGACCGGCACCGCCTCCAAGAGTTGAAGGTCTCGCTCGACCAGTGCTGGGACTTGCTGCGCCAGCGTCGCGCCCTGCGCGAATCCGGTCTCGACCCGGACGCGGCAGACGTCCGAGCGGCCGAGGTGGTCGAGGGCTACGAGCAGTAGGGCTGCTCCGGGCGGCCGGCCTGCAGGATTCTCAGGCCGGACGGCATGGGCCCGGAGCATCCAGACGCCGCTCCGGGAGTTCCTGCGCACCGAGACCGGCGGTGCGGCCGTCCTGCTCGCCGCCGCAATCGCGGCGCTCGTATGGGTGAACATCAACGCGTCCTCCTACGACTCGTTCTGGGGGACGACCCTCTCGATCGACCTCGGCGGGCACGGGATCTCGCTCGATCTGCGCGAGTGGGTGAACAGCGGCCTGATGACGTTCTTCTTCTTCGTCGTCGGGCTCGAGGCGCGGCGTGAGTTCGATCTCGGCGAGCTGAGGGAGCGGCGACGGTTCGCGCTGCCGCTGCTCGCCGGAATTGGGGGCATGGCGGTGGCGGTCGCCATCTACCTCGCCTTCAACGCCGGTCGTTCCTCCGCGCACGGCTGGGGAATCGCGATGTCCACGGACACGGCCTTCGCGCTCGGGCTGCTCGCGCTCGTCGGCCCGCGCTTTCCAGACCGCCTGCGCGCGTTCATGCTCACGGTCGTCGTCGTGGACGACCTCCTGGCGCTCGTCGTCATCGCAACGGTCTACACGGAGACGCTCGACCTCGCGCCGCTCCTCGTCGCTCTAGCCCTCTTCGGAGTCGTGCTCTTCGCGCGCAGCCTTCGCTTTCGCAACGGTTTCTTCTATCTCGTCGTCGGTATCGGGGCCTGGGTCGCTCTCCTCGAATCGGGCATCGAGCCGGTCGTGATCGGCCTCGCGATGGGGCTGCTCGTCTATGCGTACCCTGCTTCACGGTCCAGCCTGGAAAGCGCCACCGAGCGGTTCCGGGAGTTCCGCGAACAGCCGACCGCGGAACTTGCGCGGCAGGCCGGGCTCGAGCTCAAGTCGGCGACGTCGTTCAACGAGCGGCTGCAGCAGCTGTTCCATCCCTGGACGAGCTACGTGATCGTCCCGCTCTTCGCGCTCGCGAACGCCGGCATCGCGATCGACGGCGACTTCCTGGCGAGCGGGTTCACCTCGCCGATCACACTGGGGATCCTGTTCGGCTACGTCCTCGGCAAGCCGGTCGGCGTTTTCGGCGGCTCCTGGTTGCTGACGCGGCTGAGCGGCGGGCGGCTGCGCCCGCCGGTCGGCTGGGTGGCCGTCGCCGGCGGCGGGACGATCGCCGGGATCGGCTTCACCGTCGCGCTGCTCATCGCGACGCTGGCGTTCGACGGAGAGCAGCTCGAGGACGCGAAGCTCGGCATCCTCAGCGCCGCCCTTGCTGCGGCGCTCATCACCTGGCTGCTGTTCCGCGCCACGGCCCTCCTGCCTCGTTGGACGCGCGTCCGCGCCTTGCTCGGAACCGCCGAGCCGCTCGTCGACCTCTACATCGACGTCGATCCCGAGAGCGACCACATCCGCGGGCCGATCGAGGCGCCGGTCACGCTCGTCGAGTACGGCGACTTCGAATGCCCCTACTGCGGTCGGGCCGAACCCGTCGTGCGCGAGCTACTGCGTGACTTCGGCGACGTCCGCTACGTCTGGCGGCACCTGCCGCTGAACGACGTTCACCCGAACGCCCAGGCCGCCGCGGAAGCCGCCGAGGGGGCAGCCGACCAGGGCTTCTTCTGGGAGATGCACGACCTCCTGTTCCGGCACCAGGATGCTCTGCGTCCAAGCGATCTGATGACCTACGCGGAGCAGCTGGGCCTTGACGGCGAGCGCTTCGCCGAAGCTATGCGCGAACACACGGGAGCCGCCCGCGTCGCCATGGACGTCGACAGCGCCGACCTCAGCGGTGTGTCCGGCACGCCAACCTTCTTCATCAACGGCCGGCGTCACCGCGGCGCCTACGACATCGGCACGCTGTCGGCGGCCGTACGTGTTGCGGGTGCGCAGAGGCTGGCAACCGTCACCGACTGAGCCCGAGCGTCTTATGATCGCCGCGGTACCGGCGACAGGAGGCGGGCTGATGGCGACCACCGAGCGGCGCGAGTTCCTGATCTCCAAGGCCTGGATCCAGGCCGTCGCCCTCGTCGTTCTCTTCGGCTTCTTCGTCCTGGGCCTGCTCGCCTACCGCACCTACCAGGCGCAGCCGCCGATTCCCGAGCGGGTCGTCGATCCGCAGGGCAACGTGCTCTTCACCGGCAACGACATCAGCCGCGGCCAGCGGGTCTTTCTGAACAACGGGCTGATGGAGTACGGATCGGTGTTCGGTCACGGCGCCTACCTGGGGCCCGACTACACCGCCGACTATCTCCGCCGCTCGTCCGATCTCGTCCGCCGGTCGTACGGCGGCGCTGCGTCGGACGCGGCGGTGCGCAAGACGATCGAGGACATGCGCACCAACCGCTACGACAAGGACGACCGAACGCTGACGTTCAGCGGGCCTCAGGCGGCCGCGTTTCGCGAGCTCGTGCCGTACTACAGCAACTTCTTCTCCGACCCGGAGACCGAGCACGGACTGCGGCCGAACGCGATCACCGACTCGACACAGCTACGGCAGCTGACCGCCTTCTTCGCGTGGACGGCCTGGGCTGCGGCCGCCAATCGGCCGGGCCACGACTACTCGTACACGAACAACTGGCCGTCGGAGCCGCGCGTCGACAACACGCCCACGGCGAACGTGATCGTGTGGTCGGTGCTCTCGCTGATCGCGCTGCTCGGCGGGATCGGTCTGCTCTTCGGTGCCTTCGGACGCTGGGGGCGCAACCTGGGCTGGCACGGCCGCGAGCAAGCGACGCTCTCGTTCAGATCGCCGGGCGACGTCGCGCTGACGCCCGCCCAGCGTGCGACGGCGTGGTTTTTCTTCGTGATGGGCGCGCTGTTCGTGATCCAGGCGTTCGTCGGCGCCGCCTCGCAGCACTACCGGGCGGACATCACGAGCTTCTTCGGCTTCGACCTGGCTCAGGTCTTCCCCTACAACCTGATGCGCACGTGGCACGTGCAGCTGGCGATCTTTTGGGTCGCGACCTCGTTCGTCGCCGCCGGCATCTTCCTCGCGCCGATGATCGCCCGGCGGGAGCCCAGGCATCAGGGCAAGCTCGCGTTCGCGCTCCTGGGCGCGCTCGCAGTCGTCGTCTTCGGCACGCTGATCGGTTCCTACCTCGGCGTGCACGGGGTACTTGACAGCGCCGCGCGCAACTGGTTCGGGCTTCAGGGTTTCGAGTACCTCGACCTCGCCCGGATCTGGCAGATCCTGCTCTCGATCGGCCTCGTCGTCTGGGTGTTCATGCTCTGGCGCGTCCTCCGCCGTCGGCTCGCCAGCGAGCACCCGGGCAACATGCCGTGGCTCTTCTTCCTCGCCGCCTGCGCGATCCCGGCCTTTTACGCCGTCGGCTTGATCGCTCGAACGGGCGACAACTTCACGACGACCGAGTTCTGGCGCTTCTGGGTCGTCCACCTCTGGGTCGAGGACTTCCTCGAGCTCTTCACGACCGTGATGGTCGCGTACATGTTCGTGCTGCTCGGCGTCGTCCGCGAGCGGATCGCGCTCACTGTCGTCTTCCTCGACATCGTTCTCTACTCGGCCGGCGGCGTAATCGGGACGATGCACCACCTCTACTTCTCCGGCGAGCCGGCCGAGCACATGGCCCTTGGCGCTTTCTTTTCGGCAGCCGAGGTGATCCCGCTCACCTTCCTGACCGTCGAGGCGTGGTCGTTCCTGCAGCTCGGTGCGGCTCAGCAGTCGCGGTCCCAGACGCCGTTCCCGCATCGCTGGGCCGTGATGTTCCTCGTCGCGGTCGGCTTCTGGAACTTCCTCGGCGCCGGCATCTTCGGCTTCCTGATCAACCTGCCGATCGTCTCCTACTACGAGATCGGCACGGCTCTGACGGCCAACCACGGGCACGCCGCGATGATGGGCGTCTACGGGATGCTCGCGCTCGGCCTGGCGATGTTCTGCCTGCGCTACCTGATCCCGGCCGACAAGTGGCCCGAGCAGTGGGCTCGCATCTCCTTCTGGTCGACCAACATCGGCCTTGCCTGGATGTGCTTTGCGACGCTGCTGCCACTGGGGATCCTGCAGCTCTACAAGTCGGTCGGCTCGGGCTACTTCGAGGCCCGCGAGCTCGAGTTTCTGACCAACGACACGAACACGCTCATCGAGTGGCTGCGCCTGCCTGGCGACATCCTCTTCATTGCCGGCGGCGCGCTTCCGACCCTCTACATCGCCTATCTCGGCATCCGGCACACGGTCAAGCAGGTCACGCTCGAAGAGCCCGACATCCTCTTCACCGATGTGCACGAGCCTGAGGGCGTGGCGGGGGCCGGAGACGAGGAGGCGGCGGCCGCGAGGCTGACATGAGCACCGAGGTGCTGCTGGCCGCCGGCTACGCTGGCTTTCTGGCTCTCGGGGCCTTCGGGCTCGAGTTGCTCTCTGCCCACACGCACCGGCGGGCGCTGCGGTACCGCACGGCGGGCTTCATCTACCACGAGACTCACGACTACTGGCTGTGTCCCGAGGGGGAGCAGCTCTGGCCGCACGAGCTCGACCGCGAGCGGCGGCTCGTGCGTTACCGCGCCCGCGCGCGCGTCTGCAACGCCTGCCCGAGCAAGGCACGCTGCACCGACTCCGACGACGGACGGGAAATCGTGCGGCCTCTTGATCCCTGGCCCCATTCCGAGGCGGGCCGCTTCCACCGCGTCATCGCGCTGCTCATGGTTGCGCTGAGCATGCTCGTCCTCATGCTCGTGCTCGTCCGCCATCACACGCCGGCCGAGGTGGCTCTGCTGTTGGGGCTGATGGTGCCGACCGCGCTTACGGGTTGCTGGCTGCTTCGCGACCTTCGCGTCGATCCGGCGCGGCAGCCCGCTTCGACCGGCTGATGCAGACCTGGACGGTCGTCCGCTTCCTGCACATTGTCGGGATCACGTTCTTCGTCGGCGGACAGCTGCTGCTGGCCGGCGCCGTCGCGCCGGTGCTGCGCACGCGCGGCGATGACCTCGCGATGCGGCAGATCGCACGCCGCTTCGGCATCGGCAGCGTCGTCGCGCTCGCCCTGGCCGTGGCGACCGGGATCGCGATGGCCTCGCACTTCTCCCTCTGGAGCTCGGACATCCTGCAGGCGAAGTTGCTCGTCCTCGTCGTCGTCGGCGTCCTGACGACCCTCCACATCCTGAGCCCGAGGAGCCGGCCCGTCTCCTACGGCGTCGTCGCCGGGTCGCTCGTCGTCCTCTGGTTGGGAGTGAAGCTCACCTACGGCTGAGTGGACGTCTGCTTCGATCAGGGGGAAGGTCCGGCGCTCCTCGAGGCGAACGTGCGCTTCCAGGAGGCCGGCCAGATCGCCCATCGGCTCGGCACCCGCCTCGCGTTGGACGAGGGCGGCGTGGCGCTTCACGGGCGTCGATCAGGCTAGTCAGTCCGGTAGCAGCGGCAGGGTGAGACCGCGGTCGCGGCCAAGAAGCACGGCCCGGGTGACGGCCGTGAGCCCGAACCGGTCACGGATCTCGTCGAGCGCGGCGTCAAGGGCGGCGCAGCTGTGGCGTTCGAACGGGAGAACGAGTTGGACTGCGTCGTCATTGTCCAGGTTGGCAACGCTGAGCCCGACAAGCGTAAGTCCCCGGCGCTCGATCATCGGCCTGGCCGTGGCCAGCAGCCCTCGCATCGTTGTCAGCATCACCTGGGTCTCGGCGGTGGGTCGAGGCAGCGTGTGTGACCGAGTGGCTCGGGAGAAGTCGTCGAAGCGAAGGCGGAGCACGACCGTGCGGCCGACCCGGCCGGCCGCCCGCATACGGCGGGTCACCCGGTCGACCAGGGCGATGACGTCGGCATCGACCGCATCCGGCGGTCTCGCGCGGCGGCCGAAGGCGCGCTGCGAGCCGATCGAGCCTCTGCGTCGGCGCGGCCGCACCGGCCGAGGATCCCGGTTGTGGGCGAGGGCGTGGAGCTGTCGGCCCGCGGCCCGGCCGAGCATCGAGATGAGCGCCGCCTCGCCAAGCCCCGCCACCTGTCCCACGGTCGTGAGCCCACGGGAGCGGAGCTTGTCGGCCGTGACCTTGCCGACGCCCCAGAGCCGTTCGACCGGAAGCGGGTGGAGAAAGGCCAGCTCGTCCTGTGGCGGCACGACAAGCAGACCGTCCGGCTTGGCGACCCCGCTCGCCACCTTCGCGAGGAACTTCGTCCTGGCCACGCCGAC
>DASSCT010000043.1:0-2948 GCA_035697545.1 Gaiellaceae bacterium | reverse complement strand
AGCTCGCACCGTTCACAGACGATCTGACCGTTCGGTCCCACGAGAACGAGCGTATTCATCGCTCCGGCAGCATCGCGGCATGACGCCGGAAACGCGTCTACCAGACGGGCAGTTCGACTACCCGATGAACCACCCGTTCGGGTGATTCGATCGGTCCCCGGGCGCCGATAGTAATCGGCTAGTCGTTTCGGGCGCCCCTGCGGCGGCGCCTGGGAACGTCAGCGCCAGTCCACGGACACGACGTCGACCGGCTGCTCGAAGCCCTTCAGCTCCTCGGTTCGCGGCTCTGACACGCGGAACGCCGTCGGGACGCCGTCGAGCGTCTCGCGGCTGACGAGGATCTCGGCGGCGCCCGCTGCCGCTCCGATGCGCGCGGCGACGTGCACACCCTCGCCGCCGTAGTCGGTGAAGTCGGCGTCCGTGTGGAAGGCGCCGCCGGTGTGGGCGCCGATCCTGACGTCCGGCGCGACGATCTCCGCGGCGAGTGCGCGCTGGATCGCAACGGCGGCCTCGATCGCGGCATGGGGATTGTCGAACGCCGCGAAGAAGCCGTCGCCCGTCTGCTTGATCACCTCGCCGCCGTGCTGGACGATGCTCGTGCGCAACAGCTCGTCGTGCCGGGCCAGGAGCTTCTTCCACCTCGCTTCGCCGAGCGCGTCGAGCAGCCTCGTCGAGTCGACGATGTCGGTGAAGACGAACGTCCGACGCGTTTGGAGCCTCCCGAGGAGCTCCTTCGCCCGCTCTTCGTCGAGCTTCGCGCCGAGCCGCTCGAATGTCGCGAGCGCGGCCTCGAGCTCGGCCGTCGCCGCATGCTCGTCTCCCTCGCGCCGGAAGGCGATTCCGAGCAGCATCCGGCTCTGGGCGGTCTCGTAGGGCGCGCCGACCTCCTGCCACTCGTTCCGCGCAAGCTGGAGGCAGCGCGCCGCCGCTTCGGTGTCGTTCTCGGCGAGCTTGATCCGGCCATTGGCCACGTGGACTGTGGCGTCGAACGCCGGAGTTCTCCGGCCGCCGATCTTGTACGAGTCGACGATGCGTTCGAGCTCGGCCGCAGCCTCGCGTGCCGTGTTTACGTCGCCTGCGGCGACGGCGATGTCCACCTGCGCCGGTAGACGCTGGATGCGGGGCAGCGGCTCCTTCACTTCCCGGAGCGTCCGGGTGATACCGGCAACCGCCGCCTCGACCTTGCCTTCCGCGAGCCGAAGGAGCGAGAGACCGGGTTGCGGATCCCGTCCGAGCTCGTCCGAGCGCCGGTACGCCTCCTCCGCCGCGGCGAAATCGCCGAGCCGACGGCGGATCTCTCCGATCTCGTAATAGCCGCCGGCGGTGATGGAGCGCTGGAAGTCGTGGAGCTCCTCACACGCCTCCATGGCCTGCTTCTCGGCGCCGGCCAGGTCGCCGCGAAGCCGCATGATCTCCGCGCGGTGGATCCGGCAGGCGCCCGGGAAACCGGTGACGTCGAGCTCGTCGCACCACCGATTCGCCACTTCCGTCCACTCGGCGGCGCGACGGTAGTCGCCGAGGTCCTGGAAGGAGCTGATGGCGATGCAGTAGACGAGCCCGGTCGAATACGGCTGCAGCTCACCGCACACCCCTGCAGCACTCGCCTCGTCGATCAGCGCGAGCCCCTCCTCGACTTCTCCCGCTTTCACGAGCGCGCGGCCCTTTCCGACGAGCGCCAGCACCTGCACGTCACGGTCGCCGAAGCGCCCAGCAAGCTCGTAGGCGCGGTCGAAGTCGGCAATGGCCTCGGGGAGGTTCCCCTCGGCGAACATCAAGTCGATTGCGCGCGTGAGCGTAAGGAGCCCGTGCTCGGCCGACTCCGGCTGTCCGGCGAGCAGCCGCTCGGCGTTGGCGAACCACCCCTGCGCAACCGCAAACGCGCCGCGGCCGGAGTGATCCCAGGACAGCCAGAGCGCAAGCCGGGCAGCGCTGAGTGTCTCACCAGTTGCGGAGAAGCCCGCGTAGGCGCGCTCGCGCAGCTTGATTGCCCCTTCGAGCCGTCCCGTCCACCAGGCCGCCTCCGCGAAGCGCTCGAGGTCCTCCGGCGTCAGATCTCCTCTCGCGACGCGCGAGTAGGCGTCGTAGGCGTCGCGCCAGGAGTGTCGGCCGGCCGCCGTGCGGGCGGCGTCAAGAGCCTCGAGGGTCTGTGACATGGCTTTCCATGGTGCCAGGAGCACGCAGGGAGACCAAACGCTCGGAGTCCCTGGCCAGAGGGCTAGGACTCTCCCGCTTCGAACCTGTCCTTCCGGCGGTCGCGTGTCCCGGACGACAGTTCTAGCTTGGAGTGCGCCCGGCGGGGGAGCACACGGGCCTCCCTCCGGCCGAAAGGACGGTGGTCATCGAGCGTGCGCCAGGTCCAGAAAGGACTAGCCCATTGCCGCCTGGGCCATGTTCGGCTGGCGGCGGTCGTGCTCTTTGCGGCTTGCAGCTTCGCCTTCGGAC
This sequence comes from Gaiellaceae bacterium, assembly GCA_035697545.1. GTDB lineage: Bacteria > Actinomycetota > Thermoleophilia > Gaiellales > Gaiellaceae > JACDAN01. Next base: position 506 of record DASSCT010000043.1, on the reverse strand, counting down.
ATGCGGAAGCCTTGGCAACAAGTCCGGCGACCGACGCTGGCGCCACGGCACCGAGCCCGGATCCAAAGCCGCCGCCGAAGCCCGATCCCAAACCGCCTCCGCAGCCACCCCCGCCTCCTCCGCCCCAACCGTCACCTCCTCCGCCGCCTCCGCCGCCAAGCCACGAGGCGCGAGCCAACACTCCGAAGAAGGCTGTTGCGCCCGCTACGCCGCCTCGACCTCTCGCCGCACGCCCGAAAGCCGTTCCTCACAAGGCCCCCGCGCGGCGTCCAGTCGAGCGGCCTGCGGCCAAGCGCGTGAAGCTGAGGCCCAAGGCTCAGCCCACACGGAAAAAGCCGCGGCACGTACAGCGGCGGAAGGCTCAGGTGCGGAGGGCGATTCCGTCGGCGCCGGTTGCTCCCGTGCGCGAGACGCTCGGCGCGAATGCGTATCCGGCTCCAGCCTTCACACGGCGTGACCCTTCGCTTTCGAGAGCGCTGCCGGTCTTCGTGCCTTTGATCGGGCTT
>DASSCT010000042.1:0-13069 GCA_035697545.1 Gaiellaceae bacterium | reverse complement strand
CAAGTGGATGCGGGCCATCGACCGGTTCACCGCCATGAGGTCGCTCGTCTTCGGCGTCGTGCTCTCCGCGGTCAATCCCAAGAACCTGGCACTGACGATCGCCGCGGCCTCGGCGATCGCTCAGACCGGCATCTCAACGGGTGAGGCGATCGGAGCTCTCGCCGTCTTCATCGCGATCGGCTCGCTGACGATCCTGGCGCCGGTCGTCCTCTACTTTGCGCTGGGAGCGAGGGCCGCGGCCATCCTCGTCGACGTAAAGGCCTGGATGGCCGCTCACAACGCCGCGATCATGACGGTGCTCTTACTCGTGCTCGGGGTGAAGTTGATCGGCGACGCGATCGCCGGCCTCAGCTCGTGATGCTCCTCGCTAGGTAGGCGGCTCCTTCGCGGCCGCGGTGGCCGCTCCCGGCTGGGTCGTCGGGATGCTCTGCGCCAGGAACAGGGCGAGGATTGCAAGCACCGCGAGGATCGCGAGGGCCGAGCGCAGGCCCGCAAGGCGGGCGTCGGCATACGCGTCGAGTGCGGCGTCGGTGGTCGCCGAGGCTGCACCCGCTTCGTCGAGCGCGGCCTCGAGGTCGGCGTCCGAGACGAACGGCACGCCGCCCGCGAGCTCGACTTGCGCCTGCTCCTTCGCCCTCGCAGGGATCGCTTGGCTCTGCTGCACGTTCGTCAGGAACGACGACGTCAGCGTCGCGATCAGCAGCGAACCGGCCAGCGCCGTGCCCAGCGAGGCGCCGAGGTTCGTCATCGTGTTCTGGAGGCCGCCGACCTCCGGGCTCTCGTCGTCCGGCACCGCCGAGACCGTCACGGCCCCGAGTTGCGAGGCGAGCGCGCCGATGCCGAATCCCACCAAGAGCATCGGCACGAAGACGATCTCCGCGCCGGCATCCGCGTCGAGTGCGCCGAGCAGCACCACCGTCCCTGCGAGGAGCGACAGTAGGCCGACTCGGACCACTAGGCGCGGAGAGAGATTCGGGAACAGCTTCGGGATGCCGATCGCCGCCGCCAGCAGCGTCACCGAGAGCGGCAGCAGCCGGACACCGGTCTCGAGTGCGGAGAGGCCAAGCGCGACCGAAAGGAAGAGCGGTACGACGAAGAAGAACCCCGCCTGGACGAGGAACTGAAAGAAGAACATCGTCAGACCGCTCGTCAGCTGTCTGTTGCGGAGCATCGCCGCACGGACGAGCGGCTCCTGTCCATGCGACTCCCGGCGGGCCTGCCAACGGAAGAAGACCCAGATCACGAAGAGCCCGCCCAAGACAAGCCAGATCGTCGGCGACAGCCCGGCCCACGACGGGCCGCCGGCCTTGGGCTGGATCCAGCCCCACTCGCTCGAGCGGAGGACGCCGAAGACGAGGAGCCCCAGGCCGAGCGCCGAGAGCACGGCGCCGACGACGTCGAGTTGCGGCCGCTTCTCGACCGGCGCGTCGGCGACGCGCCGCGTCAGGAGCAGGATCAGCAGAACGAGCACGACCTCACCGGCGAAGACCCACCGCCAAGAGAAATACGTTGTGCAGAAGCCCCCGATCAGCGGGCCGACGGCGACCGCGACCGCTCCAGCGGCGGCGACGAGGCCGTAGGCGGCCGGGCGGCGCTCCGCCGGGAAGTTCCCGGCGACCAGAGCGACGATCGCCGGCAGGATCAGTGCCGCGCCAACGCCCTCGAGGAACGACCAGCCGAGGAGCAGCACAGGAAGGCTCTGGGCGATCGAGGTCGTGAACGAGCCGCAGCCGTAGATGACACAGCCGATTGCGAAGGCGCGCTTCCGCCCGATGATCGCGCCGATCTTGGCTCCAGTGATCATCAGCGCGGCCATGACGAGCGTGTAGGCGGTGATCGCCCCCTGGATCCCCGTCACGGTCGTTCCGACGTCCTTGGCCACCGTCGCGATCGAGACGTTCATCACCGAGCTGTCGAGCGTCATGAGGAACTGGCCCGACGCAAGCGTCAGCAGCACGAGCGTGGCGCCGGCCGCGCGTTGCGACGATGCGGCCGCGGTAGCGGTGGTCAAGCCCTCGGTTGCTCCAGCTTGGCGGGAAGAAAGATGGCCGCCACAAGTCCGAGGACCGCAGCTACGGCAAGGGAGCCCATTGCGAGTGCGTACGCACCAAAAGCAAGGCCGGAGACGAGGATCGTGCCGGCGATCGCAGTCCCGAATGTCGAGCCCAAGTTGGACACGCTACGCGACAGTCCGGAGATCTCTCCCTGCCGCTCCTCGGGGAAGCTGGACTGCACGACGTTGACCGAGGGAGTCAGCATCACTCCCAGGCCCAAGCCGATCAGCAGGAGCCCGGGCACGAACGCGACGACACTGGACCAGATATCCACCAGCCCGATCAACAGCCCAATGCCGGCCAAGGTGACGACAAAGCCCGCCATGATCAAGGTCTTCTGCGGGCGCTTCCTGGCCAATCGCTCCGCGGCAAGGGACGAAACCAGGATGCCTGCAGTCGCCGCCGTAAAGATGACCCCAGTCTTAATCGGGTTGTACCCACGAACGGTTTGCAGGTAGACGGCGACGGTAAATGACGTTCCCATGAGGATCAGCCACTGGGCGTTCTGGGTCGCAAGGGCGAGATTCGAGGTTCGGTTCTTGAACAGTGCGGTGCTGAGCAGCGCTTCCTTTCCCGCTCGCTCGCGAGAGCGGATGTAGAGGAAAAACACGATCAGAAGGGCGGCTCCGAGTGCCAGGAACAGCGCGAAGAGCCGGCCGTTGCTGTCGGCCTGCAGGATGCCCAGCACGACGAAGAACATGCCGGCCGCAGACAGAACCGCTCCGACCGCATCGAAGGGACGCGTCGGGTCCGCCGGCAAGGGATCGGTCATTCGGCGGCTGAGCAAGATGATCGCGGCGACGACGAGGGCTTGGAAGATGAAAGCGGCCCGCCAGCTGATTCCCCATGCGATCAGGCCGCCGATCAACGGCCCAGCTGCGGCGCCGATGCCTCCCATCCCGCTGATCACGCCGAACGCCCGGGCACGCGACGTGACATCGTCGAACGCCAGCGTCGCAAGGATGTAGACCGGCGGGATCAGGAGCGCGGTGCCGACCCCTTCGAACACCGAGTTACCCAGGATCAGCACGCCGAGACCGGGGGAAACCGCACTCAGCAGGGCGCCGATTCCATAGAGCGTGAGCCCTCCGATGAAGCACCGCTTGCGGCCCCAGCGGTCTGTCAACTTGCTGCCGGGGATCATCAGGATCGCCATGATCAGCAAGAAGAGGGTGATCGCGATCTGCACTCCCTGGACGTTCGTGTCCAGGTCCTCGCTGATGTCGTTGATCATGACGTTCATGTTCGAGCCCGCGAAGCTGCAGATGAACTGGGCAAGGGCAAGCGGAAGGAGGAACCTCCGCCGGGAGACGACCGAGCCCTCCGCGACCGCCACCATCAGAGCAGGGGCGAGAGCGCGGCGAACGCGGTGGCCTTCGCGCGCTCCTTCATGCCGACAAGCCGCCGCCCTGGAGCCGACGAGACTTCGGCGGGGGCGCTGAACCGCTCGTCGAACTGGGACGCGACGGCTTTAGACCAAACCTGGAGGTCGATCTCGAAGAAGCGCTTGAGGCTCCAAGCCTCGAGGTTGCACGTGCCCGCGAGGAGCTCCTCCCCGTCGCGCACGAACGCCTTGGCGTGCAGCATCGTCGGATACTCGAGGATGCGGACACCGGCGTCGAGCAAGCTCGCGTGGTGAAAGCGCTGCGCGGCCGCGCAGGCCCAGTTGTTGGCGTTCGCCGGAACGAAGAGCCTCACGCGGACCCCACGGCGGGCAGCATGCTCGATGCGTCGGATCATCCCGCGGTCTGTGACATAGGGGTTGACGACGTCGAGCGAGGAGCCTGCACGCTCGATGAGGCGCTCAATCGCGTCGGTGATCGGCCGGTAGCGCCCCGGCGCGTTGTGGAGAACGACCGCCGGAACGGCATCCGGTCCCGCATCCAGCACCGGGAAGAGTGTCTCGATCTCTTCGGACGAAACCACGCCGCCGAGCCACCGAAACCCGGCGAGGAAGACCAGCTGTAGCTGGGCGACCACAGGGCCTTCTGCCCGGAGGAAGAGATCGTGGAAGCGGCCGTCCTGAAAGTGATCCTCGATTCCGGCTCCACCAACCCAGCCGATGCGGCCGTCGACGATCACGAACTTGCGGTGATCGATGTGGCCGAGCCCGGCGAGGTTCCATCGAGCCGCCCCGTCGCTGCCTAGCGGCCCGAACGCCGCGCGGAGCTTCGTCGCCCGGACGACGCAGATCTCGATGCCCGCTGCAATGAGTCGGTCGTACAGCGCCGCTGAGCTCCGCTCGGGGTCCGAGCCCTGCCGGTCGACGACGAGGCGCACGCGGACGCCTTCAGCCGCCTTCGCGACCAGCAAATCCGCGAAGGCATCTCCGATGACGCCCGGCCGGAACCCGAACTGGTTGATATGGACGGACGATGAAGCGGACTCGATGTCCTCCAGCATTGGCGGGTAGAAGTTCCGCCCCTCGACGTGGATCTCGATCGACGAAGCCTGACTCGCGTCGAACGCCAACGCGAGGTCGGCTCGACCCACTGGACCCGCAACGAGCCGGAGGGCGCGTTCCCGAATCCCGTCGATCGCGCTAGGAGCGGCGAGGTTTGAACTCACGTAGCGCGTCGGTGCCTACGCGACCTCGAGCGCCTCGCTGACGTCGTAGCCGACGGCGAGGCCGAGGTTCGGGGCCGCAGAGACGGCGCGGGCAATGCCGACGAGTGGGAGCACCGCGACCAGGACGCCGACGATCTCGTCGTACGAGGCACCCGCTCGAAGCGCGGCCTCGACGCAGTTCATGTAGGCCGGCGGCGCGGCGTCCGACGCGACGAGCGCGGCGATCCTGATCAGCGCGTGCGAGCGATCGTCGAGGCCCGCGAGCGTCGCGTTGGCGTGGTCGCCTTGAAGCAGTGCGTCGATGTAGCGGTCATCACGAACCGCGATCCTGCGCAGCGTGACCTTGTACTCGTCTTCCACCGTGTCGCCCCTACCCATTGGACTCCCTCCGCGAACGCCACGCATCACCCCTAGGGGGTGAAACCCGGGCCCGGTGAGACCGGCATGTCGACGAGCCCGAGTTGCACGGCGCGCTCGATTGCCTCGCTACGGCTGGAGGCGCCGAGCTTCCGGTAGACGGAGATCGCCTGGCTCTTGACCGTGTTGCGGGAGACGTAGAGGCGCTCGGCGATCTCGCGGAAGGAGAGATGCGTTGTCAAAAGCGGCAGCAAGCGGAGCTCCGCGGCGGTCAGGGTCGAGGCCCAGCCATCGTTGAGGCTGACGGCGCTCGCCAGCTGGGCGCGCAGCTCTCGTGCCTGCCGCGGAAGCGTGCCGAGGTCTGGCCTGCGCTGGATCACGTCCTCGACCTCGCGAACGAGTGTCCGCGCGCCGTCGGTGTCTGCGAGTGCGAGGTGCGAGCGCGCAAGCTCGAGACTGGTCTGGACGCCGAACCACGGGATCGCACGACTCAGGTGAGGGCGAAGGCGCGTGCTGCCCACAAGGAGCTCGCGGGCCGTTGCCGCCTGACCTCTCGCCAACGCCAGTCTCGCGTCGGCCGCAATCTGAATCGCAGCGGGCAGATATTCCTCGATCGGCTGGTTGTCGAGGAACTCTCTCGCCTGCGCGAGCTGGATCTCCGCTCTTGCCAGATCGTCGCGGTCGAGCGCCAGAAGCGCGAGCTCCGAGTGAGCGACGACTCCCGCGTAGATCCCACCCGATCCGATCGCCTCCTCGGCGGTCTTGGCGAAGACCTCTTCAGCTCGATCGAGCTCGCCCTCGAGCAGCGCGCCAACGCCGACGAAGAGGAGCGCGGCGGGACGCCAGAAGCTGGACAGGCTCAGCTCGTCGAGCGCGAGCTCAGCATCCGCCCGCATGGCGGCGACCCCTCGATGGCAGGACAGGGCGCGGAGGAGTGCTGCCCAGGGCCGCGCCGACGCGCTTCCGTCAGGCATGGCGCTATCGGACTGGGAGTGCTCGAGCGCATAGGCAAAACGCTCGGCCTCTTCGGGGCGGCCCCGCAACGCGTGGACCCAGGCGCCGAACGCGGCGACGGCCGGGTAGTGCTCGAGCAGGTCCGGCTCGTCGAACCAGCTGAACCATCGTTCCACCGTCGCGACGCGGCCGCTGCGGAAGTACGGCATCGAGAACGTGCCGATCAACCGAGCGAGCGTGTCGAGGTCTCCTCCCGCCGCGGCATGTTCGATCGCTGCCTCCTGGTGCCCGTTCTGCTCTTCCCAGGACGCAGCGCGCCGGTGGAGCGTCGGAACGAGCTCCGGCTCGACACGCTCGAGCTCGGAGCGGAGCATGTCCCTGAACAGATGGTGGTACCTGTACCACTCTCGGTGGTGGTCGAGGGGCACCACGAAGAAGTTCGCCTCCTCCAGGGCCTCGAGCCGACGCGCGGAGTCACTCCGGCCGAGGAGCTCGTCACAGAGGGAACCGCACATGCGATCGAGCACGGAGGTTTGCACCAGGAATTCGACGTCGGAGCGTTTGAGGTTTGAGAGGTGCTCCGAGCGCAGATAGTCGGCCACGAACCGGTCGTCTCCCTGGAAGGACTTGATCGCGCCCGAGTCACCCGACTCCTGTAGGAACAGGGCCGCAAGGTAGAGCCCGGCGGCCCAGCCCTCGGCCCGGTCGTTCAGCTCGTGGGCCTCTGGTTTCGACACTTTCGTGCCTGCGGCGGCCAAGAGCGTCCGCGCCTCCGAGTCGCTCAGAGCAAGCTCGCCGTGACGGACCTCATGGAGCTTGCCGGCGGCCCGGAGCTGGGCCAACGGCAACCCGTTCTCGGCGCGTCCGGAAACAACGAGCTGCGAACCGCAGGAAAGGTTCTTGGCGAGCGGCTCGAGAACATCCACGCAGTCCCGGTTCGTCAGCTCGTGAGCGTCGTCGAGTACGAGCACGATCGGCTCCGGCGTCGACGCAAGCGCCGTGCCGAGGCGCGGGACGCTGGTGGACCACATCGTGTCGCTCGCGGATGCGGCGGCCCGGAAGACGCCGGGGTCCACCGGGTGGACGCTGTCGAGAGCGGCCGTTACGTAGGTCAGCAGCGAGACCGGATCGTTGTCACGGCGGTCCAGCGAGACCCAAACGAACGGGCGATCGTCGCGCGCGGCCCACTGCGCGAGCAGCGTCGTCTTGCCGTATCCGGCCGGCGCGATGACACTGACGACCCTCGCACTCGACGCCCGCCGGAGTCGGTTCACGAGCCCCGTGCGCGTCACGAGGCCCGGGCGCAGGAACGGCACCTGGAGCTTCGACTGGAGGATCTCGAAGGCAGCGCCGTCTCGTGGCGGCGACGGACCGCTCGACCGGACGTCTCCGAGCCTCGCACGCCGCGGGGCGCTCGCCGCTGGGTTGCTCCGACCGCCTATCGCTCCTCCCTCGTTCGCACCGGTCACGGAGGCGACCCAACCGTCCGTGTCAGCAAACGCCACACAGGGTACGGGCCAACAGGGCGGTAGTTCAACTCGCACCCGGCTCGCATCACCCTCTTCGGACGTAGGCGTCGTCACGCGACGCGTGTAGCGTCACCGCATGATCCGCCCGGAGGCTTCGCCGGTCCCGTCGACCACCGGCAGCTAGCGGTGGCCGAGGACGAGCGCCATTCCCGTGTGGTGACGACTGCGGGACGCATTGCGTTCTTTCCCGCGCGAGTGGCGGCGCGGGCCTCCCGCGACCAGCTCGCCACAGCCGCGGACGACGTCCTGATCCCGGAGCTCATCCGCCTACTCGACCGCGCATTCGCATCCACGCTTCCCGAAGAGGTCGTCCGGTCGGCCGTGAAGCACAACGTGGTCGAGCGGGTGGCCGCCCAACTCGTCGCCAGCGGCGCGCTCGATCGCGCCGTGAAGGACGCGCTCGCAAGCTCGCACACGACCGAGCTAACCGAACAGATCGTGCGAAGCGATCAGATGCGGCTGGCGATCAGAGAAGTCGTCGAGAGCCCCGAGATGACGGCCGCCCTGACTCGCCAGACGGTGGGGTTCGCCGGCGAGCTCGTCGGGGGCATTCGAGCGCGCGCCGTCCGCTGGGACGACAGGCTCGGACGTCGTCGCCCACGTGTCGCAGCTGCGCCTTTTGCGGGCCTCGCCACCCGTGCCCTGGCGTTTGCGATCGACGCGGCCGTGATCATCCTGATCTTCGCTTCGCTGTCCGCGCTGATCGCACTTGCGTCGACGCTGGTGGGGACACTGCGACCGGCGTGGCTGGCCGGGCTGCTGCTCGGCTCGGGCCTTACGCTTGTCGCCACCGTCTACTTCGTGACCTTCTGGAGCGGCGCCGGGCAGACGCCGGGAATGCGGCTGCTCCGGCTCCGGCTGTGGGGGCCGGGCGGTGATCCGCCCTCGCTGGGACGCTCGCTCGTGCGCGCAATCGGAACGGCGATCGCGATCATTCCGCTGTTTGCCGGCTACCTGCCGGTGCTCTTCGACGATCGCCGCCGCGGACTGGCGGACTTCCTCGCGGGAACGGTCGTCGTCTACGACGACGGGCCCGACGTCACGCCGGCCGAACCGCGATCGTCACGCGGCTGACGGCGCAGAGCCGGTCGTCGTCGTCCGTCATCTCCACGTCCCAGACCCAGGTCGTCCGCCCCCGGTGTCGGCGGCGCGCGACCGCATGGACGGTTCCCTTGCTGACCGGGCGGAGGAAAGTGGAGTGGTTCGACATGCCGAGACCGACGCTGCCGCGGGGCACGACGCCAATGTTCGTCCCGAGTGACGCGAGCGCCTCCGCGATCGACGCGTAGACGCCGCCGTGCACGAGACCGAGCGGCTGGGTGACGTGCCTCTCGACGGGAACGTGCGCGCGAACGACCTCGTCGCCGGCCTCCTCGACTTCGAGGCCGTAGTGACGGTCGAACGGTGACGCCTCCAGTTCACTCACCTTGCGGCGAAGTGTGAAGCTTCAGGCGGGATGAATGTCGGGGTTGGTCTTCCCACGACCACGCCGGGCGCGACGGGCGAGCTGCTCCTCGAGTGGGCTCGTCGCGCCGACGACGGCCCATTCTCGTCCGTCGCCGTCCTCGACCGCCTCGTCTACGACAGCTTCGAGCCGTTTGCGGTGCTGTCCGCGGCTGCGGCCGCGACGACCCGGGTGCGTCTGGCGACGATGATCGCGATCGGCCCGCTGCGCTCGACCGCGCTCCTCGCGAAGCAAGCTGCGTCCGTGCACGGCCTCTCCGGCGGACGCCTGACGCTCGGTCTCGCCGTCGGGGCGCGGGTCGAGGACTACGAGGCCGCGGGGGTCGAGCACCGCGGGCGCGGGCGGAAGCTCGGAGAGCAGCTGGCGTACATCCGCGGGGCGGTCGACGGGAACCGAGTTGGGCCGACCCGCGAAGGGATCGAGCTGCTCGCCGGCGGGTTGAGCGGCCCGGCCTTTTCCCGCATGGCCCGCTACACCGACGGCTACGCGCACAACGGCGGTCCGCCTCGGGCATTCGCCGGCGCGGCGGCTCGGGCCGAGGCCGCCTGGCGGGACCTCGGGCGAGAGGGTCGCCCGCGCCTCTGGGGTCAGGGCTACTTCACACTCTGCGATTCAGAGCGGGGCGAGGCCTACCTGCGTGATTACTACGCCTTCACCGGCGGCTTCGTCGAGCGGATCGTCGCGGAGCACCTCACCAGCGTCCGCGCGATCAAGGACTTCGTCCGCGGGTACGAGGAGGCGGGCTGCGACGAGCTGGTGCTCTTCTCGTCGACGCCGGCGGTCGAGGAGCTCGACCGGCTTGCGGAGGCATTGGGATGAGGGTCGAGATCGTCGGCGGCGGGCCGGCCGGGCTCTATCTCGGGATCCTGCTCAAGAAGCTCGACCGCTCGGTGGACGTGCGTGTGTTGGAGCGGAACGCGCCGAATGCGACGTTTGGTTGGGGCGTCGTGTTCAGCGAGGAGACCCTCGGCTCGCTTCGCGACGCCGATCCGGAGTCCCACCTCGAGATCACGGACACGTTCGCGCGTTGGGACCGGGTCGACATCCGCTACCAGGATCGCGTCCTGAGCTCTCGCGGTCACTCGTTCTCGGCGATCGCGCGCCGGCGGCTGCTGGAGATCCTCCAGGCCCGTTGCCGCTTGCTCGGCGTCGAGCTCGTGTTCGGGACGGAGGTGGAAGCGCTTCCCGAGGCCGATCTCGTCGTCGGGGCCGACGGCGCATGGAGCCTCGTCAGGCGGCTCGGCGAGTTCGGAACGAGGATCGAGCCGGAAGGCTGCAAGTACGTCTGGTTCGGCACCGACCTCGTCTTCGACGCCTTCACGTTCGTCTTCAAGGAGTCCGAGCACGGGCTCTACAACGCGCACGCGTATCCGTACGACGAGCACATGAGCACCTTCATCGTCGAGTGCCCCCACGAGACGTGGCTCGGTGCCAGGCACGAGAACCGGTCCGAGGTGGAAAACCTCGCCTTTTGCGAGCAGCTCTTCGCGCGCGACCTGCGCGGGCACGAGCTCTTTTCCAACCGCTCGATCTGGCTCGACTTCAATAAGGTGGCGAACCGGGTCTGGCACGACGGCCGCGTCGTCCTCATCGGGGACGCCGCGCACACCGCGCACTTCTCGATCGGCTCCGGCACGAAGCTGGCGATGGAGGATTCGATCGCGCTCGCGAACGCGCTGGCGCGGCGTGGTTGGGATGTGGAGGCCGCGCTCGTCGACTACGAGCTCGAACGCCGGCCGTTGGTCGAGCGGACGCAGGCTGCCGCAACCGACAGCGCCGGCTACTTCCGGCGAGTGCGGAGCTACACGCACCTCGAGCCGATCCAGTTCGCGTTCAACCTGCTGACCCGGAGCGGGAGGATCACCCACGCGACGCTCGGGATCCGCGACCCGCAGTTCACGCGGACGCTCGACTCCTGGCTCGCCGGGCGGGGGCGGGCGGTCGCGCCGGCACCGATGTTCGCGCCGCTCGAGCTCGAGGGCGTCACCTTTGCCGACCGGTTCAGCCTCATCCTCAGCGGGCTCGTCGCGGTGACGCCGGAGGGGCGGGTCACTCCCGAGACGCCGTTAATCGACGAGTGGACGCCGCCGCCCGGTCAGGTCATCGTCCAGCTTGGCCATGCCGGCGCTCGCGGCGCGACGCAGGCGCATTCCACGGGCATCGACCTCCCGCTCGACGACGGCTGGCCGCTTGTCGCAGCCTCACCGGCTTCCTACGGCCCGTTCGGCGCGGTCCCGGCCGAGCTGGACTCGGCCGGGATGGAGAGGATTCGCGACGCGTTCGTTGCAGCGGCAAAGCGGGCTGAGGAGCTCGGCGGCTCCGTGCTCGAGCTTGACATGGCGCACGGCTACCTGCTCGCCGGTTTCCTCTCGCCGCTCACGAACCCTCGCGAGGACCGGCTTCGGTTCCCGCTCGAGGTCTTCGACGCCGTGCGTGCGGTCTGGCCGCGGGCGCTGGCCGTCCGTCTCTCCGTCACCGACTGGCATCCGCGCGGGAACACGGTCGAGGACGGAATCCAGATCGCGCGGACCCTGGCCGAGCACGGCTGCGACCTCGTTCACGTCGAGGCCGGTCAGACGGTCCATGACGACCGGCCCGAGTACCGCCGCGGGTTCCTCACAGCAGTCAGCGACCGAGTCCGCAACGAGGCTCAGATCCCGACCCTCGTTCGCGGCCACCTGACGACGCCGGACGACGCGAACACCATCGTCGCGGCGGGACGCGCCGACCTCGTCGTGCTCGACCTACCCGAGACGCAGATCGAGCGGCCCTTGGACACAAGTAACAACTTGTTACTAGCGGAGGCCCGGACCTGAGCTTCGGCGACTTGGCCTATCCGGACCTGAAGGGGCGCGACCGGGCGGTCCACCTGCTCCCGCTCGGCGCAACGGAGCCGCACGGGCCGCACGCGCCGCTCGCGACCGACACGATCATCTCCGTCGGCATCTGTCGGCGCGCGGCGGAGCGGCTGCGCGGCGAGGTCGACGTGCTCGTCCTGCCGGCAGTGCCGTACGGGGTCACCCGCTACGGTGCGGACTTCCCCGGCGCCGTCTCGATCGGCGAGGAGACCTTGCGCTCGCTCGTCACGGAGATCGCCGCGAACTTCGAGCGGATCGTCGTCGTCAACAGCCACCTCGAGCCCGAGCAGGTGTGGACGCTCCGGGCGATTGGGCTGCCGCTGCTCGACGTCACGCGCCGAGCCAACGCAGAGCGCCTCACCGAGGAGTTCCGGGCGGGAGCCGGCCACGCCGGCCGCTACGAGACCTCGCTCATCCTCGCCGAGCGCCCTGACCTCATCGACCAGGAGCGCATGCGCACCCTGGACGCGAAGATGGTCGACATGCCGACTGCGATCCGGTCCGGGCAGACCAGCTTCGTCGCAATGGGCATGGACAATGCCTACGCGGGCGCGCCGGCCGAGGCCACGGCCGAAGAGGGCGAGGAGACGTTCGAGGCCCTTGCTGGCATGCTCATCGAGCTCATCCGCGAGGTCGCAGCGTGATCACCTACGAGGATCTTCCGCGCGAGCTCAATCTCGCGACCCGGTTCGTCGATCGCAACGTCGAGGAGGGCCGAGGAGAACGCACGGCGCTCATCGGCCCCGGTGGCCGAACGACCTACGCCGAGCTCGCCGCGCTCGTGAACCGGAGCGGCAACGTGCTCCGCGAGCTCGGCGTCCGCCCGGAGGAGCGGGTGCTGCTCGTCCTCGGCGACTCCGTCGAGTTCGTCGCGCTCTGGTACGGCGCGCAAAAGATCGGAGCAGTCACGGCCGAGGCGTACACGTTCCTCCAGCCCAAGGACTACGCCTACTACCTGGACTACACACGGGCCGGCGTTGTCGTCGTGGATCAGGCGACCCTGGAGCCGGTACGGGAGGCGGCCCGGGACAGCCGCTGGCTCCGGCACATCCTCGTCGTCGGCGACGACTTCGACCGCCTCGCGGCGGCGGCTTCCGACGAGCTCGAGCCCGCTCCGACGACGAAGGACGACATCGCGATCTGGAAATTCACGACCGGGAGCACCGGGCAGCCGAAGGCCGCAGTCCATCCCCAGCACAGCCCGGTGCTCTCGTTCGAGTGGTACGCGAAGGGCGTGCTCGGGATCCGCGAGGACGACGTCGTCCTCCCCGTCCCGAATCTTTT
>DASSCT010000041.1:0-15319 GCA_035697545.1 Gaiellaceae bacterium | reverse complement strand
GGTCTACGCCGGCTCGATCGGAGTTGTCGCGGTCGGCCTGGTCGCGGCGGCGGCATCGCCTGACGTGTGGGTCGCTGCGGCGTGCGTCGCGTTCGTCGGCGTGGGCAACGGAGCAGCGGTCGTCTGCAACGCCCTCCTCGTTCAGCGCGGCGCGCCCGACGAGCTGCGCGGCCGAGCCTTCACCGTGCTCATGAGCTCGAACTACGCGGTGCTCGGGCTCGGGATGCTCGTGGCGGGGCCGATCACCGACGCGCTCGGAGCGCGCGTGGTCTGGGCGATGGCGGGCGGGCTCGCCGCCCTCGCGGCGGGGATCGGGCTCACGATGGCGCGGGGCGTCGCGGCCCACCAGGAGCCCGCCCTGCAGACCTCAACCTAGAGTTCGATCGATGGCCCGGCGGCGCGAATGGACGCTGGAGACGCTGGTGGACGGCGTCCGCGAGGGCGACCGCCGAGCGTTGGCCCGTGCGATCACGCTCGTCGAGAACGCCGATCCGCTCGCGTACGAGCTCGTCCGGGAGCTCTACCCGGAGACCGGCCGCGCCTACGCCGTCGGGATCACAGGCCCGCCCGGAGTGGGTAAGTCGAGCCTGATCAGCGCGCTCGTCCGGCACGTCCGGGCGCAGGATCAGACAGTCGGTGTGGTCTCCGTCGATCCGTCCAGCCCCTTCACCCAGGGCGCCCTGCTCGGCGACCGGATCCGGCTCTCCGACCACTTCCTCGATCCTGGCGTTTTCATCCGCTCGATGGGGACGCGGGGCCATCTCGGCGGGCTCGCCGAGGCCGCGCTCCAGGCGCTGCTGGTTCTGGACGCCGCGGGCCGCGACCTGCTCTTCCTCGAGACGGTCGGGACGGGGCAGAGCGAAGTGGAGGTGATCGGCGTCGCCGACACGGTCGTGCTGGTGTTGATGCCCGGCTCGGGCGACTCCGTGCAGGCGTTGAAGGCGGGGATCATGGAGATCCCGGACGTGATCGTCGTGAACAAGAAGGACCATCCCGCCGCCAAGACGATGCTGAACGAGGTGCGCTCGATCCTCTCGCTCGACCCCGACCGCGCCCGGCGGCCGCCGATCGTCCTCACTGAAGCGATCGAAGGAGAGGGAGTCCCCGAGCTCTGGGACAAGATCGCCGAGCACCGCTCGTTCCTCCAGTCGAACGGCCTGCTCGACGAGCGGCGGCGAAAGAACCTGGCCGGGGAGGTCTTCGCGATCGCCTCGTCGCGGGCGAAGACGCACCTGGAGGAGGCGGTCGCGAACGACCCCGAGCTGCGCCGGCTGCTGGACGAGGTGCAGCGGCGCGAGCTCGACCCGCTGACCGCGGTGAGGGAGATACTTCAGAAGGTATTCAAAGTCAGTTCCGGTGAAAATGGCGACGACGGAGACAGCCCCAAGCCTCGCTGACATCCTGGAGGCCCGCGAGCGCCTGGTCGGCATCGCGCGGGAAACGCCGGTCTACGGCTCGGGGACGTTGTCTCGCGCCACAGGCCGCGAAGTGTTTCTGAAAGCGGAGAACCTCCAGCGGACCGGCGCCTTCAAGGTCCGTGGCGCCGTCAACCGGATCGCCACGATGTCGGCCGAGCAACGGGCGGCCGGCGTCGTCGCGGCGAGCGCCGGCAACCACGGCCAGGCAGTGGCCTGGGCGGCGCGGCAGGCCGGCATTCCGGCGCGGATTTACGTTCCGCAGGACGCGCCCATGGCGAAGGTCGAGGCCTGCCGCACCTACGGGGCGGAGCTGATCATGGGGGGCGCGGGCTTCGAGGAAGCGCTCTCGGCGGCCATGGCCTACGTGGAGGAGACAGGAGCGACCTTCGTGCACCCCTTCGAGGATCCCACCGTGATCGCCGGCCAGGGCACGATCGGCCTGGAGCTCGCAGACCAGGTGCCCAACGCCGAGACGGTCGTAATCCCCGTCGGAGGAGGCGGCCTGGCCTCCGGAATCGCGCTCGCCCTGCGGGCGAACCGCCCAAACCTACGAATCGTCGGCGTCCAGGCCGGTCTCTCCGGCTTCACGATCGCCGACGGCGTCTTCGTAAAGCGTCCCGGCGAGCTGACCATGTCGATCCTGGACGACGTCCTCGACGACATGGTCGACGTCGATGACGAGTCGATCAGCGAAGGGATCGTGCTCCTGCTCGAGCGGACGAAGCTCGTCGTCGAGGGTGCCGGCGCCGTCGGCGTCGCAGCTCTGCGGTCCGGGAAGGTCGGCGGCTCGGGACCGGTCGTGATCGTCCTCTCCGGCGGCAACATCGACCCGACGCTTCTGATCACGATCATGCGCCACGGGCTGACGCTCGGCGGCCGTTACCTCGTCATCCGCACACGGATCCCGGACCGACCCGGCGAGCTCGTGCGGCTGCTCACGCTCATCGCAGAGGCGCGCGGGAACGTCGTCTCCGTCGAGCATCACCGCGAGGGCATGGAGCTTCCCGTCGCCGAGACCGAGGTCGAACTGACGCTGATCACGCGCGACCAGGAGCACTGCACCGTGCTCCTCGACAAGATGCGCAGCTGGGGCTACGCGGTCGAGCGCCTGAAATAGGAAGAAATACCACGACACGCCCGTCTTGTTGAAGGGAAAGGCCGGGGCGGTGTGCGGCGCCGTCTACCGGCCTTTCGGCTCGTAGACTCGGCAGTTATGGCCACCCCAAGGCGCCGGGAGCGCAAGGTCGTCAGCATCGTGTTCGCCGATCTCGTCGGCTTCACATCACGCGCCGAGGCGCTCGACCCGGAGGACGTCGAGGCAATGCTGCGGCCCTTTCACGATCGGCTCCGGTCCGAGCTCGAACGACGTGGCGGGACCGTCGAGAAAGTGATCGGCGACGCGGTGATGGCGGTGTTCGGCGCGCCCGTGGCGCACGAGGACGACCCGGAGCGAGCGGTCCGCGCTGCGCTCGCGATACGTGACTGGATCCGCGAGGAGGGCGACCTCGAGGTCCGTGTCGCGGTTAACACGGGAGAAGTGCTCGTCTCGCTCGAGCCGCGCCCAGGGGCCGAGCAAGGCCTCGTTGCCGGCGACGTCGTCAATACCGCGTCGCGGCTACAGACGGCGGCGCCGGTGAACGGCGTCCTCGTCGGCGAAACGACCTACAACGCCACATCCCGCGTGATCGAGTATCGGGAACTGCCGGCCGTCGAAGCCAAGGGGAAGGCGGCGCCCGTACCGGTGTGGGAGGCAGTTGAAGCGCGTTCCCGCTACGGGTCGGATGTCAGCTTCGAGCCGCGGACCGCATTGGTCGGGAGGGAGCGGGAGCTCAATCTTCTGGTCGACGCACTCGACCGGGTTCGGCACCAGCGAGCACCGCAGCTCGTGACCCTCGTCGGCGTGCCGGGAATCGGAAAGAGCCGGCTCGTGCACGAGCTCTTTTCCTCGGTCGAGGCTCAACCCGACCTCATCTACTGGCGTCAGGGCAGGTGCCTTCCGTACGGCGAGGGTGTCGCGTTCTGGGCTCTCGCAGAGATCGTGAAGGCTCACGCGGGAATCCTCGAAGGTGAGCCCGAGGAGCGGGCGGAGGCGAAGTTGCAGGTCGTCGTCGACGAAGCCGTGCCGGACGAAGAGGAAGCGCAATGGGTAACGCGGCAGCTGAGACCCCTGCTCGGTCTCGGTGACCCGGGCGAGCTCGGGACTGACCGGCGCACGGAGAGCTTCGCCGCTTGGCGCCGTTTCTTCGAAGGGCTCGCCGAGCTCGACCCGCTCGTCCTCGTGTTCGAAGACCTGCACTGGGGGGACGATGGTCTGCTCGATTTCGTCGACTATCTCGTCGACTGGGCCGGCGCCGTTCCGATCCTCGTCGTCGCCACCGCAAGGCCCGAGCTGCTGGCTCGCCGCCCTGGCTGGGGTGGCGGGAAGCCGAACGCGGCGACGATCTCACTGGCGCCGCTGTCCGAAGAAGAGACGGCCAGGCTTCTTCACGAGCTCCTCGACCGCGCGGTGCTGCCGGCTGAGCTTCAGACGCGATTGCTCGAGCGTGCCGGGGGCAATCCGCTCTACGCCGAGGAGTTCGCGCGAATCGCGGCCGAGGGCGCTGACGGCGACCTGCCTCTTCCAGAGTCTCTCCACGGGCTGATCGCCGCACGTCTCGATGCGCTCGCGGGCGAAGAGAAAGCGCTGCTCCAGGATGCCGCAGTCGTGGGAAAGGTCTTCTGGCCGGGCGCCCTGGCGGCAATCGGCGACAGCGATCGGACGCCCCAGCTCGAGGACTCGCTGCACCGGCTCGAACGGAGGGAGTTCATCCGGCGAGAGCGGCGCTCGTCCATCGCAGGCGATACCCAGTACTCCTTTGCCCACACGCTCGTACGGGACGTGGCCTACGGCCAGATCCCGAGACTCGACCGGGCCGAGAAGCATCAACGTGCAGCCGTCTGGATCGAGTCGTTCGGACGGCCCGAGGACTACGCGGACCTGCGCGCCCATCACTACGCAAGTGCGCTCGAGATCGTGCGGGCGCGGCGCGGCGACACCGAGGAGCTCGTGCGCGCGACACGGCTGGCCCTGCGGGACGCCGGCGATCGCACCGCCTCGCTCAACGCGTTCGCCGCGGCGGCGCGCGACTACGACCGAGCGCTCGAGTTGTGGCCGGCGGACGATCCGGCGCGGCCAAGGCTGCTCCTCGCGGCGGCAGCGGCAAGGTTCGGCGGCGACGTCTGGGACGTGGACGAGCTGGCGGTCGCCCGGGACGCCCTACTTGCCGCGGATGACCGCGAAGGAGCCGCCGAAGCGGAGCTGATGCGAGCCGACAGCTTCTGGCTGCTCGGACGGGGCGACGACGTCCTCGAGAGCCTGGGGCGAACTGCCGAGCTGGCGGAGGCGCTGCCGCTGTCGGAGACGAAGGCGCGTGTGTACGCAGGCCTCTTCCGGCTCCACTGGCTCGGGAACCGTGACGAGCTCGCCGCGCAGTTCGAGCATCAGGCGCTCGCGATGGCCGACGAGCTGAAGCTCAAGGACGTTCGTGCGCGGGTCCTCAGCGCGAGCGGCTCCTGGCGGGTGATGAAGGGCGATCGAAAAGGGTTCGCCGCCCTCGAGGAGAGCATCGCGATCTTCGACCAGTTGAACTCGGCGGATGTCCAGCGTTCGTACAACAACGTCGCCGACGGTTACTACAACCTGGGCGAGCTTTCGAAGGCGGCCGAGGCGACGACGCGCATGAAGGAGGCCTGGAAGCGCTTCGCGGGCGTCGACTGGCTCCGGTGGCACGACAGCCAGTTGGTCAGGCTCTTGTACATCGAGGGGCGCTGGGACGAGATGACGGATATAGCCGATCACTGGATCGCGGACGCCCAGGCACAGGGCGGCCATTACCTCGAGTCGACCTGGCGGGCCTGTCGCGCCCTAGTTCTGCGGGGGCGGGGCGACGCTGACGGAGCGGTTGACGAGAGCGCAACCTGCCTCCAGCTGTCGCGCGGCGCGGCCGATCCGCAGCTTCTCATACCTGCGCTTGCCTTCCACATCCGCATGCTGTGGTCTACGCGCGAGCCTGGCGTGGATCCGCTCGTGGTCGAGCTGGTCGACCTCTGCAGCCGAGTACGCCTGAACATCTCACACGACTGGTTTTGGGACCTTGCTGTCGTCCTGTCGGCGCTCGGCCGGACGGATGAGCTCGAGGCAGTCGCCGAAAGCGTGCCGACGCCGACTCCATGGCGCGACGGCGGACTAGCGCTTGGACGGGGCGACCCCCTGGCCGCCGTCGCCATCTTTCATCAGATGGGGGCCAGAGCGTTCGAGGCCGAAGCGCAGCTCGTCGCCGCGAACGAAGGGCTCGCCGCCGATCTCTCGTCCGCGATCGAGTTCTTCCGAGAGGCCGGAGCCTCGGCCTATGTCGACGAGGCGGAGTCGCTGACCGCTAAGAGCCGCAGCGCCTGAAGCTGACGGTCTCGCCGTCCCAATCCGGGACGCCGCCGTGGAGCACGGGTCGCGCGTCCACGCCGGACGACGCCAGCACGCTGGCGGCCACCCCTGCGCGGGGGCCGCTGGAGCAGATCGTGACGACGGGCTTGCCGCGCTGGAGATCGCCGGCCCACTCCCGGACGAGCCGGTACGGGATGTTCCGGCTGCCGGGGATGTAGCCCTCGTCCCGCTCGTGCGGCTCCCGGACGTCGAGCACCTCGACGGCGCCAGTCTCGACGAGGTCCCGAAGCTCGTCCAACTCGACCGGCGCGGTTCGTTCCTCGCTCGGTGGGCCGACGAGGTAGCCGGCCAGATCGAAGATCCCTACCGCTCTTAGGCCCTTGGCTGCACGCTCGGCCTCCTCGGCGTTGCCCGCGTGGATCACGACGCGCTCGTTCGGCGGCAGGACGAAGGCAGCTTTTGTGGGGAAGTTCCCGCCCTCGACCGGCACGCTGAGCGCGCCGCGCGCGTGGCCGGCGGCGAAGTCATCCGCGGAACGGATGTCGAGGACCGCTCCGGAGCCGCCGTTCAGCTGCTGGAGCGGCTCGGGAGCGCCGACGAACGGCCCGCGGTTCAGCTCCACGATCCGGTCCATGTTCGGAGGCCGGACGCCTGTCTTGATCGCCTCGGCGACGAACTCGTCCTCGTCCGCCATCCTCAGCTTCTGGTTGAAGCGACGCTCGAACCCGATGGTCGTCGACGCCTTGGAGCTCATGCCGGTTCCGCAGAGCGAGCCGGAGACATGTCCTGGATAGACCTCGACGCCGTCGTCGAGCTGCAGCAGCCGCTGGAGGCTGCGGTAGAGGCCGTGCGCGCCCTCGGTCGCCTCGGAGGCGAGATCGGGCCGGGCGGCGTCTCCGACGAACAGCGAGTCCCCGGTCAGCGTGAGCCACGGCTCGTCTCCGCGCTCCCGGTCGATCACCTCGAAGCAGCAGTGCTCCGGCCGGTGTCCGGGCGTGTGTACGACGCGGATGGAGATCGGGCCGAGCTCGATCGTCGCCCCGTCCTCGAGGGGGTCGAAGGGATACTCGGCGTCGGCAGCCGGGTGAATGGAGACCGGCACGGCGTGCTCGAGCGCCAGCCGGCCGTGGCCGGAGACGTGGTCGGCGTGGGTGTGCGTCTCGAGCACGCGGGCGATCCGGACGCCGTCCCGCTCCGCCTGCTCGAGATACTGCTCGACGGCGTAGGCCGGGTCGACGACGACCGCCTCTCCCGAGTCTTCGTCTCCTACGAGATAGGACGCACAGCCCAGGTCGTCGTCGACGAACTGGCGGAAGAGCATGTCCCGATCACCCTAACACTGAGGCCCGACTACCCCTAGCGGCTGCGCTAGAGGCCGAGGTGCTTGGCGATCACCATGCGTTGAACTTCGTTCGTGCCCTCCCCGATCTCCAGGATCTTCTGGTCGCGATAGAGCCTCGAGATCGGAAACTCGTCCATGAATCCGTAGCCGCCGTGGATCTGGAGCGCGGCGTTCGCGGCGCGGTTGGAGAGCTCGCCCGTGTAGAGCTTGGCCATCGCTGCCTCCTTCGCGAACGGCCGGCCTTGATCCTTGAGCCACGCGGCCTTGTAGACGAGCGTACGGCCGGCTTCAATCTCCGTGGCCATGTCCGCGAGGGCGAACTGCACGGCCTGGAACTCGGCGATCGGCCTCCCGAACTGCCGACGCTCCTTCGCGTACTGGACGGCGAGGTCGTAGGCGCCCTGCGCGAGCCCAACGCCCATGGCTGCGACCGAGATCCTGCCGCCGTCCAGGATCTCCAGGAACTGCTGGAACCCCTGCCCGCGCGGGCCGAGGAGGTTCTTCTCCGGCACGCGCACGTCCCGAAAGGACAGCTCGCGCGTGTCGGACGCGCGCCAGCCGAGCTTCTGCATCGGCGGCGCGACCTCGTAGCCCGGCGTGCCGTTCGGGACGATGATGTTCGAGATCTCGTCCTCGCCGGTGAGCGCGGTGATCGTCACGCACGATGTGATGTCGGTCCCGGCGTTCGTAATGAACATCTTCGAGCCGTTGACGACCCACTCGCCGTCCTGGAGCTCGGCGCGGGTGCGGGTCGCGCCGGCGTCGGATCCTGCTTCCGGCTCCGTCAGGCCGAACGCGGCCAGCTTCTCGCCCGAAGCCAGCTCCGGAAGCCACTCGCGTTTCTGCTCCTCGGTTCCGAACAGGAAGATCGGGAGCGTCCCGAGCGAGTGGTGCGCCGCGACGGTGATCGCGACCGAGGAGTCCACGCGGGTCAGCTCCTCGACGGCAATGGCGTAGGAGAGGGTGTCGGCGCCGGCCCCGCCGTATTCCTCCGGGATCGTCATCCCCATCAGCCCGAGCTCGGCGAGCTCGGCGACGAGCTCGTAGGGAAACCGGTGCTCCCGGTCGAGCTCCTCCGCCACGGGCGCGACCCGCTGCTCGGCGAAGTCGCGCACGGTTCGGCGGACGAGCTCGTGCTCCTCCGAGAGGTCGTAGTTCGGCGTCACGCCAGTGACCGTGCCAGCTCCGCGATCAGCCTCACGCCGTAGCCGGATCCGCCCGGGACGTGAAAGTAGTCAGGGCGAGTCCACCTCAGGAAGCCGGGACCGGCCATGTCGATGTGCGCCCAGGGGCCGTCCCCGACGAACTCCTTGAGGAACTCGGCGGCGTAGACCGGCGACGCCTGGCCGCGGATCGACTGGTTCTTCATGTCGGCGAACGTGGAGTCGATCAGCCGCCGGTAGCGCCGGTGCATCGGCCAACCCCACGCGTGGTCGCCGGCGCGGTTGCCGGCGGCGACGACCTGGTCACGCCAAGCGTCGTCGTTCGCGAAGACGCCCGTGTAGAGATCGCCGAGCGCCTTGTTCATGACCCCCGTCAGCGTCGCGAAGTCGACGATGTGCGTCGCGCCCTCGGTCCGGGCGTACCAGAGGACATCGGCGAGCACGAGGCGGCCCTCCGCGTCCGTGTTCACGACCTCGATCGTCTTGCCGTTCATGGCGCGCAGGATGTCGCCGGGCCGGTAGGAGCCTCCTCCGGGCATGTTCTCGGCCGCGCCGAGAACGGCGAGGACACGAAGCGGGAGGCCGAGCTCGGCGATCGCGCCGATCCCGGCGAGCACGGCGCCGCCGCCGGCCATGTCGCCCTTCATGTCCTCCATGTAGAGCGCCGGCTTGATCGAGATCCCGCCCGTGTCGAAGGTGACCGTCTTCCCGACGAGGCCGAGCAGGACGTCGTCTCGCGCCCCGGGCGGCTCGTAACGCAGCACGATGAGCCGCGGTGGGTTGTGGCTCCCCTGGCCGACGGCGCCGAAGGCGCCCATCCCGAGCTCGGCGAGGCGCTCGGGCCCCCAGGACTCGGCGCTCAGGTGCTCGAGGCCCGAGGCGATCTCCTCGGCATGCTCGGCCATGCGCTCGGGCGTGAGCTCGTTCGGCGGCTCGTTGACGAGATCCCGGGCCCGGTTGGCCCACGCGGCAACTGCCGCGTGCTGCCGCGCCGTCTCGGCGACCGCCTCGGAGCCGACGAATACGAGCCGTTCGACGGTGGCCGTCCCGTCCCCGCTCGACTTCCAGCGCCCAGGGTCGTAACCCCCGAGCACGATGCCGTCGACCACCGCACGCGCCTGTTCCTCGACAGGAAGCGGCTGGGATTCGTCCAGCAGCCACGCGAGCGAGCCACCAAGGCGCTGAAGGAGCCGGGCGACCGCCGCCGCGGCCGAACGGACCGCGTCGGCATCGATCTCGTCGCCGAGCCCGGCGACCGCGATCCGCGTGCCGTCGAGGTGAAGCATCGTCGCCGCTCCGGCGTCCGCCCGGAAACCCTCGGCACGAAGCAGCTCGGACACGGGAGCCTGGAGCTCACCGAGGGCGGCGGGCGCATCGTTCGCGGTGGCGACTCCGACGACATCCGCGCCGGCGGTAGACAGATCCGACGCCGCAGCGACCTGCATGGGCCGCGCGATGCTATCCCAGGAGATTGTGTGTCGGCTTAGAAAACTTTTTTCCGGTGCTTAACGAATTACTGACCGTGCCGATACACACTGACGACATGACAACTCTCCCCCTGAACTGTGAGCCGCTCGCGACCGTCGAGGAGCTCGTCGGCCACATCGCCGATCTCGTGCTCGAGCGCCAGTCGCTGCGGGCCGGTGGCGCACAGTCCGCGCTGCTCGAGCGCAACCGCCTCGAGCTCGTCCGCGCTCACCAGGACCTCTCCTACGCGCTGATCCATCGCCACCATCGTCCCAAGACGGACGTAGCGGCCTAGCTCTCACTCTCCGAACGACCGCCCGGCTGGTGCCCCTTCCAGTAATGCCGCCGGAATTCTGGGTCGCGAGCACCAAGCCAGAGTTCGCACTCCGACGAGCCAAGGTCTGATGACCTTGGTGAGGAGGAGGGTGGGCTCTGGCGCCGCGTGATCGCGGGCCAGAAGCCGGCATGTATTGGTGGGAGGGGCACTAGGGTGGGTTTCGTGGCGCGGCAGATCGACAGCCGGGCGATCACGGCGCTCTCGGCCGGCCACTTTGCAACGGATTTCTCGAACGGGATGCTGCCCGCGCTGCTCCCGTTCCTCGTGACGCGCTTCGATCTCAACTACACCCAGGTCGGGGCGCTGATGCTCGTCTCGGCGCTCGCGTCGTCGATCATCCAGCCGGTCTTCGGCCTCTGGTCGGATCGCCGCGGCGCCCTCTGGCTGCTGCCGGTCGGTGTGCTCCTGGCCGGGACCGGCATGGCGCTCGCTGCTGCCTCGCCGAGCTACGGGCTGTGCCTCCTCTTCGTCACTGTTTCGGGGCTCGGCACGGCGGCCTACCACCCAGAGGGCTCCAAGTTCGCCGCCTACGTAAGCGGCTCACGCCGGGCGAGCGGGATGTCGCTGTTCTCGATCGGCGGAAACCTTGGCGTCGCGCTCGGAGCGCTCACGGCCGCGCCGGTGCTCATCACACTCGGCCGCTGGGGCGGCCTTCTGCTCGCGATCCCGGCGCTCGTCGTCTCGGGAATGCTCGTGGCCGCGATGGGCTACCTCCAGGGCTTTGCGCCGGAAAGACTCCGGAAGCGAGTGGCCTCTGGAGAGGACCGCCCCGGTGCGCTCGCGCTCCTGCTCGCGGTCATCGCGCTGCGCAGCGCCGGCTGGTTCGGGCTTCTCACGTTCGTCCCGCTCTGGGCTGTCTCGCTCGGCCACTCCGAGAAGTACGGCAACGGCCTCCTCTCCCTGATGCTCTTCGCGGGCGGGATCGGCACGCTCGCGGCCGGCCCCCTGGCCGACCGGATCGGACGTCGCCCCGTCTTGCTCGCGACCATCGTCGCGACGCCGCCGCTCGTCGCGATCTTCGTCGCCGTCGGCGGCGCGATTGGCGCCGCGGCGCTCGCGCTCGTCGGGGTCTGCGTCGTCAGCACCTTCGGCTTGACCGGCGTGATGAGCCAGGAGTACCTGCCGAGTCGCATCGGGCTCGCGTCGGGCATCTCCATCGGCTTCTCGATCGGGCTCGGCGGCATCGCCGCCCTGGTGCTGGGCGCCGTGGCCGATGCGGTCGACCTCGAGACGGCCATGTACGCCTGCGCCGTCATCCCGGCGCTCGCGATCATTCCCGGGCTGCTGCTGCCGTCTCCACGTGGGTCGCGCCGCTTGGCTCCGGAGCCCGTGGTGTAGGCTCGCCGCGCTTTTGGCCACCAAGAGAGGAGAGCATGACCGCGCGTGAGTTCTTCGAGAGCCTGGAAGGCCGGATCGACCCCTCCAAAACGGCTGGTATGACCAATTCGTACGTGTTCGAGATCGACGGTGCCGGGACGTGGAAGGTGGATGTCCAGGACGGCAGCGTCTCGGTGATGGAGGGCGGCGGCGATGCCGACGCCACGATCTCGGCTTCAGAGGAGACCTTCGAGCAGATCGCGTCCGGCGACATGAACGCAACGACCGCCTACATGACCGGAAAGCTCAAGATCAAGGGCGACATGGGCGCGGCGATGAAGTTGCAGAAGCTCTTCTAGCGACGAGCTACTCCTCGAGCTCGACGAGTAGCGCGCCGCCGGCGACACGGTCGCCTTCGGCGACGTGGACGGCCTTGACGACGGCGTCGAACGGCGACACGAGCGGCGTCTCCATCTTCATCGCCTCCAGGACGAGCAGCGGCTGGCGGTGGGACACGCGCTCGCCGGCCTTCGCGAGTACCCGGATGACCGTGCCCGGCATGGGCGCTGTGAGCGAGCTCCGCTCGGCGCCGTCGCCGGCCTGCGCGGCGTGGGCAGCTGCGTCCACGTCCGGCGGCGACTGGGGGAGAGGCGAGGGTAGGTTCAGCCGCCAGGCGCCGTCCCACGGCCCCTGCGGCAGCCGGAGCGGCGGCTCCGAGAGCGGTGGATAGTCGGTCAGGAACGCCGTCGTCGTTCGTCCTTCGAGGACGGCCGGGTGCGAGACGAGCCAGCGGAGGAACGGCAGGTTCGTCGTCACGCCCGCCACCTCGGTCTCGGCCAGGGCGTCGCCTAAGCGCGCGAGCGCCTCGTCCCGAGTGGGGCCATGGGCGATCAGCTTCGCGATCATCGGGTCGTAGGCGACGCCAACCTCGTCGCCTTCCTCGACTCCGGCATCGACGCGGACTCCGAGGGGGAGGCGCAAGCGCTCGATCCGGCCGGTCTGCGGCAAGAACGACCTGGGATCTTCCGCATAGAGCCGCACCTCCACGGCGTGACCACTTAGTAACAAGTTGTAACTTGCGTCCAAGGGCCCACCGCTTGCGATTCGAAGTTGCTCCGCGACGAGGTCGACGCCGGTGACAAGCTCCGTGACCGGGTGCTCGACCTGGATCCGTCCGTTCAGCTCCAGCAAGTAGAAGTCCCGACCCACGAGCAGGAACTCCGCCGTGCCTGCGCTTCGGTATCCGATCGCCCTGGCGAAACGCACCGCGGACTCGCTCATCGCCGTCCGCAAGGCAGGATCGAGCGCGGGAGACGGTGACTCCTCCAGCACCTTCTGGTGGCGCCGCTGGATCGAACACTCGCGCTCGCCGAGGGCGACGACCGCCCCGTGGCTGTCAGCGAGCAGCTGGATCTCGACGTGGCGAGGCCGCTCGACGTAGCGCTCGAAGAAGATGCGGTCGTCGCCAAACGCCGCTTTCGCCTCGCGGCGTGCGGCCGCGAGCGCGTCGTCCATCTCTCCCGCGTCGCGAATCACCCGCATCCCGCGGCCGCCGCCGCCCGCGGCAGCCTTCGCGATCACGGGGTAGCCGATCTCATCGGGATCGCCGGTCGGGACGACGGGAACCCCGGCTTCCTCCGCGATCCGCTTCGCCTCCAGCTTGTCTCCGCCCAGGCGGAGAGCCTCCGCGGTCGGCCCGACGAACGCGAGCCCGGCGGCCTCCACGGCGGCAGCGAACTCCGGGTTCTCGGCGAGGAAGCCGTATCCGGGATGGATCGCGTCGGCCCCTGTCTCCTTTGCCGCGCGGATGTGCTCCTCCGAGTGGAGGTACGACGTGATCTCGACCGTCTCGTCGGCCGACCGGGCATGGAGCGAGCCGAGGTCGTCCGGCGCGGCCACGGCCACGGTGCCGATCCCGAGCTCGCGGCACGTGCGAAACACGCGCAACGCGATCTCGCCCCGATTCGCTACGAGGAGCTTCTCGATCGCCACAGCACGGCAAACGTAAGCAGGCAGGAGACGGCGAGGAGCAGGTACGGCACTGCGTCGGACGTCACCTGCGCCAGTGCGCCTCCACCTGACGCTCCGAGCGCCTGGCCCGGAGCCCACGCGAGATTGATCAGCGCGAACGCATAGGCGTACTGGAGTCCGCGGCGCTCGGCTTCGTCCGTCAGGAGTGACATCGCGGGCGTCCAGAAGCTGCCGAACGAGATGCCGCCCAGCACGACGAGCGTAGCGAGCATGGCGGCCTGATTTGGCCACGGGAGGAGCGCGGCGACCACGGCCGCAGCGAAAACGGACACACGCATCGGCGGGAGGCGGCCGACGCGGTCGGAGACGCGGCCGACGACCGGATTCGCCACGGCCTCGAGTGCGGCCGTGCCGAGCCACAGCGATCCGATCGCAACGGCTGTCCAGCCGAGGTCCTCGAGGCGCAGCGGTGCGAGCACGCCGAGGGTCCCGAAGAACAACGCCGGGAGGGCGACGAACCAGACGCCGACGACGATCCGGCGGTTGTGGAGCGCATCGAGGAGTACCGTCAGCGGCTGCGGCGTGCTCGGCGCCGGCCCGGGCATCGTGAGCGCCCAGAGTGCGAGACCGACTGCCAGCAACCCCGCGGCGCCGAATGCGGCGGCTTCGCCGACCACCGAGGCCGCGCCGCCGAGGACGGGGCCGAAAAGCGCGCCAACGATCGCAGTGGCCATCGCCGTACCGATCGTCTGACCGCGACGAGCGGCAGGAGTCTGGCTGACGAGCCATGCGAGGCCCGCGGTCCACGCCAGCGCGCTTCCGAACCCCTGGACGAACCGGGAGAGGTCCAGGACCCAGATCGAATTGCCCGTAGCGAAGACGAAGGTCGTCACAGCGATGACGACGAGGCCGGTCACGGTCGTGGGCCGGGCGCCGAATTTCGCCGTCGCGACCCCGCTGGGGAGGCCGCCGACGAGGGCGCCTGCGGGGTAGGCCGCGGCAAGGACACCCGCTCCTGCCTTCGACAGGTTGAACTTGTCGGCGTAGTCAGGGAGCAGCGGCGTCAGCGCGACGAAGAACATGGTGTCGACGAACACCGTGCCGCCGACGAGCAGCAGGAGCTTTCGCACGCTTCAGTCGATCCAGGAAGCCTGTCGCCGCTCGAGAAAGGCTCTTAGGCCTTCTTGTCCTTCCTCGCCGCTGCGGAGACGCGCCGCGATCTGCGCGGCCTCTTCGCCGCCGGGCCGCTCTCGGACGAGCCGTTTCGCCTCGCGTGCGGCCTCGGGACCTGAGGTCAGGAGCTCGCCGACGACGCGCTCCACGGCGCCGTTGAGGTCGTCCGTCACCTCGCTCACGAGCCCGATACGAAGCGCCGTCTGCGCATCGAAGCGCTCCCCGGTCAAGAAGTAGCGCCGCGCAGCCGCGCCGATACGCGGCAGCACGAAGGGGGAGATGACCGCCGGGATGATCCCGAGCTTGACCTCGGAGAAACCGAACACCGCGTCTTCGCCGGCAATCGCGACGTCCACGCAGGCAGCAAGCCCCGAGCCACCGCCGAGCGCATAGCCCTGGATGCGGGCGACGACCGGGGCAGGACACGTGTCGATCGCCTCAAGCATCCGGTAGAGCCGCAGTGCGTCCTCGACGTTCTTGTCGTAAGAGAGGTCGATCGACGAGCGCTGCCACTCGACGTCGGCGCCCGCACAGAAGCTCGGGCCCTCGCCGGAGAGCACCACGGCGCGCGCGTCGCCGACATCCGAGAACGCCTCGTGCAGCTCGCGGATCAGCTCGGCGTCGAAGGCGTTCCGACGCTCGGGTTTCGCCAGTGTGACGCGGAGCACCGGCCCGTCGCGACCGACCTTGAGTCCCGGCATGGCCGGGGAG
>DASSCT010000040.1:0-6448 GCA_035697545.1 Gaiellaceae bacterium | reverse complement strand
GTTCTCGGAGTAGCCGGCGTACACCTCCATCTGGCGGGCGGACAGGCGCTTGCGCGTCTCGTCGAGCGAGTCCCACGACTCGAACGCCTCGGCCGGCTCGGTGAGCTCCGTGTCCTGCGGGACGACCCCGAGCTCCTTCTGCCGAGCGAACGTCCGCTCGCGCATGACGTCCCAGCCCTCGTCGAACTTACCCTTGTACTTGTCCGACCACTCGCGCGGCACGTGGTGCGGCGCGTGGCTGCAACCGGTGGCAACGTACGCGAACCACGGCGTCGTCGAGTCCTGCGCGCGGATCCGGTGGAGCCACTCGATCGTCTTGTCCGCCATGTCGTCCGGGAAGTAGTACGGCTTCTCCGGCGTGCTCTCCGGAACCCCGATCGCCTTCTGGTTCTCGAAGATCAACGGGTCGTACTGGCCGGCCTCGCCGCCCAGGAAGCCCCAGAAGTAGTCGAAGCCGAGCCCGTTCGGCCAGCGGTTGAACGGCCCGGCCGAGCTCTGCTGATCGTCGGGGGTGAGGTGCCACTTGCCGAAGGCGCCGGTCATGTAGCCGTTCTCCTGGAGGATCCGTGGGAGCGTCGCGCAGTCGCGCGGGATCGTCGCGTTGTAGCCCGGGAACGGGCCGGAGAACTCGCTCACCAGGCCGTAGCCAACGCGATGCTGGTTGCGGCCCGTTAGCAGCGCCGCCCTCGTCGGGGAGCACACGGCCGTGACGTGGAAGCGGTTGTAGCGCAGGCCCTGCTCCGCCTGGCGGGTGTAGTTCGGCGTGTCGATCGCGCCGCCGAACGTGCTCGGGTTTCCGAAGCCCGCGTCGTCGATCAGGACGAGCAGGACGTTGGGCGCGCCCTCGGGCGGCTTGACGCCCGCGGCCTGGTTCCAGTCCGGCTCCGACCCTTCGAGCGTTCTCTTCGTGACACCTCCGAACGGCGGGCGCCTGATCGGCAGTGTGGTGCGGTCGACTCCGTCCGACATCTCTCACTCCTCCTCTTGGGCCGCGATCGACCCGACGGGCAGCGCGGGACAGATGCAGCTCTGAAGACTCGGCTCGATTCTTCGCCCCTTCTCCCGTCCGCTCAACCTCGGAGACCGTCTTCACCCGGGTGAAGTGGCCGTCACGCCTCGCTTTCGGGCTGCGCCCTGGCCGATCCTGTCCGAGCGGACAGGACCTGCGTCATGACCGACAACCTGCCAACGCCGACGCAGTCCCGGCCGGGCCGGCTCGCCAGGGCCACGGCCTGGGCCAAGGCGACGACCAGGAGCGTAACGGCCTGGGCCGTCGACGCGCGCGAGTCGCACGCCTCGGTCGACGTCGGATTCCGAGCCGCCGACTGCGGCCGGAGGGTCGCAGCGATGGTTCTCGCCGGGGGGCTTGCCTACCGGGTGTTCTTCTGGCTCGTCGCCGTGTCGTTCCTCCTCGGAGGCGTGCTCGGCCTGCTCAATCCCGATGGCGTCGAGTCGGCGCTCGCGGACCGTGGCCTCGGCGCCCGGCTCGCGGGGGCCGTCGCGCAGTTCGCCCGCTCGTCGGACGGACACGAGTGGTGGCTACTGCTCGTCGGCGTCTGGCTCGTGCTCTGGTCGGGATACACGTGCACGAAGGCGCTCGTGCTCGCCCACGCCGCTGTCTGGCACATCGAGCCGCCGAAGGTGGCCAGACCCCGTTCCGGGCGGCCTTGATCTTCAGCGGACTGACCTTCGGCTTCATCGCCGCGATGGCGCTCGCTCGATGGCTTCGAGAAGAGAACGACATCGTCGGGCTGCGAGCGACCCTGCTCGTGTTCGTCATCCCGTTTGCGTTCTGGCTCGTCGCTTCGCACGAGCTGCCGAACCGGGCATTGGATTGGCGCGACCTCGTTCCAGGGGCAACCGTCCTCGCGGTCGGGCTCCAGGCGATGCACGTTTTCACCGTCTACTTCCTGGAGAGGAAGCTGCTCAACGCCACCGAGCTCTGCGGAGTGATCGGCGTCACGACCACCGTCCTCTTCTGGTCTACCTCGCCGCCCGTCTGTTCATCGTCGCCGCAACGCTGGAATGCCTCGCTCAGCGAGCATCGCATCACTCAGAGCGTCGTATCACCCGGGTGAACAGACTGCCGAGAGCTGTCGCGCCAGCGCGAGAACGCAAGAGTGCTCCCGATGGTTTGGGTGATCCTGGCGGCTGTTGGCGTTCCGCTCTGGCTGTGCGCTATCGCCCTCCTCACGCTGGTGTTTCGCAATCGATCCCTGCGAAAACGGCCTGGGAACCTCCCCGTGAGGATGCGTCCGGAAGGCGGGAAGCGCTGGACACCGGGTCACGCGATCTGGGTTTCCGACGTCTTCGTGTGGCGGGGAAGCCCCGCCGCGTGGAAGGAGGAGCTGCTGCGAGTCGTGGGCGCCTCCGTCCGCTCGGCCGCCGACGACGAGCGCCGGCACCTCCATCGGATCGGAGAAGACCCTGTGATCGCATCCCTGGCCCTCGCCGAAGGGGGTACGGTCGCCGTCGCCGCGCGGCGAGATGACAGCGCCACCTTGCTGGGCCCGTTCGGAGACGCGTCGTGACGGCGACGATGCGAACTTCGACGACCGGCGACTCTCGGACGATTCTCGTCGTCGCGTCGATCGCGCACCACCCTCGGCCCGTACGCGCTGCACCTCTAGCTCACTCACCGCCACTTCGTGCTGGACGCAGCGCCTGTCGCGACGTGATCCGACGGAGCCAGAGCGCATCGAGGATCAGAAACGTCCCGGTCAAGAGCCCCCAGATGCCGAGCGTGACCCGGATGGCCGACGCCGACGAGTCCTCGGCGGCTATGACAGCGGCCCCCAGAGCGAGCTCTAGCACCCCGACGACGACGCGATAGCGTCGCCGTGGCCTCATGCCCTCCAGCTGGTCGTCATGGAAGCGTCCGAAGACCCGGAGCAAGCCGGTGGCGATCACGCTCAACCCCAAGAGATCCATCAGGACGCCGTCGTCGACCAGCGTGCTGAGTGGCTGGCGGAGGAGAACCATCACGCCCGTCCCGAGGCCGATCCCTGCGACGAGCAGGCCGACGCGTCTGCCCGACGCCGCCTCGTGCCGAAGGGTCCAACGAAGCGTCAGCAAGGCAGCGACGATCCAGTAGACGGCCAGATATGTGCCGATCCTCGTCAGGTCGCTACCCGACACGAGCAACGCGATCCCCAGCGCCAGCGCGAGCGAACCGCGCAGGAAGAACACGAAGAGAGCCCATGCAGGAAGCTGGTTCGAAGCCATCGGGGTGAGGTAGGCGCCGCGGCAGTTGGATCGAGGGGCGAGGCGATCGCCTCGCCCCTCGAAGCAGCTCCTTTCTCGTGGGTTGACTAGCGCTCCACGCCGGGCCCGGGCGCACCGACGCCGCGGCCCGGTCGCACACCGACTCCAGGGGCGCCCACGCCGGGCGTGACAGCCCTTCGAGTCGTACGCATCGCCGAACGCGTTCGCGGCGTTCCCGCCGGCCCGACGCGCCTCGCTGCCGTTGCTGCTCCGAGTGGTCTCATCGCTCCTCCTCTTCGTGCGTTGTCAGGCGATCGCGGCGGCCGCGTGCTCGGCCTCGACCTCGTCGAGCGCGGCAGCCATCGCCGCGGCCTCGAGGGCGATCTCGGCGACCACTTCCGGCGTGAGGAACCCTTCTCCGAGCGGCAAGCCGCCCGCCTCGCGAACCGCGGCCTTGAGATCGCGCGCCCACACATGCTCGATCAGGAGGAAGGCGGCCGCCTGCCCGGGCTGGATCGCGCCGGCCAGTTGGTCGATCTGGTCCCGGGCAAGCCCGAACGCGTGCTGCTCCTCGGCCGCCGCCCGGGCATCTCGCTCCGTCGTGTCGACGCCGTCGAACTCGAAGCCGAGGAGCGCGCCGATGATCGCTCCCAGATCCTCGCCCTGGTGCTCGAGCATGACGAGGTCGCCGCTGTCGCTGTCGCGCAGCAGGAACAACAGGTCGAGGAGCCGCACGGTCCTCTGCTCCTCGAGCTTCGCGAGCTCGTCGAGGATCCGTCCATCGAGCTTCGCCTCAGGCCCGAACCCGATCGCGATCAGCTGCACCGGCCCGATCTGGCCCATCGTGTCCTCCTTCTCTCGCACGCACCGAACGAGTGCGTCCAGGCGATTCTTGGCTGCAGTCACGGGCATGTGAGCGGCGGCGCGACACTTCACCCGGGTGAACGGCGCGCACATGCGCCTCGGTGTTCTCGTGCAGGTGCAGGCGCGATACTTCTCGGCCGTGGCAGTCGAGACGACAGACGAGCAGCTCGCGGCGCCGCTGGCCGAGTGGAAGCTTGGCCCGCTGCACGCTCGACCCGGGGTCGTCCCGAGGCCCCGTCTCTTCGAGCTGCTGAACTGGAACGCAGGTGCGGCGCTGACGCTCCTCACCGCGCCCGCAGGGTTCGGGAAGTCGCAGCTGCTCGGCTCGTGGGTCGAGGCCCAGCCCGAGCTCTCGGCTGCGTGGGTCTCTCTCGATCCGGGGGACCTCGAGCCGCGCCGCTTCTGGACATACGTCGCGCATGCGGTCGACCGGGTTCGCTCCGGGATGGCGCGCCCGGCACTCGCACGTCTGCGCACGCCGGGTGTGCCCATCGAAGAGGCGATCGACGAGCTGATGAACGGGGTCGCGACGTTCGATGGGAAGCTGGTGATCGTGATCGACGACCTCCACTACTTCGTGAGCAGCAGCGCCGCGGTCTCGCTCACGTACGCGGTCGACCACCTCCCGCCACCGACGCGGATCGTGGCCGCGACCCGGTCTGATCCAGTGATCCGATTGGGTCGGTTGCGAGCGCTCGGAGCCGTCGCCGACATCCGCGCCGATCAGCTCGCCTTCACGCTCGGGGAGGCGAAGGAGCTCATCGTCCGCCGGATGGGGATCGAGCTCGGCGACG
Source organism: Gaiellaceae bacterium (assembly GCA_035697545.1). Lineage (GTDB taxonomy): Bacteria > Actinomycetota > Thermoleophilia > Gaiellales > Gaiellaceae > JACDAN01. Next base: position 1,586 of record DASSCT010000040.1, on the reverse strand, counting down.
ACGAATTGAAGCTCCTGGTCGAACGGACTGAGGGGTGGCCCGCCGGACTCAGCCTTGCCGGGCTGTGGCTCGGAGAGGTCGACGACCCGGCAACGCAGGTCCGGTTCTTCTCAGGCGATCAACGTCACGTCGGCGACTACCTGGTGGAGGAGGTCCTGGATGCCCTCGACGACGACACGCGGGATTTCCTCGTGCAGGCGTCGATCCTCGAGCGACTCTCCGGCCCGCTCTGCGACGCCGCCCTCGGCGTCGAGGGCTCGGGCAAACGGCTCGAGGCGCTCGCTCGCTCGAATCTCTTCGTCGTCCCGATCGACCGGCATCGCGGCTGGTACCGATTCCACCAGCTCTTCCGCGACCTCCTCGCGCTCGAGCTCTCGCGCGAGGGCCAGGCACGGACCCGCGAGCTGCACGAGCGCGCCGCCGCGTGGTACGTCGAGAACGACCTCCTCGAGGAGGCGCTGGAGCACACAGCGGCCGCCGGTGACCCGATCGCGGTCGCGCGCCTGCTCGGCGAGCAGTACCTCGCTCTCATCCGATCGAGCCGGGTCGACCTGCTCGTCCGGTGGATCGATTGGCTGCCCAACCAAGTGCTGGAGGCCACTCCGATGCTCGCGTCCGCAGGTGTGCTAGCGCTGATGATCTCCGGGCAGCCGATGGACGAGCGCGGCGAACGGCTTCTCCAGATCGCGGAGACGGGAGCTAAAGCGGCACCCCCGCCTGTTCAGCTGCGCGTGGAGATCACGAAGGAGCTCGTGCACGCCGGTGTCCTGGTGACGGGCGTCGCCCAGTCCGTACAGAGTGGCCGGCGTGCGGCGGAGCTGGCTCTCGGCGGGGATGACGAGCTCGTCGCAGGGACGCAGGCGATCCTCGCGTACGCCTTGTATCTCCAAGGAGACGACGATGCCGCGGAGGCGTCAGCTCGGACGGCGCTCGAACGGCCCGAGGCGGCGGAGCGGCCGCATGCGGTGATCTATGCGCTCGCCTGCAGCGCACTCGTCGAGCTCCGGCGAGGCCACGTCCACGCGGCCGAGGAGAGCGCGCGGCGGTCGTTAGAGCTCGCACGGCAGCTGGGGTTGGCAGCCGTGAGCGCCACCGGGCTGGCACGCGTGGCCATGGGCGAGCTGCTTCTCGCCACGGGCGACGCTTCAGGCGCCGAACGCCACCTCGAGCGGGCGGAGCTCCTTCGACGCGCAACGCGTCCCACGCTCGAGCACGCGCATGCGCTCCTCCTGCTCGCGCAAGCGCGTGTGGCACGCGGTCGCCTTCCGCTCGCGTCCGCCGAGTTCGACGCGGCGGTCGGGGAGCTCGACTCGTTTCCCGACGCCGGCCACCTGCCCGAGCTCGTCGCGCAGGTCCGGCAGTCGCTCGACGAGGCGCTGGCAGGCGCCGAGCGGCCGGTGGAGACGCCGACGGCGTCGGAACTCTCGGTCCTGCGGCTCCTCGCGTCCGACCTCTCGCAGCGGGAAATCGCGCAGGAGCTCTACCTCTCGCACAACACCGTGAAGACGCACTCGCGGAACCTCTACCGCAAGCTGGGAGTCGGAACGCGTGACGAGGCAGTGCGTCGCGCAGTCGAGGTCGGACTG
>DASSCT010000039.1:0-5023 GCA_035697545.1 Gaiellaceae bacterium | reverse complement strand
GCAGTTGGCCGTTATCAAGCTCCGCTTCTCCGAGCCGGAGCTGGAGCGCCCGTTCCGCGTCCCGTTCAACGTCCGGATCCGGGGCGTGGAGGTGCCGATCGCCGCGCTCGTCGGCGCTCCGCTCACGTTCGCGATCTGGATTGCGGCGATGGCGACCCACGAGGCGACCAGAGTCGCCGGACCGCTGTGGCTCCTTCTCGGCGTGGTCGTCTACATCGGCACGCGGATGGCCCGCCGGGCCGCCGTGCTCGGGCGGGTCGTGCCAGCCGAGCCGGACCTGGTTCCAGCGGTGGAAGGGGTCTACGAACGGCTCCTCGTCCCGATGAAGCTCGGGCTGATCGGCGAGGAGGTCCTCGCGACGGCGATCAAGCTCGCCGAGGAACGAGGCTCGACGGTGAGCGCGCTGCACGTGATCGCCGTACCGATGGACAAGCCGCTCGATGCAGAGATGATCGAAGCCGAGGAGCGCGCCGAAGCCTCGCTCGCTGAGGCGAAACTCTTGGCCGCCGAGCACGGCGTCACGGTGGAGGGGAAGATCGCCCGCGCGCGCTCGATCGGGGAGGCGATCGTCGACGAAGCCAAGCGCGGCGACATCGACCTGATCATCATGGGCTCCTCGCCGCGCTGGCGCCGCCAGTCCCGTTTCTTCAGTCCCACCGTCGACTACGTCCTCCGGCACGCCCCGTGCGAGGTGATGGTGATTGCGTATCCGCAGGGCGTGCTGGAGGAAGCGATGGAGGAAGCGGTATCAACGACGTGACTCGCTAACCTGCGAGGCGTGAAAGTCCTGGTCATCGGCTGCGGTCGGGTGGGGTCGTCGGTCGCGCTCGAGCTCGATCGTCTGGGCTGGGAAGTGACCGCCGTCGACGAGAACGAGGATGCGCTCCAGCGGCTCGGAGAGAACTGGTCGGGAGGCTTCGTCGTCGGACACGGCATGGACATGGCCGTCCTCAGAGCGGCAGGAATCGAGGACGCCGACGCGGTCGCCGTCTCCACTGACGGAGACAACACGAACCTTGTGATCGGCCAGGTCGCGCAGAAGCGCTTCAACATCGAGACGACCGTGATCCGCGTGCTCGACCCGGCCAGGGCGACGCTCTACAGCGAGCTCGGCCTCTGGACGGTCTGCCCGACACAGACGGCGATCAAGGCGCTGACGGAGGCCGTCAGCTCCGCGGAGAAAAGCCCCTCGGGAACCACGGGCTGATGTACATCCTGATTGCAGGCGGCGGCAAGGTCGGCGCGAACCTCGCGCGCAGCGTGCTCGACCTGGGCCATGAGGTGACGCTGATCGAGCAGCGCCGTGAGCGCTTCGAGATGCTCGAGGAGGAGTTCGAGCACCGCGTCCAGGTCGGCGACGCCACAGAGCTCTTCGTGCTCGAGCGCGCCGGCATTGCCCGGCCACCTGATCTCGTCGTGGCCGTCACGGGCGACGACGAGGACAACATGATCATCTGCCAGATCGCGCGCGAGAAGTATGGGGTCGCCAAGGTCATCGCTCGGGTCAACGATCCGCGCAACCAGGAGCACTTCGACCTGCTCGGCGTGACGCCGACGGTCTCGGCAACATCGATCATCCTCGCCATGATCGAGCACGAGGTCCCCGCGCACGGGCTCATCCACCTGCTCCAGCTGCGGAAGGAGAACCTCGAGATCGTCGAGGTGCAGCTGGACGCGGACTCGCCGTGCGTGGGCAAGCTCGTCGAGCGCCTCGAGCTGCCCAGCGGGTCGCGCCTGATCACGGTCATGCGCGAGGGTGAGGCGCAGATGGCCGACGGCGACACGGAGCTGAGGGCGGGCGACCAGATCCTCGCCGTGCTCGAACCGGGCAAGGAAGAGGAATTGCGGCGAGCGCTCCTCAAGCGCAGTTGAGAACGCGGCTCGTTTGTCTGGTCGCACTCGGTGCGGCGCTGGCCAGCTGCGGCGGGTGGTCGAAGTACTCCGCTCCGGGGGCGCCTGCGGGCTACCGGTTCGTGCAGGTCGCGTCGGGCCTCGATTCTCCGGTCGACGTCACGGCCCCACCCGGGGAGACGAAGCGCCTCTACGTCGTGGAGCAGACCGGCCGGATCCGGATCGTCCAGAACGGCCGGATCACGGGCACGCTGCTCGACCTTCGCTCGCAGGTCGCGTGCTGCGGCGAGCAGGGCCTGCTCTCAGTGGCCTTCCATCCGCGCTACGCGCGAAACGGTCGCTACTACGTCAACTACACGGACCGGAACGGCGACACGCGCGTCGTCGAGTATCGCGGGCGGAGACGGCTGCGCCAGATCCTCTTCGTCGACCAGCCGTACTCGAATCACAACGGCGGCGACAACGTGTTCGGCCCCGACGGACGGCTCTACGTCGGCATGGGGGACGGCGGCTCGGCGGGTGACCCAGAGGACCGGGCACAGAATCTCGGGTCGCGCCTCGGCAAGCTCCTGGCCATCGATGTCAACCGCCGAGCGCCGCGACCGCAGATCGTCGGCTACGGGCTGCGCAACCCCTGGCGGCTCTCGTTCGACCGCCGAACCGGCGATCTCTACATCGGCGACGTCGGCCAAAACTCCTGGGAAGAGGTCGACTTCACTCCTCGCCGCAGTCCCGGGCTCGAGAACTACGGCTGGGACGTCTACGAAGGACGCTCTCGCTACGACAGCAAGCAACCGAACTCACAGGGGCGGCTCGTCTTTCCCATCGCCGTCTACTCGCTCAACGGAGACCCGTGCGCGGTCACCGGCGGCTTCGTCTATCGCGGCAGCGCCGTTCCGGCTGCCCGCGGGCGCTACTTCTACGGGGATAACTGCAGCGGCGAGATCTGGTCGCTCCGCGTCGTGGGCGGGCGGGCGCGCAGCGCCCGCAAGGAGTCGTTCAGGCTCCCCGGCATCTCCTCGTTCGGTGAGGACGGCCGCGGCGAGCTCTATGCCGTCACGCTCGGCGGCCAGGTCTACAGGCTCGCCGCGCGCTAGCCCGCGCGCCGGCGGCGGACGTGCGGGCCTTGCTGACCCAAGGCGGCGTACGCCAGGGCTTGAAGCGACTCGTTCAGCAGCGCCAGCTCGCGGACGACCGGCGCCAGGTTCTCACCGCTGTCGAGCCGCCGGTTGAGACCTCGCACCTCAGCGGTCAGCTTGTCGAGACGTTCCAGCAGCGCGTCGAGCTGGCGGTCACCGACGTCCTTGGGCCCATCCATCGCCCTGGATGCTAGCCACCGAGTCGGCGGAGCTCGTCGCGTGAGCCGACGACGACCGTGCCCGGCCCCAGCCGTTCCAGCAGCCGCTCGAGCGCCCCGGCGCCGGCCTCCACCACCTCGACCCGCCTTGCGGCGCCGAGCTGCGACAGCGCGATGCGTGCGAGCGGCTCCGGCGCGTCGGTGAAGACGCCCAGGGTCGCCCCGGCACCCGCGAGCTCCCGGAGGCGAGCGCTGATCTCGGCGTCCGGGCGAAGGTAGACCGGCGCCCGGTCCTCCACGAACCGCTCCAACGCGATCCGCCAGTCGCCGACGCCGCGATCGGACCAGCGGTCGAGCTCCTCGGCCGCCCGGGCGCGATCGGCTGGAAGCGACTCGAGATCGAGCTCGGCGATCGACCGGAACCGCCGCGCGGCGTCGTCGAGCCAGTCGGCCCAGAGCGCGTGGGTGTCCCCCAGGACGCCGTCGAGATCCAGCGCGAGCTTCAGAGCCACCAGCGTCCCAGGAGCACGCCGACGGCGACCCCGAGCGCGTCGATCGCGACGTCCACCGGCGCGCCTGTGCGACCCGAAATGAAGTGCTGGTGTAGCTCGTCCGTGACGGCGTAGGCGATCCCGAGCACGAGCGCGAGGTACTGACGGCCGAGCGCCCGCATGAGCAGCAGCCCGAGCAGCGCGTACTCGGACGCATGGGCGAGCTTGCGGAGCAGGAGGTCCCAGCCGCCGAGGCCGGTGCCGAGGTCCGGGACTGACGAGAGCGCGAAGATGACCGCCGCCCACGCGACGACCGGCAGCCAGAGCAAGACGACGCGCGGCACGGCGCGCCATAATAGGCCGGAGAGAAAAGGCGAGCGGTGAGGGAATCCGGTGCAAGTCCGGGACGGTCCCGCCGCTGTGAGGGGAGACGCTCTCCGCCGGAATGTCACTGGCCCTCGGGCCGGGAAGGCGGCGAGGGAGGGAGCCCCGAGTCAGAAGACCTGCCGCCCGCCTGCCATTCGAACCCCTCGCGGAAGGAGGATTCGTGCGGAGATCGCTCCTCACACTCGCAACACTCGTCGTGCTGTCCGCCATCGCGGCGTCGTCGGCGCTCGGCGCCGGGGTCTCGGTTCGCGTCGAAGGCAAGACCCAGACGATCTTCGGGTCACTCGAAAAGCGCTTCGAGGGCGGGGCGAACCCGCTCCAGTCGCTAGAGGCTGCCAGCCTGCGCGGCGAGTTCTACTACCACGTCGCGGTGACGGGTTTCGGCCCGTACGTCGATCAGATCGGCCGGTATGCCGGCGGCGGCTCGGCCGGCTGGGTGTTCAAGGTGAACGGCGCCTCGCCGCCCGTCGGCGCCGACAAGGTGCAGCTGCGCCCAGGTGATCGCGTCCTCTGGTACTGGGCCACGTTCGGCCCGACCGGCGGGCCGCCGACGCTGCAGCTGACCCGCTTGAGGCGGAACTGCTACCGGGTCGTCTCGGAGAACGACGCAGGCCGCGACAGCGTGGCCTCAGGCGCCGTCCTCGTGGTCGACGGCCGCCGCGCACGCACGCGCGCCGGGCGAGCGTGCGTCGGGCGGCACACTGGTCTCGTCCGCGCGACCATGGCCGGCGCCGTTCGCTCGAACGCGCTGCGTTGACGCTCCGCGCGGTCGCAGTTCTCCTGCTCGCGGTCGGCGCGCTCGCCGGCTGCGGGCAAGAGCAGACCGGCGAGGGCCGGGCGTCGCTCTGGATCACCCGCGACCGCGGCGCCGAGGTCATCAAGACGGCGGACGTTCCAGCGGGCATCAGCGCGATGGAGGCTCTGCGCCGCGAGGCCGACGTCGACACCCGGTACGGCGGGCGGTTCGTCCAGGCGATCGACGGGATCAAGGGCAGCA
>DASSCT010000038.1:0-8822 GCA_035697545.1 Gaiellaceae bacterium | reverse complement strand
GCGTGTCTCGTGGTCTCGCACCTCGAAGGCCGGGACTGGGAGGAGGCGCTCCGGCGCGCGTGCGCCGCGGGCGCAATCGCCACGACCCGTCCGGGCGCGCAACCATCGCTCCCGACCACCTCCGAGGTGGACGAGATCCTTGCGTCCCAGCGCTAGTTACAACTTGTCACTTGAGCCGACGCTCGCCGGAAAGTGCCGCTCTACCGGCGCCGAACCAATCCTTGTAACAACTTGTAACTTGGATTCTCCGCCCGAGCCACGATGACGCCCGCGCCGATCCTCCTCGATTGCGACCCGGGGCACGACGACGCGATTGCGCTGCTTCTGGCGCTCGCGAGCCCCGAGTTGGAGCTGCGCGGGGTCACAACCGTCGCGGGGAATCAGACGCTCGAGAAGACGACCGCGAACGCGCTCCGCGTCCTCGAGTTCGTCGGCCGGGACGACGTCGACGTCGCAGCAGGCGCCGACCGCCCGCTCGTCCGCGAGCCGTTCGTCGCCGCCTACGTTCACGGCGAAACCGGCCTCGACGGGCCCGACCTGCCGCCGCCGCGAGGGCTGCCGGTCGACCGGCATGCGGTCGACTTCCTCGCCGAGCGAGTGGCCGGGACTACGCTCGTCGCGACCGGCCCGCTCACGAACGTCGCGCTCCTGCTCGCATGCCACCCGGATGCCCGGCCGGAACGGATCGTCCTCATGGGCGGATCGATCGCCGAGGGCAATGTGACGCCGGCGGCGGAGTTCAACATCTGGGCCGATCCGGAGGCAGCAGCCCGCGTCTTCACGAGCGGCCTCGATCTGGCGATGATCGGGCTCGACGTCACGCACCAGGCGCTGATGCGGGACGAGCACGCCGATCGCCTCAGAGCATCGGGTCGAACCGGCCGGATGGTGGCCGAGCTCTACGACTTCTTCTCCCGATTCCATGCCGAGACCTACGGCTTCGACGGAGCGCCGATCCACGATGCGGTCGCCGTTGCATACGTCTTCCGCCCCGACCTCGTCGAAACCGCCCACCGACACGTGGCAATCGACTGCCAGTCGGAGCTGTGCCGCGGCCGGACCGTGGTCGACCTCTGGCGCCGGACGGGAAACGACCCGAACGCCCACGTCGGCGTCGAGATCGAGGACGACGCGTTCCTCGAGCTGCTCGTCGAGCGACTGAGCTCCTTCGGGTAGGGGTCGCGCCCGAGCCGTCGAAGTTCGCGCGCATGGCGCGCAAGCGGAAGAAGCGTGTGCTCCGACCTCGCGCGCCCGCACGGGTGAAGCGTCGAAAGCGCGCGGTGAAGAAGCGAAGCCATCACCATCCCGAGCTGATCGGCCTCGGCCTGACCGCAGTCGGGCTCTTCTTGGCAACGCTCGTCTACCTCGGCTGGGAGGGCGGCCGAGCCGGCGGCTGGATCACCCACGGGCTCTGGGCGCTCGTGGGCGGCGCCGGCTACCTCCTTCCGGCCGCGCTCGTTATCGTCGGCACGCTGATGCTCGGCCGAAGCGCGATCGTCGAGCTGCGGCCTTTCCGCACCGGCCTGGTCGTGACCGCACTGGGCCTGATGCTCGTCCTCGGCGGAAAGGGGGGCTACGTCGGCCGGGCGCTGGACGAAGTCGTCGGCACGCTCGTCGGCCATACCGGGATGCTCATAGCCGGCATCACAGCCCTGACTGCCGGCATCCTGCTGCTCTCCGGCGCATCCGTGGGAGCGCTCGTCCGCGGCTCGGGGCCGGCGATGCGCCGTGCCCGCACGGCCGCACGCCGTACGTTCGAGCGCAAGCAACGCAGCACCGAGCCACTGCCGCCGCCGATTCCGCTGAGGCCGCGGAGGCTCGAGCCGCCGGTCGACGCCGTCTCCGACTTCCCGGACGTCGTCGGACAAGCGGAGCCGCCGCCGCTCGTTGCGCTCCACGAGCATTCGACGGAGGAGACACAGCAGGCGCTCTTCGACCCACCGAACCCGGCGAAGGAGGACTACGTCCTGCCGGAGCCGTCGATGCTCCGCCGTTCGCCGGCACGAGCCAACGGCAAGGCCGGCTCGACGGAGCAGGTGGCGGAGGCGCTCGTCCGTGCGCTCGCGGACTTCGGGATCGAAGCTCGCGTGGTCGGCGAGATCACCGGCCCGCGCGTCACCCGCTACGAGCTCCAACTCGCGGCCGGCACGAAGATGTCGAAGGTCGCGGCGCTCAAGGACGACCTCTCCTACGCGCTCGCGACGACCGAGATCCGCATCCTGGCGCCCATCCCCGGCAAGCAGGCCGTCGGAGTGGAGGTCCCCAACCTCTCGCCGAATCTCGTCACGCTCGGCGACGTTTTCGACGAGCTCCCGACGACGGCGAGCCCGCTCGCCGTCTGGCTCGGCAAGGACCTCTCCGGCAACGCTGTCTGGACCGACCTCGCTCGCATGCCGCACCTCCTCATCGCCGGAACGACCGGGTCGGGAAAATCCGGCTGCATCAACACGATCCTCAGCTCGATTCTCTTGCGCGCCACCCCGGACGACACGCGCTTGATCCTCATCGACCCCAAGCGCATCGAGCTCTCGCTCTACGAGTCGATCCCGCACCTGCTGACCCCAGTCGTCTCCAGCCCCAAAGAGGCCGCGATCGTGCTCGGAAACGTCCTGGCAGAGATGGAGCGCCGCTACGAGCGGCTCAGCACCGTCCGCGCTCGGAACCTCCCCGAAGCGAACCGCGCCTTCCGCAGCCGTGGCGAAGAGACCCTCCCGTACCTCCTCGTCGTCATCGACGAGCTCGCCGACCTGATGATGATCTCGCCGCAGCAGGTGGAAGACGCCGTCATCCGGCTCGCCCAGAAGTCCCGGGCCGTCGGCGTCCATCTCGTCCTGGCGACCCAGCGGCCGTCGGTAGACGTGATCACCGGGATGATCAAGGCAAACGTCCCGTCCCGAATCGCCTTCGCCGTCTCCAGCCAGACCGATTCGCGCGTGATCCTCGACCAGGCGGGCGCGGAAAGCCTCCTCGGCCAGGGCGACATGCTGTTCAAACCGCTCGGAACTTCTCGCCTCCAGCGGCTTCAGGGCGCCTATGTCAGCGAGGAGGAGATCGCCCTCTTGGTCGAGCAGTGTCGCGCCCAACGCGGCCAGGAGCTCGACAAGTCGCTCCTCGAGGCCCCCGAGCCGCCTCCCGAGGAGCTGGGGGAGGACGATGATTTCGACCCCGACCAGGACCCGCTGCTCGAAAAAGCGATCGAGATCGTCGTGCAGACACAGACCGCCTCGGTGTCCCTCCTGCAGCGCCGCCTGCGCGTCGGCTACACCCGCGCCGGCCGCCTGATCGACATGCTCGAGCGCCGCGGGATCATCTCCGGCTACGAGGGCTCGAAGCCGAGGAGAGTCCTCGTCGACGAGGCGCAGCTCGACCGGGTTCCCGGCTAGCTACGTCGCCCACTCGTTTAGCATCGCTACAGAACACAAAGCAGGTAAGGAGGGTTCTGTGGTGCGGAAGAAAAGGACGTTGCTGCTCACGGCATTGTCAGTCCTTCTCGTCGCGTTCGGCGCGGCGAGCTGCGGCGGCGACGACAACTCGAGTGCCGGCGACACCAGCACGACCGAGAGTGAGGTCAAGGTCGGGCTCGTCACCGATACGGGCGGCGTCGACGACAAGGGCTTCAACCAGTTCTCGATCGCCGGCCTGGACAAGGCGAAGAACGACCTCGGTGTCAAGACCCGCGTCTACGTCTCGAAGACTGCGGACGACTACCAGCCGAACCTGACGGCTGCCAGCGACGACGGAAACGACCTCGTGATCTCGGTGGGTTTCCTGCTCGCGCCGTCGACGATCACGGTTGCGAAGCAGTATCCGAACATCTCGTACGCCGGCGTCGACCATTTCTATGGGCCACCGGGCGACAAGTCCTGTAAGAGCGCAGGGACCTGCGCGCTCCCCAACACGCTCGGCATGCAGTACCCGTCGCAGGAGTCCGGGTACCTCGCCGGTGTGGTCGCGGCGCTGATGTCGAAGACCGGCACCGTGTCGACGGTCGGGGGGAAGAAGATCCCGCCGGTCGACAACTGGATCGCGGGGTTCCAAGCGGCGGTGAAGGCGACGAAGCCGGGCACGAAGATGCTCAACGCGTACTCGCAGGACTTCGAGGACCTCGCCAAGTGCAAGGAGATCGCCCTCGACCAGATCGCGCACGGATCCGACGTCGTGTTCCAGGTCGCGGGGAAGTGCGGGCTCGGAGCGATTGACGCCGCCTGTGAGAAAGGCAAGACCGCGATCGGCGTCGACGTCGACCAGTCCGGACAAGGCAGCTGCGTCGTGACGAGTGCCCTAAAGCCGCTCGAGTCATCCGTCTATGACCTGATCAAGGCCTTCAAGGACGGGCAGTTCAAGGGCGGAACGAACGCGTTCTACGGCGTCGCGGACCTGCCCGACGCGCAGCTCTTGACGGACTTTCACGGCGACGTGCCACAGAGCGTTAAGGACGCTGTCGACAAGGCGGAGGCGGGTCTCAAAGACGGCTCGATCAAGCCGCCGGCCACGCTCGGCTAGAGCAGACCTTTGTACGGGGGGCGGGCTCCGCCGCCCCCCGTACGATTCGCGCCGCATGAGCGCTCCCACCGTTCTCGAGCTCAAGGGAATCACGAAGCGCTTTCCCGGCGTGGTGGCGAACGATCACGTCGACTTCGACCTGCGGCGCGGAGAGGTGCACGCGCTCCTCGGCGAGAACGGAGCAGGCAAGTCGACGCTCATGAACGTCCTCTACGGCCTGTACCAGCCGGACGAGGGCGAGATCCGCGTGAACGGCAAGACGGTGGCGATCCGGTCGCCGAAGGACGCGATCGACCTCGGGATCGGAATGGTGCACCAGCACTTCATGCTGATCCCGGTGATGACGGTGGCCGAGAACATCGTCCTGGCGACCGAGCCCACCCGGGCAGGAGTGCTGCTCGACTACGACGCAGCGGTCGCCCGAGCCGAAACTATCGCGAAAGCGTTCAATTTCTCGATCGACCCGCGCGCGCGTGTGGAGAACATCGGCGTCGGCCAGCAGCAGCGCGTCGAGATCTTGAAAGCCCTCTACCGAGGCGCAGACATCCTGATCCTCGACGAGCCGACGGCCGTGCTGACCCCGCAGGAGTCCCGGGAGCTCTTCAGCATCCTCCGCACGTTCACGCGCGAAGGGATGTCGGTCATCTTCATCAGCCACAAACTGAACGAGGTTTTAGAGATCGCCGACCGCATCACGGTCCTTCGCCGCGGGAAGACAATCGAGACCGTTCCTCGCGAGGGCGCGACGCAGGAGTCACTGGCGCGATCAATGGTCGGCCGCGAGGTCCTGCTGCGCGTCGAGAAGACGCCGGCGGAGCCGGGAGAGGATTTGCTCCAGGTCGAAGGCCTAAGAGTGTTCGACGAGCGCCAACTCGAGGCTGTCAAGGGCGTGTCCTTCGTTGTCCGCGCAGGTGAGATCGTCGGCCTCGCGGGGGTGGACGGAAACGGCCAGAGCGAGCTCGTCGACGCGCTCACCGGCCTACTGAAGCCGGCGACCGGGAAGATCCTCGTCGGCGGCACGGACGTGACCGGCGAAGGGGCCCGTGCGTCGTTCGACGCGGGCCAAGGACACATTCCGCAGGACCGGCAACGCCGCGGGCTCGTCCTCGACTTCACGCTCGCAGAGAACATCGCGCTCCACGACTATCGGAAGCCGCCCGAGTCGAAGTTCGGCTGGCTCTTTCCACGGCGCCTCGTTGCACGTGCCCGGACGCTGCTCAAGGAGTTCGACGTCCGGGGCGGCGGGCCCCAAACAGCGGCGAGCGCACTCTCGGGCGGCAACCAGCAGAAGGTCGTGATCGCCCGAGAGGTCGGACGCGACCCACGAGTGCTCGTCGCTGCACAGCCGACCCGCGGGCTCGACGTGGGCGCGATCGAGTTCGTGCACAACCGCCTGGTCGCCGAGCGCGACGAGGGGAAGGCCGTCCTCTTGGTCTCGCTCGAGCTCGACGAGATTTCGTCCCTCTCGGATCGGATTCTCGTCCTCTACGAGGGCCGCATCGTTGGTGAGTACGAGCCCGACGTCTCCGCCGAGGAGCTCGGGATCGCAATGACCGGCGGCGCCGTGGAGGCGGCGTGAGCGAGGCTCCGACACCTCCGGCCGAGCCGCCTGAGGCCGGCCTGCCGACAGTCTCCGGAATCGTCTACGAGCGTGTCGGCGGAGCGCTCGTGCCCCTCGCCGCGACCGTGCTGGCGTTCCTGATCGGGGGGCTCGTAGTGCTGATCACGGGGCACAACCCGTTGACCGCGTACCGCGCGATCTTCAACGGGACGGGCTTCAACTGGTTCTTCCCCTGGGTGAGCGGCGACGAGCGCGTGACGGCAGCCCGCGACCTCCAGGAGACCCTGCGGGTAGCAACGCCGATGATCCTGACCGCACTGGCGGTCGCGTTCGCATTCAAAGCCGGCCTCTTCAACATCGGCGGCCAAGGGCAGTACTGGATCGGATTCATCTCGGCGCTCGTCGTGGGGACACAGATTCACGGACTGCCTCGGCCACTCCACGTCCTTCTCGGCATTGGCGCGGGGATCCTCGGGGGGATGTTCTGGGGAGGGATCGCCGGCTTTCTCCGCGCGACGTCCGGCGCGCACGAGGTGATCACGACGATCATGCTCAACTGGATCGCGATCTTCGGCGGCCAATACCTCTTCGAGCTCGGAGGTCACCTTCAGGGGTCGAATCCGTCCCTGCCGCGCTCCGACGTCATCGACGACTCGGCCAAGCTCTGGGTGTTCTGGGGCCATTTCCCCGGCCTCCACGTCGGGATCTTCATAGCGGTTGCAGCGCTCGTCGTCTACTCCCTGATCCTGAACCGGACGACGCTCGGCTTCGGGCTCCGCGCCGTCGGCTTCAACCCCGAGGCTGCTCGCTACAGCGGCATACCTGTGCGCAGGAGCTACTTCCTCGCGCTCGCGATTGCTGGAGGGTTCGCCGGGCTCGCCGGCGCGATCGACGTCCTCGGCTTCAAGTACTCGGTCGACACGAGCGACTTCGGGAGCGGCGTTGCCTTCACCGGCATCGCTGTGGCCTTGCTGGGGAGGAACAAACCTGTCGGCATCTTCTTCGCCGGGCTGCTCTTCGCGGGGCTGCAGGTGGGCACGTCGTCACGACATCTCGACCCCGAGATCTTCGAGCCGGCGCTCGCCAGCGACCTGTCGACGATGATCCAGGCGCTCTTCATCTTCTTCGTCGGCGCCGACGTCCTGATCATCTACATCTGGCGCCTGCGCCGCTATCTGAAGCTGCGGCCGACTCCGCGCGAGGAGCCTGCGCGACTGTGATCGAGCTACTCGATCGCTACCGCAATGCGCGCACGGTCGGTGCCGTCGGCATCGCGCTCGGCGTGCTCGCGTTCTGGCTGACCCTGCCGCCCTTCTCGATCCGCGCGTTCGGAGTCCCCATTGTCGTCGGGCTCGCCGGGCTCGCCCTCGGCTTTGCAGCGCTCAGCCAGGGAGAGCGGCGCCTGGGAGGATTCGCGATCGCGTTCGGGTTCATCGGCGGCCTCGCCGGCCTCTGGGCGCAGGGTGTCGACAAGGCCACCCTCGAGGACGTTCTGACCGCCGGCTTGCTCGCGTCGACGCTGCGGTTTGCGACGCCGCTCGCCTTCGCCGCGATGGGCGGGATCTTCTCCGAGCGGTCGGGCGTCGTGAACATCGGCCTCGAGGGGATGATGCTGATCGGCGCGTTCTTCGCGGTCTGGGGCTCGATCTGGAGTGGGACCTGGGTCGTCGGCCTGCTCATGGCGATGATCTTCGGGGGCCTCCTCGCGCTGGTCCACGGCGTCTTCTCCATCCACCTCCGCGCCGACCAGATTGTGAGCGGCTTCGCGGTCAATCTGTTCGCCCTCGGGCTCACGGGGTACCTCTTCAGCGCGCTCTACCCGGAGGGGATCCCGGCGGGCGACGTGTCCAGAGTGCCCAATCTCGCGCTCAACTTCCTCGACCGCATCCCGGGGATCGGCTCGTTCCTCCACGACGTTTTCGGCGGGCTCAGCCTCCTCGTCTGGCTGATGTTCCTCGCCGTCGCGTTGTCCTACGTCGTCCTCTTCAAGACGGCGATCGGCCTGCGAATCCGCTCTGTCGGAGAGCACCCACGCGCCGCCGACACCGTCGGGATCTCGGTCTACGGCATGCGGTACGGAGCCGTTGTCGTCTCCGGTGTACTGGCGGCGCTCGGAGGAGCGTTCCTCTCGATCGGCTTCGTGGGAACGTTCTCCGAGAACATGACGAGCGGGCGAGGTTTCATCGCCCTCGCGGCGGTGATCTTCGGGAAGTGGAGGCCCGGGCTGGCGTTTCTCGCGACCCTTCTCTTTGGGTTCGGCTTTGCGCTCGCGATCCCGTTGCAGCGTGAAGCGGGGATCTCCGAGAACCTCGTATCCACGTTCCCATACGTGCTCACACTCGTCGCCGTGGCCGGACTGATCGGACGCTCGATCCCGCCCGCAGCGGACGGCCGCCCCTACATCAAGCAGTAGTCGGGCCGAAAATCGCCAGAATCGGCGTGTGGCCCCGTCGGACGACGTCGAGATGGCGCCCACCGGCGAGGACCGACCGACCAGCCTGACCGGTCGGCTTGCCGTCTACCAGCGCGCCGGAGGGGTCGCGACCCCCATCATCACGACGCTGGTGGCGCTCTTCCTGGCCGGTCTCGTCGTCCTCGTGACGACCGGGAAGAACCCGCTCTCGACCTACCGGGCGATCCTCGACGGGACCGGGCTCCCGTGGCTCGTCCACTGGCTCGTCGACGTCCGCGAGATCGGCGGGACACAGGGGGTCTATCCGACCGAAGCTGATGCCGTCGCGATCTCGGCGATCAACCT
>DASSCT010000037.1:0-6022 GCA_035697545.1 Gaiellaceae bacterium | reverse complement strand
AACGAGCTCTCACAGCCGCAGCCCGCGCTCGAGGAGCCGGCGAGGCAGTTGCTCGCGCAGCTCGAAGGAGCGAAGGAGATCCATGTCACGGGCAAGGCCGGCACGGATCTCACGCTCCAGGTCGAGGGCCGACCCTGGCTGAGCGACGCTCTGCCGATCGAGCCCGGCGAGGGCGCGAACTTTCCCGCCGGTGAGGTGTTCGTCGCACCGCTCGCCGACGGTGCGGACGGCGTTCTTGTCGTCGACCTCACCATCCCCTACACAGTCGAGGGCCTCGTCGATGCACCGGTGACGCTCCACTTCGAGCAAGGCCGGGTGGTCTCGATCGAGGGCGGCCGGGCGGCGCAGATGCTCCGTGAGCTCGTCGCTGACGCCGGTGCGGGAGCCGACGTCATCGCCGAGCTCGGGCTCGGCTTCCACCCTGGCTTCCAACCTCGCGGTCATGCCCTCCTCGACGAGAAGGCGGCGCGGACCGCGCACGTGGCGATCGGGCGCAACACCGGCGGCTACGGCGGCGACAACGAGGCCGCGATCCACGTGGACTGCATCTTCTCCGAGCCGCACCTCGAGGCAGATGGTCGTCCGGTCGTGCTGCCCGCCGCCGAATAGGATCGCGGCCATGGCCGATTACACAGTCAAGAACATCAAGGAGATCGAGGATCAGGCGCCCAACTTTGGGCTCTCACCGAACCTGGAGGCCCGATTCGCGCGCGAGTCACTTGGGCTGGGCGAGCTCGGCCTGAGTTACCAGCGCCTCGCGCCGAACTTCCGCATGCCGTTCGGGCACAGGCAGAAGGAGCAGGAAGAGGTCTACGTGCTCCTCAGCGGTAGCGCACGCTTGAAGCTCGACGACGACGTCGTCGACTTGAAGCAATGGGACCTCGTGCGCGTTCCAAAGGACGTGATCCGAAACTTCGAGGCAGGGCCCGAGGGCGTCGAGATCCTGGCGATCGGAGCGCCCAACACCGGTCTCCAGGACGCCGAGCAGCTGCCCGGCTGGTGGAGGGACTAGAAGGAAGGCTTAGAAGGCCAACGCCGTGGAGGTGGGCGGTCGGCGAGACACCTACCTACTCTGCGACAAACGCCGATCCTGCGACAAGACAGCGGGCCGCGCCTCCGACCGAGTACTGCTCGACGAGAAAGCTGCCTGAGACGACTGCAGAACCGGTCGGCGAGCGATAGACGATCGTCCCGAGCGCATCGTCGTCGTGGGCGCCGACGAGGTCGAAGCCGTCGGTCGTGTCGAGATCGTCGTCCTCGGCGTAGCTGGCCACATCGGGCGAGCCGGCCGAGATCATTCCGGATCGAGCCCGGCCGTTGTTCACAGTCGAGCTCGCCTCCAGCGACAGGTCTCCGCCCGCGCTGCAGGCGGCTTTGAGCACGAGCCCGCCGAGGCTCAGGATCGGCGTCTCGGGCGTGCCGGCCGGCACGTCGGCCGAGATGCGCTGAGCGCCGGCCCCAGGCGGACCTGGAGGACCGGCGGGGCCTTGCGGACCTTGCAGGCCCTGAGGCCCCGCCGCGCCCGTTGGCCCCTGGGAACCCGATGGTCCCTGCGGCCCGGGCGGTCCCGGTAGCCCTCGCGGGCCGATCGGCCCTCGCCGCCCCCGGGGGCCGCGAAGAACCTTCGGCTTGGGTTTCTTCTTCGCTTCCTGAGCGGTGCCTCCCGACGTTGCCGTGGCGACTCCGCCGGAGACGGCCACCGCAGCGGCGGCCACGAGCAGCGCCGCGAGGACTGAGCGTCTGAGCACGGTTCCTCCTCGATTTCGATTTGCGGATGCCATCTGGTCTAGCCGCTCAATCGCCCTTCCAGCGCGGGTTTTCACACCTTTGGCACGGTTTTGGCACACCTTTGTGACAGAGGGCCGGAGCTACGATGCGGCGGTGAGCCAGCTCAAGCCCGAGGACACGCGCGAAGACGAACTTCGTCACGAGCTCGACTACGACCCGTACGACCCATCCGACTGGGGCCCGGTCAAGCACGAGCCGCGGTTTCCCCTGCTCCGAAAGCTCGCGGCGCCCTTCATCGCGCTCGGCGTGCTGGTCTGGAAGCTCAAGTTCGCCGTGGCCGCGGTCTTCAAGTTCAAGCTGTTCACGACGTCAGCCACCATGCTCGTGTCCATCGCGGCCTACGCATGGATCTGGGGCTGGCGTTTCGCCGTCGGTTTCGTCCTGCTGATCCTCGTCCACGAAATGGGCCACTACCTCGAGGCTCGGCGGCAGGGCCTGGACGTCGGCGCGCCGGTGTTCATTCCGTTCCTCGGCGCCGCGATCCTGCTGAAGGAGAATCCGCTCGGTGCCTGGCGCGAGGCTCAGGTGGCGATTGCCGGCCCGATTCTCGGCTCGCTCGGCGCCGCCGCGGTTTGGCTTGTCGGCGTGCAGATGGATTCAGATCTCCTTCGGGCGCTCGCCTTCACCGGCTTCTTCCTCAACCTCTTCAACCTCTTGCCGGTGGTGCCGCTCGACGGTGGCCGCATCGTCGCCGCGATCCATCCGGCACTGTGGCTCGCCGGCTTCGCTGCGCTGATCGCCCTCGTCTTCGTGGCCCCGAACCCGATCCTGATCGTGATCACGCTCTTTGTCGGGCTCGAGCTCTGGCGCCGTTGGCAGGAGCGTGGGCAGCCGCAGGCGGCGACGTATTACCAGGTGGCGCGGTGGCAGCGCGTCGCCGCTGCAGTCGGTTACTTCGGCCTGGCCGCGCTGCTCGTCCTCGGCATGAGCGCCACCCACCTCGAGCGAACGTTCTAGCGACGGCGTGCAGCAGCAGGATCGAGACCAGCAGATTCTCCGCGCGCACGACGGCAACCTTCCGCGCAACGTCTTCCTGATCGCGGAGGAGTTCCGGACGGGCTTCGAGGCAGTCGACAGCATCGACCGGCCGGCCGTCACGATCTTCGGCTCCGCGCGAGTGCGGGAGGACGACACGATCTACAAAGCGGCCCAGGATCTCGGGCGGCGCTTCGCCGAGGCAGGCCTGGCGGTCGTCACCGGCGGCGGCCCAGGCGTGATGGAGGCGGCCAACCGGGGGGCGCACGAGGCCGGCGGCCTGTCCGTGGGCTTCAACATCGACCTGCCGCACGAGCAACACCACAACGCGTACCTCGACATCGCCGTCACGTTCAAGCACTTCTACGCGCGGAAGACGATGCTCGTGAAGGCGGCGGAAGGGTTCGTAATGTTCCCCGGCGGCTTCGGGACCCTGGACGAGCTGTTCGAGGCGTTGACGCTGATTCAGACGGGCAAGGTGCTCGACTTCCCGGTGGTGCTCTTCGGCGAGGAGCACTGGAAGGGGCTGCTGGGCTGGATCCGAGAGCGTCTGGTCACCGAGGGCTTCATCGATTCCGAGGACATCGATCTCCTTTACGTCACCGACGACGCCGATGAGGCGGTCGAGATGATCCTGCGCTCGCTCGAAGAGCGCAGCCTGGAGACGCCTGCCGAGCCGCGCAAGGCTGACGCCCAATAAGCCGTGCGGCTCCGTGACCTGCCGTCGGTGGACGAGCTGGCGCGGGGCGTAGACGATCCGCTCGCGGTCGACGCCGCGCGAACGGTCCTCGCGCGCGCGCGTGAAGAAGTATCTGCGGGATTCGAGCCCGGCGACTTGGCCGCTCGAGTCGAAGGGGAGCTCGCTGACAGGCGCCGCCCCGGCCTCCGGCGGGTGCTCAACGCGACCGGCGTGATCGTCCACACGAATCTCGGACGGGCTCCGCTCGCTGAGCCGGCACTCACGCGCGTGCTCGAGGTCAGCTGGGGCTACTCGAATCTCGAATACGACGTAACGGCGGGAACGCGGGGCTCACGGCAGGACCACGTGGCGGGCCGGCTGCGCCGGCTGACGGGCGCCGAGGCCGCTCTCGTCGTCAACAACAACGCCGCCGCCGTGCTGCTCACATTGGCAGCGCTGGCGGAGGGCCGCGATGTGCTTGTCTCCCGCGGCGAGCTGATCGAGATCGGCGACGGGTTTCGGATCCCGGACGTGCTCGCTCGATCAGGGGCGCGACTCGTCGAGGTCGGAACGACGAACCGGACACGTGCGGCGGACTACGAGCAAGCCGTCGGGCAAGAGACGGCTGTCCTCCTGCGCGTGCACCAGTCAAACTTCCGGGTCGTCGGATTCGCCGAGCTGCCGACGGTGGAGGAGTTGGCCCGCGTGGCGCGGCGTCACGGGATTCCGCTGGTCGACGACCTCGGTTCGGGCGCCCTCGAGCATGTGCCGGACGAGCCGTCGGTCCGCGAGAGCCTCGAGGCCGGCGCCGACCTCGTGTCCTTCTCCGGAGACAAGCTGCTGGGCGGGCCGCAGGCGGGGATCCTCGTCGGCCGGGCGGAGCTCGTGGAGCGGCTGCGGCGCCACCCGCTCCAGCGGGCAGTTCGTGCGGACAAGCTCACGCTGGCCGCGCTCGAGGGGACGCTCGCACTCTACGAGGAGCCCGGCCGGGCGTTTCGCGAGGTGCCGGTTCTCCGGATGCTCGTGGAGCCAGCGGCCGCCGTCCGCGCTCGCGCGGAACGGCTCGCGGGCTCGGTCGACGGCGTCGTCGAAGAGACCGTCGCTCGCGTGGGCGGCGGAGCGCTTCCGCTCACCGAGCTTCCGAGCTTCGCCTGCGCGGTCGAGGAGGGGCTTGGCCCTCGGCTCAGGACCGGCGAGCCGCCCGTGATCGGCATCGTTCGCGACGGGCGCCTGCTTCTGGATTGCCGCGCCCTGTCCGACGGCGAGGTGGACCAGGTCGCCGAGGCGGTTCTCGCGTGCCGCTCACAGTAGGGACCGCCGGCCACGTCGATCACGGCAAGACCTGGCTCGTCAGGGCCCTGACCGGCAAGGACACCGACCGCCTTCCAGAGGAGCGGCGTCGCGGGCTGTCGATCGACCTCGGCTATGCGCCGCTGGAGCTCCTGGACGGGCGTCGGCTTTCGCTGATCGACGTTCCCGGCCACGAGCGGTTCGTGCGCAACATGGTCGCGGGCGCGAGCGGGGTCGACCTCTTCCTGCTCGTGATCGATGCGGCCGAGGGCCCGCGGC
The DNA here is from genome assembly GCA_035697545.1 of Gaiellaceae bacterium. Lineage (GTDB taxonomy): Bacteria > Actinomycetota > Thermoleophilia > Gaiellales > Gaiellaceae > JACDAN01. Next base: position 1,011 of record DASSCT010000037.1, on the reverse strand, counting down.
CGCAGACGCATGAGCATCTCGAGATCCTCCGTCTGCTCGGGATCGAGCGCGGCGTCGTGGCAGTGACGAAGGCGGATGCGGTCAGCTCACAGCGTCTCCGGGCGGCCGTCGCGGAGGCGCAGGCGCTCGTCCCGGGCGCCGAGGTTGTCACGGTCAGCGCGAAGAAAGGCCAGGGGCTGGCACAGCTGCGCGAGGCGCTCGGGCGGGCCGCGGACGGCGCAGTGCGGAGAAGCGCAGACTGGCCGACACGCCTCTGGATTGACCGGGCGTTCACGATCCCGGGTACGGGCACCGTCGCGACGGGAACGCTCTGGTCCGGGTCGGTCGCCGCCGGCGACACCTTGCGCTTGGAGCCTGCCGGACGGGAGGTGCGAATCCGCGGCGTTGAGGTGCACGACGCTCCCGTGGAGCGGGCCGATGCGGGTCAGCGTGTCGCCGTTGCGTTGCCTAACGTTGCACGGACCGAGCTGCGACGCGGCGACGCGCTGGTGGAGCCCGGCACCTATCCGGTCACGTATCGGCTCGGCGCTGTGCTTCAGGGCGACGGAATCCCGCCCGCCGTCACGGTTCTTCTCGGCTCGGCAAGCGTTTCTGCTCGTGTTGTCCGACGCGGCAACTACGCTCAGTTACGGCTGAGCGAGGCCGTGGTCGCCGCCCGGGGAGACCGAGTCGTTCTCCGGACACGGAAGACGGTCGGCGGCGCGATCGTCCTCGACCCCGCTCCGCCGCGAAGGCTCGAGCTCGATCAGCTCGAGGTGTTGAAAGGAGGTGATTCGGTATCGATCGCGAGAGAACTGACGCACGAGCCGCAGACGGAGGACTCGCTGCGAGCCCGCGGTGTCCTGGCGCCGGCCGAGCTCATGGTGGGCCTTCGGGGTCTCGTGCAATCCGACAACTGGTATTTCAGGCCTGAGTGGCTCGAGGAGCTCAAGGTGTCGGCCCGAGCGCAGCTCGAGAGGCGGCTCGAGTCGGGAGCGCTCGACCCCGGTCTGGCGACCGCCGAGCTGGTGC
>DASSCT010000036.1:0-22237 GCA_035697545.1 Gaiellaceae bacterium | reverse complement strand
ACGTCAGCGACTTCACATTGCCCACGACGCAGGAGACCGCTCTGGCCGGCGCGGAGATGATGCTGAGGAACCCGTCGAGCTACATGAGCGCATCCGACCCGCGCATCTTCGACAGCCTCGAGACCGTCGTGACTGACGCCTCCAGCGGCAAGTCGTACACCCCGGCGGACTACCGGGGGCTCTTCGACGACGCCGGCCTTTCGTGGGCTAAGGAGATCGCGGACAACTACATCGGCTTCGTCGAGTTCGCCGATCCCTCGGCGTTCCCGAACGTGGACGTCTATGCAGAGAAAGGCTCCGGGATCGACACCGTCGTCGGCATCGGCCTCAACGACCTGTCAGTCGGCCAGGTAATCGACGGCTCGAATCCTCTCTTCACTCGCGACGGAGACATCAATCAGGAGGACATCACCAACGACGCTGTCCAGGTGTGGTCAGCGATGCCCTGTTTCCACTTCAGCCTGACGGACAATCCCGGCGTCGATCACTTCGCATTGCCGAGTGCCCCGGCAGTGCTCGCCCGGCTCCTCGCGGACATCGCGCGCCCGCGCTCCCACTGCAGCTAGGCCGCGTCCGCGAGCAGCTTGCGCAGCCGCTCGTGCGCCTCGAGCTCCTGTTCTACCGGACCGATCACGAGCTCCTGCGCGGCCTCCTCCACCTCTCGTCGTAGCGCGCGACCGGCCCTCCGCGAGCGTCGCTGTGCGCCGACGCCGTTCGCGATCCGGGCGAGGAGCGCGAAAAAGATCCCGGCCACGGTCCCTCCCACTAGGAGGAGCGTTGGAACCGGAACCCCATTCAGCTCGGGTGTCGGAATCACGTCGTCCACTCGGAGCCACGCGAGGACGCCGAGCACGATGAGCCAGAGGGCTCCGACGACGACTGCTGCGGCGAGCAGCCGCTGGAGGAGGGACGCAACGGTCCACCAGTGCGGCCGGGTGACGCGAAGGTCTGCGCTGCTCACTGCTCGGTCGAGGCGGTCGGCGATTCGCCCCTCGTTCTCCGTGGCCCGGTTGCGGATGAGCGTCGGCCATGGCGCCGGAAGGTTGCCGGCCGCGCCGTCCGCCAGGGCCCGCGTCGCCGTCGCGACCTGGGCGTGCTGAACCTCGGTTGGGGATGGGAGGGAGGTGCGACCCGGCTCCGGCGCTCCCCCTTTGGTGCGATCTCGTAGCCGGAATCGGCGGAGGGGATCAGGCCTCAAGCGGCGCACCCAGCGGACGAAGGGCCAGCCGGTCGCGAGCGTGCCTCGGTGGCGATGCGCGGCGTCGACCGCACGGACGACGCGCGGAACGCCGCCCGCCTCCTCGAGCGCGGACACGAGCCTCGCGCGATCGGCGCGCTGGACGCCGGCGGGCCGTCCATCACCGGACAGCTCCCGCAGTGCCTGTGCGGCGGACCTGACATCCGCGTCGAGTCGCGCGACAGCGGCGGTGCGGGCCGCGACCCGCTCGGTGAGGAGACGGCGGAGCGCGTCGAGCCCCGCGCCCGTCCTCGCTGAGACGACCAGCACCGGCATCGCGGCCAGGCCGTCACCTTGCAGGAGCTTGGAGACATCGTCCCGCCAGACGGCGATCTCGTCCGCCGAAAGGAGATCTGCCTGGTTGAGCACGACCGCCATCGCCGCTCCGTGCGTTCGCAGCGGCCGGAGGTAGCGCTCGTGCAGCGACGCGTCGGCGTACTTCTGCGGCTCGACGACCCAGATGACGAGATCGGCGAGCTCGACGATCCGGTCGACCTCGAGCCGGTGGGCCGTCTCGACCGAGTCGAAGTCAGGCAGGTCCAACAGCAAGAGGCCCTTGAGCGCGCCGTCGTCCAGGCGGTGGCGCCGTCCGATGTCGAGCCACTCGAGCAGCGAGTCGCCGCCGTTGCCCCAAACCGCTGCCTGGCCTTCGGACGTCGTCGGCCGCCTACGGCCAACCGTCGCGAGATCCGTTCCGGAGAGCACGTTGAAGAGCAGCGACTTCCCGACGCCGGTCGGCCCCGCAAGCGCGACGACCGTCGTTTCCATGTCGAGACCGAGCCGCGCTCCTGCCTTCTCGGTCACGGCGCGGGCTCGCTCGACCGCTTCAGGCTCGAGCCGGCCGTCCGCGAGCTGCCCCGCTTCGGCGAGGGCCGTCAGCCTGCGGTCGAAGTCGCTGCTCACCAAGCGCGTCTGATCGCGTCGATCGCCGCGTGGAGCCGAGCGAGGCCCTCCGCTTCGGTCGCCGCGCCCTCGACCAGGGCGTCGAAGCGCGCCGCGTCGGCCCGGAGAATCTCGTCCGCTCGCTCGACCAGGTCACGGCGCGCCTCGGCGGCGAGCTCGCGAACCGCCTGATCGCCGAAGATCGCCTCCAGGACCTTCTGTCCCAAAGCCGACGTCCCACCGGCGACGACGACCTCGAGCCCCGTGAGGCCTCCGGTCTGCGCGAAGACGCCCAGCATCACCGTCAGTCCGGCGCCGTTGATGCCGAGCGATGCCAGGCGTGCCGACATCCGCTTGGACTCGCCTTCGCGGCGCACGAGGTCCATGACGAAGCCCTGCCACTCGCGGACCTGTTCCTCCGCGTCGGCTCTCAGGCGCTCCGCTGCGCGGGCGAGCTCGGGCGTTGCTTCGAGCAGCGCCCGACCCGGCACACGCTCGCGCCACGCCTTCGAGACGCGTTCGGCAGCCCGTTCCCCGGCCGCCACGATCACGGCCTCGACGCGGTGCTCCACCGCGACGCGGAGCTCTTCGTCGGCGCCCGGCTTGCCGGTGATGATGTTCTTCAGGCGGTCGCGGGCCGATCCGATCCGCGTCTGGAGCGCCCGCATCACGTCGCCGGTTCCGACGACCTCATGCCAGCGCGCCAGCACCTCGCCCCGAAGGAGGGAGCCGCTTCGCAACGCATCCTCGATCTCGCGCCGCGCGCCTGCGTAGGCCAGATCGGTCTCGGCTCGAAGCTCTGCGGCGGCCGCGAGCTGGTCGGCGACGGCGCGCTCGACCGTCCCCGCGCGGGCGGGAAGGCTCGCCAGTGCGCCGGTCAAAGTCCGCCGAATCAGCTCGGTCCGGGCCTGCGTGTCGGCGGCGAGCCCGTCCAGCCACCGTCGCACCGGCGCGAGCGCCTGGCGTGGGATCAACCCGTCCTCGAGCTCGACCTCCGGGACGACGAGCAGATCCGCGTCGAGGTTCTGCGTCCGCATCATCTCGCTCATGTGGCTCGTCACCTCGCGCGCGGCGTCCTCGGGAACCCGATTGAGGACGACGGACATCGCCGTGCCGCGGTCGCGCGCGGCGCGCAGGAACTCCCACGGCACTGCGTCGGCGTAGCGCAGCGCCGTCGTCACGAACAGCCAGCCGTCGGCGGCCGTCAGGAGCTGGTTCGCGAGCGCTCGGTTCTCCGCGAGCACCGAGTCGATGTCGGGCGAGTCGAGCAGCGCGAGCCCCGGAGGAAGTGCAGGCTGCGACACGAGCTGGAGCGTTCCGGGCGCCGCCTGACCTCCGGTCGAGCGCGCGACGTGCGGGAGGATCCGATCGTCCTCGAACCAGCGCCGATCGTCCGGGTTACAGGCGAGGACCGGCGCACGGGTCGTCGGGCGGAGGACGCCCGCCGGGCTCACGATCGTGCCCACAAGACTGTTCACGAGTGTCGACTTCCCGGCGCCGGTCGACCCCCCGACGACCATCAGCACCGGCGCGTCCATCTGGCGGAGGCGCGGGAGGAGGTAGTCGTCGGCCTGCGCGACCAGGTCGTCGCGGGTACGGCGCGCGTCGGCTGCGCCGGGAACCTCGAGCTCCAGGCGCACGGCAGAGAGTTCGTCTCGCAGGCGGCCGACCGCCTGGGGCAGCTCGGGTCTCATCCGATCCCTCTACCCGGGATCATTGCAATGCGATCAGCGGCCGGACGTCGGCGGCGAAGCGGTGAACGCGATCCTCGAGGTCTGGCGCCTCGTGGTCAAGGTTGACGACGAAGCCGTTGCAACCAGCTTCGTTGTACTCGGCGAGGCGCTCGGCAATCCACTCTGGCGGGCCAGCGATCGCATGGCGGCCGCGTTCGTCAGTCCCCTGTCTTGGCTCGTTCTGCAGGTAGACGCCGATCCGGAGGATCACGCGGCTGTCGGGCCGCCTCTCGCGGAGCTCCTCGGCCATCGGGCGCAGCTCGTCCGGAGGCAGCGCAACTGGGTGCCAGACACCCGTCCTCGCCGCACGTCGCAGCGTCGCTCGCGAGACACCGGCGACCCAGAGCTCCGGCCCAGCGGGCCGTACGAAAGCCGGATCCAGCCAGCCCTCGCCACCGTCGAACGCCGACTGCGCGAGCTCCAGCCACTCGTTCAACACCCGGCCGCGGTGCGCGAAGTCCGCGCCGAGCAGCCGGAACTCGCCTTCCATCCAGCCTGCTGCGACAGCGGTCACCAGCCGGCCGCCCGAAAGGAAGTCGAGCGTCGCAAGCTGCTTGAGCACGACGAGCGGATTGCGCTGCGGGACGACCAGCGCAGAGACGCCGATCTGCAGCCGGCGTGTGCGCCCGGCGAGAAAGCCGAGCGACACGAGCGCTTCGGTGATCCGTCCATAGATCGGCGCATGCTCGGGCGGGACGATCACGTGGTCGGTGACCCACCCCGAGTCGAAGCCGGCTTCCTCCGCAGCGATCGCCACGCTCGCCAGCCGCTCGGCCTCGAGCGCGTCGCCGTAGTTCGGGAGGATCAGGCCGAGATGCTGCGCCGTCACGGCCGAGACGCTATGCGAGGATGCGGCGGTGGAGCAACGCCTCAGCCTCATCACGCTCGGAGTCACTGACCTGGCCCGGGCCCGCGCTTTCTACGAAGCGCTCGGCTGGAAGACGCGCGCCGAGCCGGAGGACGACGTCGTGTTCTTTCAGTCGGGCGGAATGATCGTCGCGCTCTGGGGCCGCGATCAGCTTGCGGAGGACTCCGGAGTCGAGGACGGCGGCGCGTGGGGCGGCGTCACGCTGGCGCACAACGTCAGCTCGCCCGCAGAAGTCGACGCCGTGATCGACGAAGCCCGTCGCGCGGGCGCACGGATCGCACGCGAGGGGGCGGAGACCTTCTGGGGCGGCTACTCGGGCGTCTTCGTCGACCCCGACGGGCATCCGTGGGAGGTCGCCCACAACCCGCACTGGACGATCGCAGAGGACGGGAGCATCACGCTGCCGGCGTGATTCCGATGCCACCGACACTGGCCAACGGCAAGATCTGTTACGTCGAGATCCCGGCGATCGACGTCGAGCTCTCGGCCGCCTTCTACCGAGACGTCTTCGGCTGGACCCTCAGGCAGCGTGGAGACGGCAATACCGCGTTCGACGACACGACGGGCGAAGTCAGCGGCGCGTGGGTGACCGGCCGGCCGCCGGCGACCGAACCCGGACTCCTGCTCTATATCTGGGTCGAGGATGCGGCTGCCGCCGTCGACGCCGTGATCGCTTACGGGGGCGAGATCGTGCAGCCGATCGGAGTTGATGCGCCGGAGATCACCGCGCGCTTCCGCGACCCGGCCGGGAACGTTGTCGGCCTCTACCAGGAGCCTGAACCGCACCCCGAGCCCTGATTTGGCATGGTTCCGGCCGGGATCAGTAACTGATCCCTAGCCGCAGTTCATGAGAGGGGGACTCGTATGAGCTTCAGGGCCATGTGGAGAACGCTGGCCGCGCTCATGCTGTGCTCGTTGGCAGTTGCCGTCGGGGCGGCGGCGGCCGGCGAAGAACGCGGCATCGACCCGAACCAGGGCGAGAATCTGGTCGAGGTCGATCTGGCGAGCAAAGCGGCCGCCGTGCGACTGCAGTTCGAGGCGGAGTCGTACGGCGTTGACTTCAACGACCACTACCTCCGTCAGAACGGGGACGGCTCGGTGACCGTGACCGTCTTCGGCACGGAGGAGGAGCTTCAAGCGCTCGAGGCGGCCGGCTACGACATCGGCACCACGATCGAGGGCCCCGCCACGTGGCGGGCGCGAACTGCGGCGCGGCAGGCGGAGGCACGGGTGGAGAACCGAGCCGCCGCAGCCGCCCTCGACAATCCCGTCTCGGTCCAGAGCCACTCGGACGAGATAGTCGTCCTTCGGGTCGACTACTTCGAGAACTACGCGGGCCGGTTCCTGTCGGTCGAGGCGAAGGACCGTCTTGCCACCGTGGAGCCGACGGGCTCGGTCTACACCGGGCCGACGCTGTCCCTGTCCTGGAACAGCGGGCCGGGGACCCCGATCGACTCGATCCCGAGAACGATGAGCGTCAACATCGATCCGGACACGACGCCGGACACCTACATCGAGCATCGCGAGCTGGTCCGGATCGGCGACGCCGGCACCACGGATCCCGCTCGGCCGACGATGATCCGTATCGGCTCGAGCACGGGCATGACGAAGGAGGCTCCGGTCGAGACGTGGCTGGGCGGCGGCATCCCGCCGATGGGCTCCGGCTTCATTCGGGACTTCACGACGCGCTACATGGATCCGACCGAGGTCTATGCGCGCTTCGCAGCGCTTCAAGCCGAGTTCCCGAACATCTCCGAGCTGATCGCCCTTCCGTACAAGACGAACGGCTACCAGCGACGGGCACAGGCGACGATGGCGGGCAACACGACGCCGCCGGGGAACTCTCCTCCCGGCGCGACGGCGCAGAGCCAGGCCGTCGTCCTGACCTCCCGCGCGTGGGGCCATGAAGGCGGCAACGACATCACCGCGGAGTTCCTCAACCCCGGCGTCCCGAACTCGCCGCTGAGCGTCCAGGTCACCGGGAAGGACATCGTCGTCAACCTGGGAACGGACGCCACCGGTGCGCTGTCGAGCACCGCCGCGCAGGTGGTCTCGGCAATCAACGGCTCGCCCGGCGCGAGCATGCTCGTCGTCGCGCTGACCTATCGCGGCAACGCGGGAGCCGGGATCGTCCAACCCCGCGCGAAGGTCAACCTGTCCGACTTCCTGACCACGGCGACGAACGCCCACGTCCCGCGCGGGCCGTTCCAGTACTCCGTCATGCGAATCGGGAAGGAGCGTGACGGCTCGAAGGTCGGCGTCTTCCTCTACTGCCAGCAGCACGCACGTGAGTGGGCGACGCCGCTGACCTGCCTCGAGACCGCCGAGGAGCTGCTGCGGAACTACGCGATCGACGAGGAGACGCGGAAGCTCGTCGACAACCTCGACATCTTCATCCTGCCGTCGTCCAACCCGGACGGCGCCCACTACTCGATCCACAACTTTTCGCAGCAGCGGCGCAACATGACGAACCACTGCGTCGAGGGCGGCAAGTCCACCGACGATCCGTTCGCGATGAACTTCTGGTCGCCGCGGATCAATCCGGGAACCGGACTGCCGTACACCAACAGCGACCCGGCGTCCCGCAACGCCTGGGGCGTCGACCTGAACCGCAACAACACGTTCGCGACCCTTTTCGACGGCTACATCGGCGCCTCGACCTCGTGCACGAGCGACGTCTATGCGGGCCCGAGTGAGGCGTCCGAGCCTGAGATCAAGAACGAGCTCTGGGTCGCGGACACGTTTTCGAACATCAAGTTCTCGAACAACATCCACAGCTTCGGGGGCTACTTCATGTGGTCGCCGGGCGCCTACTTGCCCGACCGGGGCGAGGGGGCCGCCGTTCACCCGAACATCGGCGTCGAGAAGTACTTCTTCCTCGCCGGCGACAGGATCCTCAACCGGATCAAGGAGGTCAGGAACACGGCCATCCTCCCGGAGCGGACTGGGCCGATCGCGGACGTCCTGTACTCGGCGGCCGGGAACAGCGCCGACGAGCACTGGTACAACCGCGACGTCATCGCCTACAGCTTCGAGACGGGGGCCGACCGGTTCGTCAACACGACGCTGTCGGTCGCCTCCGCGGCGGGAGCGACGGCGATCAGAGCCGCGAACCGGACCGGGTTCAGCGAAGGCGACACGATCAAGGTCGACGCGGGCACTGCGAACGAGGAGATCGCCATCGTTGCCTCGATCGTGAATCCGAATCCTCTGAGCCCGAATCCGAACGTCATCCTGACGGCGCCGCTCACGCTGGCCCATCCGGCGGGTGCGGTGCTCGCGGGTGGAACGCTCCAGTCGGGTGTCGGCTTCCAGCCCGACTACGCGACGGAGGGGAAGCAGGAAGCGCTCGAGTTCGCCGCCGGCAACTACGGGCTCCTCGAGTCGGCGTACGACTATGCGTTCGACACGACGCCGCCCGAAGTCGACATGCCGGGGCCGACGCACTCGAAGACTCCCATCGAAACGACGTTCGTCTACGTCAACGAGCCGTCGGTGATCCGCTACACGACGGATGGGTCGAAGCCGACGGAGTCGTCTCCGCTCTGGGACTCGACGGGACCGCGTGAGCCCGGACAGGTGTTCCACATCACCGAGAAGACGAAGTTCAGGTGGATCGCCACCGACATGAAGGGCAACGTCTCGAAGGGCCAAAAGGTCTTCGTGATTGCGCCAAAGCACTAGGAATCCGATGACGGGCGGCCCGCAACGGCGGGTCGCCCGTCGCATCCTCGTGGTCGTGGGCTCGGGCATCCTCGCGGCCGGGCTGATCGTGGCCGTCCTCGTGATCGGGGCGCGTGGCAAGGAGCCCGCGGCTGCCTCGCCGGCGAGTGCCGGCAGCCTGTGCCGCGGCCTCTCCGACGCCCAGGCGCGAGCCTGCTACACGCGCGAGTTCACGTTGATGGTCGCCGGGAGTGAGGATCCGCGGCCGACGGTGGAGGCGATTGCCGACTCTGCGTGGAAGGCCGGCGGCTTTCTGCTGTCGAACTGCCACGGCCTCATGCACACGGTCGGGCGCACCTACGCCCGCGACGCGGGCGTCACCCTCGCGACGCTCATGGACTACCTGCCGCGGGGCAACGATCCCGGCTGCACCGCTGGTTTCGCGCATGGGCTCGTAACCGGAGTCGCCCCGGACATCGATCCGAGGCAGCCGCGGGCGGCGGCTTCCGTGTGCGCGGCAGCCCGAACGCGCTACCAGCGCTACAGCTGCGTGCACGGGTTCGGGCACGCGTTCATGCGCATCTACGCCGACCGCCTCGAGCCGGCGCTCGGCCTCTGTCGCGCGCTCGGTGCTCGGGCGGCGCCCGACTGCGCCCAGGGCGCCTTCCACGACTACTGGTTCGCCGTGATCGGTGCCGACGATGCGCGGGTCTCGCAGGACGCCGTGACCGATCCCCGCACGCTCTGCGCGTCGCAGCGGCCCGTCTTCGTGCGGCCCTGCTGGTACCGAGCGTTCATCGACAACCGCCCGAAAGGCTTCACGGTCGAGTCGCCCGCTGACCTGGACGCGCTCTGCCAGGGGCTGGAGGGCCTGCAGCGCGAGGCGTGCATCACGGCGGGCTCCGTGATCGGGCCGCCCGATCCGGAAGTGCAGCTGCAGATCTGTGCCGGCCTTCGCGATCCAGCGGGCGCCGCGAGCTGCATCCGCGGGACGAAGGTCCAGAATCTGCTCGGGTCGTCGTCGGCCACCCTTGTCCGGCTGATCCGCCGCTGCGGGCTCTTCGCCGGAGCAACCCGCTCAGCCTGCTACCGCTGGCTTGGGAAGACGCTCGCCGTCGTGACCGACGGCGACTTCGCTCGGGTCGGCTGTCCGCGCCTGGCCGCGGGACCGCGCCGAGACTGCGAGGCCGGCGCCAGCCGCATGAACGACCCGCTCGTCACGTTCAGTTGAGCTGAAAGCGAAGGATCGGCCCGAGCGGCCGCCGTCCGAGGCTCCACCTCACGCGATACGGGCCGGGCCCGACGTCGCGGTACTGCCGACTGAAGCTCACGGACGACGTCGCGAGCCAGCCGACGCGCCGCAGGCGATACACGTTGCAGCGCCAGAGCCCGGCCCCGCCGCTGACACACAGTCGATACCAGCCGAAGTAATGCCGCTCGGTCGTCACCTCGAAGTACACGGCGACGCCGCGCTTGAGCACGATCCCGTAGCAGATGTCCCGCTTCGGCGTGCAGTAGCTGGCGATCTTCTTGACCGGAGCGGCGGCTTGGACGGCGGTGGCAAGCAGGGCGCTTGCCCCCATCAGAACGGTGAGCACGATGATCAGGCGGCATCGGTGCACCGCCCTGAGAATCCGCCCTCCCGGCCTTTGAGTCAAGCGGCCTCCGTTGTACTGTGGGCCGCGTGTTTGCACGCCGTCTCGCGGCCTGCGTCGCCGTGCTCGTCGGCCTCACGCTCGTCGCGGCAGCGCAGGCGATCCCGCTTGGCGCATACGGCAACACGGATCGCTTCGACCGCCTCACCGGTCAGCGGACCGATTCCGGCCTGACGTACCTCGCCTGGGATCAGGGCCGCTCCTGGGGCTCGCCGTACAGCTACTTCCTCGGGAGCCTCCGTGAGCGGCCGCACATTACGCTGAAGACCGCGAAGGGCGGCGGGATCACGCCGCAGGGCATCGCGCGCGGCAAGGGCGACGCGCATCTGATCGGCCTGGCGCTCGCGATCGCCGAGGCGGCGAAGCCCGTCTACATCCGTCCGCTTGCCGAGATGAACAACGAGCGGAACCCCTATTGCGCGTTCTACGCCAACGGGCGCCCGAAACGAGGCGGGAGAACCACCGCCTGGTACCGGAAGGCGTTCCAGCGGATCTACATCCTTATGCACGGCGGCACGGCGAAGGCGATGACCGCTCGGCTGCGCGCCCTCGGGATGCCCGGCGTGAAGACCGACGTGCCCGTCAACCGCTATCCGAACATGACGGTGATCTGGAACCCGCTCGCCGTCGGCGTGCCTGACGTGCGCGGCAACCACTTCCGGGACTACTTCCCCGGCCTCAAGTACTTCGACGCCTACGGGAACAACTACTACGACACGAGCGGCGTGTACGCATTCCACCGCACAGAGGAGCTCTACAAGGCGTATCGCACCAAGCCGTTCATGTTCCCGGAGTGGGGCCTGACGATCGACGATCCGTCGTTCATCAAGGCGTTCGCGGGGTTCGTCCGGACGCACCGCCGGGTGCGCTTCATCAGCTTCTTCAACGGCCCGGCCGGGGGGCGCTACGACCTCGGCACGAAACCGAAGAGCCGCGCGGCCTACCGGCGCTTCATCGTGCCGCTGTCCGGTTAGCTTCGCTCAAGATCTCGTCGATCTCGGGGCGGGCGAGAACCGTCTCGCTGTGGCCCTCGACGAAGAGCTCGGCGCCGAAGGCGAGGACCTGCTCGCCGAGTCGGGAGACCTGCTCGGAGGTGTACCCGCCCGACGGAGCCTCGTAGAGGCTGTCGCCGAGGAAGAGGATGCGATCCGGCTCCACATACATCACGCACGAGTCGGCGGCGTGGTCGCCGCCGACGTGTCGGACGCGGACCGTGACGCCGCCGAGGTCGAAGTCGAGCCCGTCCTGGAACACGATGTCCGCGGGAGCGACCCGGACCTCGCGGGGTGACGGCAACTCCTCCTTGACGTTCGCCGCGTGCTCGGCTGAGACCTCGCCGGCAGCGACCCGCCGGTCGAGCGCCTCGTCGCTCCAGTCGGTCGCCGCCAGCTCCCGGAGCGTCTGCGCCGTCAGCGTGTGGGCGATCACGGGGACATGCAGTTCCGCCGCGCCGAAGACGTGATCCCAGTGCGAGTGCGTGAGGACGACGAGGCTCGGCGAAGCGACGTCCTCGGCCGCGAGCCCCTCGAGGAAGAGCCGGGCATGCGCCGCCGACGAGCCGGCGTCGAGCAGCAGCGTCCGGCGCGTGCCGGCGACGGCGCAGAGCGACGGCCGGTCCGGCGGTCCGGGCGGGAGCCAGTAAACGCGTTCGCTGATCCCTTGCACGCGTGTCATTCTCGTTTGCGATGCCGTTCGTAGCGCCCGAGCTCGTCACACCCGCCCCATACGAGGTCTCGTTCGGCCGCATCGCGGGCCGCGCCGGCCCGGGGGCGACCCGAATCGTCGTATCCGTGGATGGGCGCGTCGCGGCGGAGAAGCCGATCGGCCGCGCCAGATTCGACTTCTGGGTCGCGCTCCCGCCGAGAGATGTCCGGCTGACGGTGGCCGCGGTCGACAAGCGCGGCCGGCGTGCGGCAACCGCGGTCGAGCCCGTCTTCGGGCTCCCACGGGCTTCGGCGCCTCGCGGGCCACCGGGCCGCAGTTTCGAAGACGCGCGGCTGGCGGGCGAGTTGCGTGCACTCGGACGTGGGTTTCCGGGCATTTGCGGGATCCTCGTGCAGGACCTCGGGGACGGAGCACTCGCGGCCTGGAACGTCCGCGCCCACTTTCCGGCCGCCTCGACATTGAAAGTGGCGATCGCCGTCGAAGTGCTGAAGGTCCTCCACGGCAAGCCGTGGCGCGGCAGCCGCGTCGACCGGCTGCTGCGCAAGATGCTGATCCCGTCCGACGACAAGGCGGCGAACGAACTCCTCGTCTGGTTGGGCGGATCGATCAGCGGCGGCGCCGCGCGGGTGAACGCCACCTTGCAGGCGCTCGGCCTCCATGACACGGACATGTACGGCGGCTACCTCGTCCAGGCGGCCGAGCCGAGTTTCGTCGGGAAGCGGACGACGGCGTGGGATTACGCGCGGCTGCTCCGCGACGTCCACTTCGCCGCCGAGGGCAAGGGCGAGCTGGCCAGGCGCTTCCGAGGCAGCTTCATCCCGACCGAGGCGCGTCATCTGCTCTACCTGCTCGCCCACACGACGACGGGCTGGCTAGACCGGTTCGTCTCCGCCCGCGAGGCGACGGTGCTGCAGAAGGCAGGCTGGATCACGCGCGCCCGGCACGACGGCGGTCTCGTCTACTGGCCCGGCGGAACATTCGTGGCAGTCGTCCTGACGTGGAACCAGCGCGGGGTTGGCGCCCCCTCAGACCTGCTGGCGGGCCGCGTCGCGCGAACGGCTCTCGCGCGCCTCAGCCGGAAGGGTTAGCCCACGGGAGCTTGTCCCAGTTCTTCGGCCGCTCCGGTTGCCAGTGCGGGAACGGTGCGTAGGCGTCCCGGGCCGACGGCGTCTCCGTCTCGACCCCTGCGCCGTGGCGGCGCGCGAGCTCCGAGCTCGGGTAGACGATGCTCCGGTCCGGGTGTCGACGGCCGGCCATGAAGATCACGCAGGGCCCGTCTCCGGCGCCGACGAAGGTGTGCTCGGTGCCAGGCGGGCTATGAAAGAAGTCCCAAGCGCGTAGCCGACGCTCCTCTCCCTCGACGAGCAGCAGACATTCGCCGGCGAGGACGAGGAAGTTCTCCTGGTTCGACTCGGCGTGGTAGAGGCCACTCGGCTGCCCGGGCTCGAGCACCGTCAGGGAATAGCCAAGCTGGTCGAACTTGTGCACCGGCAGGTCGGGACGCCGGCGCAGCACCGGCTTGTCGCCCTCGAAGACGCACTCGGCGCCGAACGCGTCGTTCGTCAGCCATGCAGCGTCACGAGCGTTGACGACGAACCAGCCGTCGCTGACCGGCGCGAGGCCGGAGTCGACCGTTTCGAGGTGTGCTTCCTCGACCATCGCTCGAACCCTATGGATTCCCTGAGGTCACCTGGAAATGACGCATTCCCGCCGACCCGCCTAGCCACCGGTGGCGGAGAAGTGCTGGTAGTCGGGAGAGCCCCACGTGCCGCCCCAGGACCAGCCGACGGCGGCGAAGGCGCGCACTAGGAAGCCGCCCGAAAGGGCCATCCCTGGGCGCCGCCGGGACCGGTCGAGATACCGGCGGCCCGAAGGAGGCCGGACGACGCCGCGGTCGAGGTAGGGGTTCTCCACGGGGTTGACGTCGATCGCAAGGCCGTAGGCGTGCGACGACCATCGGCGCGGGCCCGGCGCGATCGCATAGCGGCAGTTGAAGGCGGAGGTGTTGTCCGCAGCCATCGATCTGGCGTCACTCGCCCGGTAGGCGTCGATCGGCCGCAGCCGGCGGATGGGGAAGCGGGCGCCATAGAGCCTCCGGAATACGGAGACGATGTCGTGTGCGGCGGTCGCCCTGACGACGATCGACCCGAGATGAGCGCGCCGGTCGAATCCCCAATAGCTCACGCGCACGAGCCGCAGCTGCGCAGGGTCGACTGGGCAGCCGGGACGGTAGGAGTAGCGAAGGTCGGCTCTGGTGACCGGCGAGACGGCGCTCTGGAAGCGCGGCGCCGGCGAAGCGACTCCTAGCGACAGCGCAGCAAGTGCGAGCAGGGCGAGCTTCACCGCCCGGGAGCGTAGTCAGACGGTGGAAGGTGCTCGACCGCGGATGCGCACCGCGCCGTCGACGAGCACGACCCCGGTCATGAGCACGGCGAAGACGAGCACGCCGGTCGGCCAGCGGTGTGCTTCGGAGACAGGAAGTGCGGCCTCGAAGCTGCGCGTGTCCACGACGGCGAGCGCCTTACCGCCCTCAGCACGCACGCTCAGGTCCCGTCCGCTGGAGCCGAGCGAGAGCCTCAAGCTTGGGAGATCCCTGCGGCCCGTCAGCCAGTCCAGGTCGACGCAGCACCGCCGAGCGCTCCACGGAGCGACTGTCCTTCCCCACGGTGGATCCAACGACGCCGTCCGTCGAGGGCGGCGACCCCCACGCACTCCAGATCTACGGCGCCGTGATGGTGATCTTCTTTCTGATCTCGTTCCCGCTGACGCGGCTCGCCGCGTACCTCGAACGGCGGCTCGTCTAGACGGCCTCTGCGGCGGCCTGCGAGACCGGGACGTCGCGGTTCCGCAGCACGATGATGGTGATCAGTGCCCCGAGCACCATGAAGCCGGCGGCGACCCAGAAGGGCAACGTGAAGCCGCCGGTCAACGCCTCCGGCTGGGACTTGCCTTCCTTCAGCAGCGTCGTCGTGTGAGTCGTCGCGATCGTCGACATGATCGCCACGCCGAGCGCTCCGCCGATCTGTTGGGACGTGTTCAGCAGGCCGGACGAGACGCCGGCGATCCGGTCTTCGACGACGGAGAGGGCGGAGAGCGACAGCGGGATGAAGATGAAGGACAGCCCGAACCCGCTCGCGAAGAACGGAATGAAGAGATTCGTCCAGAAGTGGCCTTCGGTGGGCAGCTGCGTGTACCACAGGTACGCGAAGGCCATGAGAAAGAGGCCCGTCGTCATCACCGGCTTGACGCCGATCCTCGTGATGAGACCCTGGGAGATCGCAGCAGCGGGAATCGTGGTCCCCGCGGTCGCGAGGAAGGCGACGCCTGCCTGCAGCGGCGAGTAGCCCAGCACCTGCTGCATGTACAGCGTGAGCAGGAAGAAGCCGCCGAAGATCGCGCCGCCCAGGAGCGCACCGACGGTGTTCGCGACCGTCACGGGCCGAAGCCGGAAGATCCAGAGCGGAACGAGCGGCGCGTCGGTACGGAACTCACGCACGAAGAAGGCGGCCACGAGCACGACCGCGACCGCCGTGAAGCCGATCGTCCGCGCAGAGGTCCAGCCGTTGGCCGGCGCTTTCGACATCGCGTAGACGAACGAGACCAGTCCGGCTGTCACGAGCACCGCGGCCAGCGGGTCGGTCCGGCGGTCGACACCCTCGACCCGGCCCTCGGCGATGAGCCAGGGAGCGAGGATGAAGATCGCGACTCCGACAGGGACGTTGACCGCAAAGATCCAGGGCCAGCCGAGATATTCCACCAGGAGCCCACCTAGGAGCACGCCCGCCGCAGCACCGCTGCCTGCGACCCCGCCCCAGATCCCGAACGCCTTGTTCCGCTCGGCCCCGCCGTGCCTGAATGCGGCGCTGATGATCGCGAGCGTGGCGGGGGAGACGATGGCCGCACCGAGGCCCTGGTAGGCGCGGAAGAGGATCAGTGCTGTGCCACTGTTCGAGAGTGCACAGGCGAGCGAGCCCGTCGTGAAGATGACCATGCCGATCATGAAGACCCGCCGGCGTCCGAAGATGTCGGCCGCGCGCCCACCGAGCAGTAGGAAGCCGCCGAAGGCGAGCGAGTAGGCCGTGACGATCCACTGGAGCGTGCTCTGGGAGATCCCGAGGTCTTTCTGAATCGAGGGCAGCGCGACGTTCACGATCGCCACATCGAGAACGACCATGAAGAACGCGACGCACACGAGTGCGAGCGCATGCCAGCGACGTGGGTCCGGGACGACTGCGGCGGCTTCCACCAGCGTCGAAAGCTACAGAAACCCAGAGACTTTCCCGCATCCAGCGGCGTACACTCCGGCGTAGTTACACCAGGGACAGGCTGAACCTGTCCCTGGTTTCTTTTCTCGACAGGGAGGTTTTCGTGAAGACCGCAGTCGTGTCCACAATCGCCGTCCTCGTGGCCGTGATCGCCGTGGCCGCGCCGGCCTCAGGCGCGACGCCGACCGAGCGCCGGTTGGCAAAGCAGACAAAGGTCCTCCAGAGGCAGGTGAAAGCGCTGCAGACTCAGGTCAAGGCGCTCCAGGCGCAGATGACCCTTCGGCGGCGCTCGAACCTCGGAACGCTGGCAATCGGCGCACTCCAGTTCACCGCCTGCAGTACAGCGGCCACAGCGGACGCGTTCCAGGGAACCTGGGAGGCGATCGATCGACACGCCGCGGTCAACGCGCACGGACCGGATCAGTTCCCCGCGCAGACACCGATCGCGGATCCGCTCAACTCCTGCCAACTCAATGACATCCAGCGGCAGCCAGGCGTGGTGCCGCCGACGACGAACGTCTTCGCGGCGCTGCTCAACATATTCCGTTAGTCGTTAATCGGAAACGATCCCGAGCTCCTCGACGAGCGCGAAGAACGCGGTCGCGAAGGGCGAGCCGTTCGTCCGTTCCCGGACGTTCTGCCAGTTGATGCGCTCGCGCAGCGAGCGTGCGAACTCGAGCGGCCGCTCGTAGTCGAGGTCGTGCTCGTCCAGGGCCTTGAGCTTCATGACCATCACGTCCTCGATCGACATAACGAGCATGGGCACCGCGTTGACCTCGAGCTCCTCGGCGCGGGCGAACATCGCGTCATCGACGTGCTCGCCGACGGGCTCGAAGATGAGGTCGACGAGCACATCGCCGTCCCAGGCCTTGTAGAGCCATCCCTCGGGCGGCTTCTCCGTGCGCATTCCCGCGCGTCCGAGCGCCGCGAGCGCGCGTTCGGCGTCTCCAGGCCGGACCATGAAGTCGAGGTCGTGGCTCGTCGCCGGCCCGCCGCGCGCCCAGATCGCCATGCCGCCGCCGAGGAGAAACGGAACGTCGGCCTCGCGAAGCGCCCCGGCGGCGCGCTTGAGACTCTCCCTGAGCTCCTGGAACGGTTGTTCCTCCGCCATGGGGGTCTCGTTACCCTTCCGCCGCTTTGGGCAATCAAGCGGAGATGCGGGTCCGGGTCGCGGCGGCCGGCGACATCCATTGCTCCGAGGAGGAGCGATCCAGGCTCGGGGCCGCCTTTGTGGAGGCGGAACAGCAGGCGGACCTGATCCTGCTCGCGGGCGATCTGACCACCTACGGCGAGCCGGAGCAGGCGGCGGTCCTCGCCGACATCACCGGCGGAATCGGTGTCCCGGTGTTGGCCGTCCTCGGAAACCACGACTGGCATGCCGACCGGCGGGACGAGATCGTCGCCACGCTCCGCGGGGGCGGGATCCAGGTGCTCGAGCGCGATTCTGCGCGCGTCGAGGTCGGCGGGACGAGCGTGGGCATCGTCGGGACGAAAGGGTTCATCGGCGGCTTCCCGGACGCCCAGCTCCCGGACTTCGGCGAGCCGCTCCTACGCCGGGTCTACGCGGAGACGAGTGCCGAGGTCGAGGCGATCGACCGGGGGTTCCGAGCGGTGGCGGACTGCCCCATCCGCATCGTGCTCATGCACTACTCGCCGACGACGACGACCCTCGAAGGCGAGCGGCAGACGATCTGGGCGTTCCTGGGGAGCGACCGCCTGGCTCGACCGATCGCCGAGCATCGCCCCGACGCCGTCTTCCACGGACACGGCCACGCGGGCACCTTTGCCGGGTCGATCGACGGCGTTCCGGTCTTCAACGTGGGCGTGCCGGTCACAGGACGCCCGTTTTGGATCTTCGAGTTCGACCCCGAGGCGGGTCTGGTGACGGAGCCGGAGGAGGTCTTGCGGGCTTAGGAGCCGACGACCTGGACGAGCCAGCGGCGGTCTCGTTCCCGGTCGAGCTCGAGGAAGAGCACCCGCTGCCACGTGCCGAGGCAGAGCTCGCCCTCGCGGACGGGAATCGCCTCGCCTGCACTTCCGAGCAGCATCGACATGCAGTGGGCGTGCCCGTTGCCTAGCTCCATGTCCTCTTCGCAGATGTTCTCGGTGCGCCGATCCCAGTCGTCGTGCGCGTAGTAACCCTCGCTGGGGACGAGCCGGCGGAGCAACGTCGCGAAGTCCGCGAGGAACCCGTGCTCGAACTCGTTCACGCGCACGCAGCAGGTCGTGTGCGGCGAGTAGACGCAGACGATGCCGTTCCGGACACCGCTCTCACGAACAGCGTCGGCAACCTCGTCGGTGATGTCCCGGACGGAGAGCCCGCCCTCGGTGCGCAGGCGCTGTTCCCCCTGGAACACCTTCACAGCGGCCATCCTAGCGACCTTCTTTTGGAGCGTTTCGGACATGGTTACCCTGTCTAGAGCGGGCCCGTAGCTCAGCTGGTTAGAGCAGCCGACTCATAATCGGTTGGTCCCTGGTTCGAGTCCAGGCGGGCCCAATCGGTAGCGCATGGTTGACCGGGGACCGCATGGTTGAGCGGGACAAGCTGGTTCCGAAACTCGACCTTAAGCCAGTAGAAACGGCCGTCGACGGCGCCTAGGGTCAGCAAGATCCCACTGAAGAGGAGGCCGGGCCTTGCTGTCCCGACTGGGCTTGACGCTCATCGCATCGATCGTTGTGACCGCGCTCATCGCGCCAGGCGCTGGGGCGCACGATGGGGTCATGACTGCCGACGACCACACAGCCGAGGACGCGGTCACGCACACGGCCGCGCAGGAGCGAGCGCTCGACGCTCACACGAGCGCCGTCAGCGCGCGCGGGGCAAGGGCAGCCGCTGCCGCCGTCGCCGACGCCCCTCAGGACGCGGGCCAATGGGGTCCGGTCGTCGACTGGCCCGTCATCGGCGTGCACGTCGCACTGCTGCCGAACGGCAAGGTCCTTGCTTACGACTCGATCGGCGACAACGCGACCGAGACGTACCCCGTGCAGGACCACACACGCGCGACCGTGTGGGATCCGGCGACGGGCAGTCAGACCCCGGTCACCGTCGACACCGGCTTCAACATCTTTTGCAGCGGCCTGGCGCATCTTGTCGACGGCCGGATGTTCATGGCGGGCGGGAACAGAGATCAGCAGCTGAACGGCATCGTCCAAACCCACCTCTTCGATCCCGGGACGAACCTGTGGAGCCTCGGCCCGAACATGCTGGGCGGGCGGTGGTATCCGAGCGTCACACCACTGAACAACGGCGAGATGCTCATCACCTCGGGCCGCGTCGATACGCCCGAAGTGCGGACGCTGGCCGGCAGCCTGCGTGCGCTCACCACCGCGTCCCTGAGCTTGCCGTTGTATCCGTGGATGGACGTTGCCCCGAGCGGCAAGGCCTTCTATTCCGGTCCCGACCAGACGCTGCGCACGCTCGACACGGCCGGCACGGGCACATGGCAGACGCAGGGGCAGCGCGACACGATCAACCGCGATTACGGCGGTCATGCGCTCTTCGACGTTGGGAAGATGCTCATCGCGGGCGGCGGCCCCTCGACGAAGGACGCACGGGTCGTTGACATCAACGGGGCCACGCCGCAGGTCTCGGCGACGGCGCCGATGGCCTTCGGCCGCCGGCAGCACAACCTGACCGTGCTCGCCGACGGAACCGTCCTCGCGACGGGCGGCAATTCCTCGGGGGCCGGGCTCGTCGACCTGAACGCCGGCGTCTACCCAGCCGAACAATGGAACCCGGCGACGGGCCAATGGAAGACCCTGGCCGCGATGCAGATCACGCGCCAGTACCACTCGACCGCGCTGCTGCTACCCGACGGGCGAGTCCTCTCCTCCGGCGGCGGGATCTGCGGCATATGCGACCAGGTCGGCTATCTCGCCAAGAACGCCGAGATCTTCTCGCCGCCCTACCTCTTCCAAGCCGACGGCACGCTCGCGCCGCGCCCGGCCATCGACGCCGCGCCGGCGTCCACGAGCTACGGCGTGGCGATGGATATCGCGACGGCGAACCCGTCGTCGATCCGCAAGGTCGCCCTCGTCCGGCTCGGCGCCGTCACGCACTCGGACAACATGGAGCAGCGCTACATCCCACTGTCCTTCACGGCCGGCGCGACGAGCGTCACCGCAACTGCCCCGGTCAACGCCAACGTTGCGCCGCCGGGCCCCTACATGCTCTTCATCGTCGACGCGAGCGGCGTGCCATCCGTTGCCCGCATGGTCAGCGTCCAGGGCGACTCGCCGCCGGTCGTCACGCTCACGCAGCCGACGGACGGCGCGACCTTCGCTTCGCCCGCCACCGTGAACCTCGCGGCGACCGCGTCCGACGCCGACGGGACGGTGACGAAGGTCGAGTTCTTCAACGGCGCGGCCAAGCTCGGCGAAGATACGACCGCGCCGTACAGCTTCACTTGGAGCGGTGTAGCGGCCGGGACCTACACCCTCACCGCCCGCGCAACTGACAATCTCGACGCGACCACCACGAGCGCGGCGGCCACGATCACGGTTAGCGCCAACACTCCGCCGACCGTGAATATCACCTCGCCGGCCGACGGCGCGATCTTCGCGTGGAAGCCGACGATCACGGTCACCGCGACAGCGAGCGATGCCAACGGCACCGTCACTAAGGTCGAGTTCCGCGACGGGACGACCGTGCTCGGCCAGGACACGAGCGCGCCCTACTCCTACACGTGGAGAAACGTTCCGCAGGGAAGCCACCTGCTGACTGCCCGCGCTACCGACAACGCAGGCGCGGTCACGGCCAGTAGCCCGGTCGGCATCACTGTGCGCCCGAAGCGCTGAGCGGTGCGCCCAGGGGCGCTCAACAAGCGCAAGTAGGGCTTAGAACCTCTAACTGATTGAAGGGACCCGTTCACCGCGGCCGCCGCGGCAGCAAACAGCATCTCCTCGTAGAAGGCTGCGGTGTGCCGCTGGCGTGGACGCTCACGGGCGGCAACCGCAACGACATCACGCAGTTACTCGCGCTGATCGACCGCGTGCCATCGGTACGCGGTCGAGTCGGCCGGCCCAGACGCCGTCCCGACAGGATCGTCGCTGACCGCGGCTACGACCACGACACGTACCGCCGCCTCGTCCGGCGGCGAGGCGTCAAGCCCGCGATCGCGCGGCGCCAGACCGGACACGGCTCCGGACTCGGCCGCCGCCGCTGGGTCGTCGAACGCACCTTCGCCTGGTTGCACAATCGACGCCGTCTGCTCGTCCGTACCGACCGCCGCCATGAACCCACGAAGCCTTTCCTCGCCCTCGCCTGCTGCCTGATCTGCTGGCGCCGACTCGAGACCTCATGGCGTTAGAGGCTCTTGCGGCCTCGACTGGCGATGAGGTTGATCTTCGAGCGGGCCGGCAACACCTTTCCAGGCCGCTGACTTTGCGAGATGACGATGCCCTCCTTGCGCTTGCCCGAGAAGGCATAGCCCACCTTGCCGGTGCGGCAGTGCCTCCTTGCGATTATCTGCTTGGCGGCCCCGACCCGCTTACCGACGACTTTCGGCACCCTGCACGGCGGGCGCTTGATCGAAAAGCTGCGCGAGACGGCGGGCGCGGGGCTGTAGTTGGCGTCGCCCGGCTGCGAGGCGGTGATCGTGCAGGAACCCGCCCCCGTCAGATGCACCGTTGCAGCCTTGACCGTGCACCTCCCGCTCGCCGCGAAGGAGACCGCCAGGCTCGAGGACGCGCTCGCCCTGACGCGGAAGTCGGGGGCGCCGTAGGTCTTGTTGGCGAGCGGGTCGAAGGCGATCGTCTGGTCCGCCTTCTGCGCCGCCACCAACTCGACCATCTGCGGCGCGTCGCGGTATGCACCATCGCCTGGCTGGTCGTACTTCACCAGGCAGTTGCCGCCTCCACTCGTCATCGTGAACGTCGCCCCTGAGTTCGAGCAGCTACCGCTGCTGCTGAAGACCACCGGCAGCCCAGAGCTGCTCGACGCCGCGACCGCGAATGTGTGGTTGTACGTCGCAATCGCCGGCGCGTGCACGTTGACGGTGATCGTCTGATCCAGCGGGGCGGAAAGGGCGAGGTTGTGGGTGAAGCTAGCCGCGATTGCGGTCACCCACCTCGCCGCCGTGGCTGGGTCGATGCACTGCCCATAATAGTTGCCGCCACTGCAGCCCCAGGTGAAGGCGCGCCCCTCCTTCAGGGCGAGGCTGTGCGTGAGGCCGGCGGCGATCGCCGTCACGCCACTTGCTGCGGCGGCTGTGACGGTGCACTGCCCCCAATCTGAACTGAAGCCACCATTGGAGCCGCAGCCCCAGGCG
>DASSCT010000035.1:0-4547 GCA_035697545.1 Gaiellaceae bacterium | reverse complement strand
ATGTGTGCTCGAGGAGGAGGGCAGAGCTCCGATCGCCGTCGCTGCCCTTCAGCGCTATGCGACTGACCACGCTTTCGACCATGGCTTCCGGCTGCGTCCGACCCCGAGGCGGCAGCGCCCCGAGCACGTCGCCGTGATCGGCGCAGGCCCTGCGGGTCTCGTCTGCGCGGGAGAGCTCGCGTCGCTCGGCTATGGCGTCACGGTGTACGACGGCCGGCCGGAGGTCGGCGGCCTCGTCCGCTTCGGCATCGCGCCCTACCGCCAGCGCACCGAACCGCTCTCGGAGGAAGCACGGCAGCTCGAGCACCTCGGTGTCGGGTTCCGGCTCGAAGAGCCGATCGACTCGCCTGAGGCGCTCCGCCGGATCGAGGACGGCGTCGACGCAGTCTTTCTCGGCATCGGGCTCGGCAAAGACGTCGACACAGAGCTCCCGGGCACCGACCTGCCCGGGGTTTGGCATTCGCTCGACTTCATCGAGGCGCTGAAGACGGGACGGCCGCCAGCTGTCGGCCGGAAGACGATCGTCATCGGCGGCGGCAACACCGCGGTCGATGTCGCGCGAGAAGCGCTCCGGCTCGGCTCGGCCGTCGTCACGCTCGCATACCGAAGGACGGAGGCGGAGATGCCGGCCTTCCGGCACGAGGTCGAGGAGGCCCGTGCGGAGGGCATCGACTTCCACTGGCTCGCCGCCCCCACGCGCTTCGTCGGCGAGTACCACCTCACCGGCGTCGAGTGTGCGCTGATGCAGCTCGGCCAACCCGACGAGAGCGGCAGGCGCCGGCCGGAGCCGGTGCAGGGAAGCGAGTTCGTGCTTCCTGCCGACACGGCGGTGATCGCGATCGGCCAGCAGCCGCGCCGCGACTTGCTCGGCTGGATCGCGGGCCTCGAGCTCGAGCGCGGGAAGGTCAGAATCGATCCAGCCACGGGTCGGACGGGCAACCCGAAGTACTACGCCGGCGGTGACGCTGTCAACGGCGGCGCGACGGTCGTCGAGGCCGTTCGCGGCGCCAAGATCGCCGCACGGGCGATCCACGCGAGCCTTGGAGGCGAGTCGTGATCGAGATTCGCTGGCATGCCCGGGCCGGCCAGGGCGCCAAGACCGCGGCGTACCTCCTGGCCAAGGCGGCGCTCCGGTCCGGCAAGAGCGCGCAGGCGTTCCCGGAGTACGGGCCGGAGCGGCGCGGGGCACCGGTGCAGGCGTACACGCGAATCGACGACCGGCCGATCAGACGGCACGACTCCGTCACCGCTCCACGTGCCGTCGCTGTCCTCGACTCGTCGCTGCTGGGAGAGCCGACGGTTGTCGAGGGCGCCGGACCCGGGACGATCCTGCTGGCCGACGTCGACGGCCCGCCGAGCCTCAACGGCATGAGGGTCGTGCCGGTGCCCGCGGCCCAGCTCGCCGGCAAGGCGGGCACGAAGCACGTCAACCTGGTCATGGCCGGGGCAGTGGCGGCGGCTCTTCGCCAGCCGCCGCTCGAGAACGTCGAGGAGGCGGCAGTCGAGCTGCTCGGCGCCAAGGCGGACGCAGCTGCGATCCGCGCCGCGGTCCGGGAGGGGTACGAGTGGCTGAGCTGAGGCCCTGGCAGGAGCTCGGCCCAGGCGGCGTCGTCTTGCCGGACGATGCGCCGCGCCGGGTCACCGGCGGATGGCGGACGGGCCTCAAGCCGCGCGCGAATCGCTCGGCCTGCGTCAACTGCCTCCTCTGCTGGCTCTACTGCCCCGATGCCGCGGTGCTCGTCGACGGAGAAGTCTTCGCAGGGTTCGACTACGAGCTCTGCAAGGGCTGCGAGCTCTGCGCCGAGATGTGCCCCACAAACGCGATCGAGATGGTGCCCGAGGACGCTGATGTCGACTGAGACCCTCCTCACATGTGAGCTCCTGACCGGCGGCGAGGCGGTAGCGCACGCGATGCGCCAGATCGATCCCGACGTCGTGCCCGTCTACCCGATCACGCCTCAGACGCCGATCATCCAGGCATATGCGCAGTTCGTCGCAGACGGGCGCGCCTCCGGCGAGCTCGTCGACGTCGAGTCGGAGCACTCTGCGATGAGCGCCGCGATCGGCTCGGCGCTGGCCGGCGCCCGCACGATGACCGCGACGTCGTCACAAGGACTGGCGTTGATGGCGGAGGTCGTCTACATCGCGGCCTCAATGCGCGCGCCGATCGTGACCGCTCTCGGGAACCGCGCGCTTTCCGGGCCGATCAACATCCACTGCGACCACTCGGACTCGATGCTGATCCGCGACTCGGGCGTCGTCCAGCTCTTCGTCGAGAACGCTCAGGAGGCCTACGACGCGACGATCCTCGCGCCGCGGCTCGCGGAGCACCCCGAGGTGCTGCTGCCCGTGTTCGTCTGCCTCGACGGCTTCACGATCACCCACTCGGCCGAGCCCGTCGAGTTGCTGGACGACGCCGACGTGCAACGGTTCGTCGGCGAGTACCGGATCCCGTTCCCGCTGCTCGATGCTCCGGAGGCCACGACGCAGGGGCCGTTCGCGATGCCCGACTACTACTTCGAGCTCAAGCACCAGCAGGTGGCGGCGATGGCGAGCGCGGGCCGGGTGCTCGATGAGCTCGTCGGCGAGCTCGAGGGGATCACCGGCCGACGCTACGAGCCGCTCGAGCGTTACCGCCTCGACGACGCCGCGCGCGCGCTCGTCCTGATGGGCTCGTCGGCCGGGACCGCGAAGGACGTCGTCGACGAGCTTCGCGACCGAAGGCAGCCGGTCGGGCTGCTGCGGATCGGCTCGTTCAGGCCGTTCCCCGCGGAGGCCGTGCGGGACGCGCTGCACGGCCTCGACGAGGTCGCCGTCCTCGACCGGGCGGATGCTCCGGGAGGAGCGCCGCCGCTCTTCGCAGAGGTGGCCGCGGCCGCGCACGACGTGGCGGCACGGCTGCGCAGCGTCGTGTATGGGCTTGGAGGGCGCGAGCTCCACCCGGATGACATCAAGGAACTCTTCGACTCGCTCCACGACCGCGCTTCCGCAACGCCGACGTACGTCGGGCTGAGGAGCCGTTCATGAGCCGGCTCAAGGAGATCGTCCGAAAGGAGACCGCGGCGCCGTCGCTCACCGGCGGTCACTCGCTCTGCCAGGGCTGCGGCGTCCCGATCGTGATCAGGACGATTCTGGGCTCGATCGAGACACCGGTCGTCGTGGTCAGCGCGACCGGCTGCCTCGAGGTGGCGACGACGCGCTATCCGACCACTGCCTGGAACGTTCCCTGGATCCACGTCGCGTTCGAGAACGCCGCTGCAGTCGCGAGCGGCGTCGAGAGCGCCGACCGAGCTCTTCGGCGGCGCAACAAGCTCCCGCCCGACGAGCCGGTCACCTTCGTAGCGCTCGCCGGTGACGGGGGCACCTACGACATCGGCTTCCAGGCCCTCTCCGGCGCGCTCGAGCGCGGGCATCGGTTCCTCTTCGTCTGTTACGACAACGAGGCGTACATGAACACGGGCATCCAGCGCTCCGGCGCCACGCCGTTCGGTGCGAGCACGACGACGAGCCCGGCCGGCCTCGAGAGCTTCGGCAAGGCCCAGCAGAGGAAGGACCTGACCGCGATCGCGGTCGCCCACCACGTCCCCTATGTCGCTCAGTCCACAGGCTCGCGCTGGTTCGACCTCAGCAGCAAGGTTCGTCGCGCCGTGGCCGTCGATGGTCCCTCCTTCCTCAATGTTCTCACCGACTGCCCGGTCGGTTGGGGGCACGAGTCGCGCCTGGGGCCGCGGATCCTCGATGCCGCCGTCGAGAGCCGCTTCTGGCCGCTGTACGAGGTCGTCGACGGCGGCTACCGGCTCACCTACGAGCCGGAGAAGCCGGTACCGGTCGAGGAGTGGCTGGCCCACCAGAAGCGCTTCGCGCACCTGCTCCGGCCCGAGAACCGACCGCTCGTCGAGCAGATCCAGGACCGGGTTGACGAGGACTGGGCCGGGCTCGTCGCCCGCTGCGGCTGAACACGGCCGTCAGCCCCGCAGCACCACGGAGAGCGCGAGCCCGACGACCGAGGCGGCGACGACCGCGAAGGCGGCTGCGGCAGCGAGCGTGGCGCGCCGGCCGTTTCGGTACTCGCCCATCAGGTCCGGGTCACGGGCGAGCCGCTGCATGACGACGAGAAGTGGGAGCAAGAGGACGGCGTTCAACACCTGCGTGAGCACCAGTACGGGAACGAGCTCGAGCCCCGGCACGAGGACCACCGCCGCGCCGATCGTCAGGACTCCCATGAAGGTGGCGTAGAAGAAGGGCGCCTCTGCGAGCGAGTCGTCCAGCTTGGCCTCTCGGCCGAAGGCCTCGCTCACCGAGTAGGCGGTCGAGAGCGGGACGACCGCGGCGGCGAGGAGCGCGGCGCCAAGCAGGCCGGCGGCGAAGAGTGCCGAGGCGAGTGAGCCGGCGAGCGGGTGAAGCGCTTCGGCGGCGTCTCGCGCGTCGCTCACCTCTTGGTCTGCCACGTGCAGCGTCGCGGCGCACGCGATCACGACGAACGCCCCGATTACGCCGGTCATGACCGCGCCGACGACGACGTCGACGCGCTCATAACGGAGGTCCGC
>DASSCT010000034.1:0-15711 GCA_035697545.1 Gaiellaceae bacterium | reverse complement strand
GTTCTCTGCGGCGTGAAGCGGGTTGCGTGTCGCCGGGATCACGACATCCACGCGCTGATCGGAGAGCGCCCACTTGAGGAGCGCCTGCGGCCAGGTCTCGACCCCGAATTCCGAGAGTGGCTCGAGCTCCTCCGGCTCCGGCGTCCGATCGAGCAGCTCGCCCTCGGCAAGCGGACGCATGACGATCACGGCGACGCCGAGCTCTGCGGCGAGCGGAAGGATCCGGCGCTCACATTCACGCTCGTACGGGTTGTACGGCACCTGCACCGTCTGGAAGGAGCCGGTCACGAGCGCCTCGGCAAGCTCGCCGAACGCGCTCGGCGCGTAGTGCGTGACGCCGAGCAGCCCGGCACGACCGGCGGCGCGCTCCTCCTCGAGCCAGCCCAGGTGCTCGCGCCAGCTGACGAGGTTGTGAACCTGCTCGATGTCAACCCGCCCGAAGAGGTCGAGCTGCTCCCCGAACTGGTGCCTGCCCTGCTCGACGGTGGGCGCCCAGATCTTCGTTGCCACCACCGCCTCTTCGCGCCGTCCCTGGAGCGCCATAGCCAGCGAGCGCTCGGCGCGCCCGTACATCGGAGAGGAGTCGAAGACCCGCGTGCCCGTGCTCCAGGCCGCTCCCACGACGTCGCGAGCGAGCTCGTCGTCACCGCCGAACGTGTTCCATGTACCGAGCCCGACGACGGGCCCGAGGCGCCGCTCCTCCACCGCGAGGCTAAGAGGCGTCGCGCGCCACGTCGACCAGGGCGAGCGTGACGTCGACCATCCGCTCGAGGTCCGCGACGGCGATGTGCTCGTCCGGCGTGTGGATCGCGCTCATCCCGTTCGCGAGGTTGACACACGGCCGGCCGCGCTCGTTGAAGATGTTCGCGTCCGCGCCGCCCCCACCCAACGCGAGGCGCGGCTGAAACCCCTCCCGCTCGAGCGCGGCGCACGCCAGACGAACAGGAAGGTCGCCCCGGGCGAAGCGGTAGCCGCGATAGCTCTCCTCCACGGTCGTCTCCGCCTCACACTGCTCGAGGGCCGCGGCGAACGTGATCGTCTCGAGCATCTCCTGGACGAGGTCAGCCAGCTTTCGCTCGTCGTGCGAACGGACATCGATCGAGAAGGAGCAGCGGTCCGGAACGATGTTCTTGGCCGTGCCGCCCTCGATGAGCCCGACGTTCGCCGTCGTCTCGTCGTCGAGGCGACCGAGGCGGAAATCCGTGATCGCGCGCGCCGCCGCGGCGATCGCCGAACGGCCCTCCTCCGGCGCAATGCCCGCGTGCGCAGCGCGCCCGCGCATCGTCACCTCGAGCCCGCGCGCGTAAGGGGCTCCCAACATCACCTCGCCAATCGGAGCGGCGTGGTCGAACACGAAGCCGACACCGGCCTCGAGCCGGTCGGCGTCGAACGCCTTGGCGCCCTGGAGCCCGACCTCCTCCTTCGGCGTGAACAGGAGCTCGATGCCTGCGTGCGGACGGTTCTCGGACAGGATCACGCGGACGGCCTCGAGCATCGCGGCGACCGCGGCCTTGTTGTCGGCGCCGAGGATCGTTCCCCCCGCGTTCCGGACAACGTCGTCCTCGACCACCGGCTCGAGCGGGCCCGTCGGCCGAACCGTGTCGAGATGAGCGCAGAGAAAGATCCGCGTGCCGCCGTTCGCGCTCGAGGGCTCCAACCGGGCGAGCAGATTTCCCGCCGTCGCTCCGATACGGGCGCCCGTGTCGTCCTCGGACACCTCAAGGCCCAGATCCTGGAGGTACGCGGTGACGCGGTCCGCGACCGCACGCTCCGAGCCCGGGGGGCTCGGGATGGCGGCCAGCTCGGTGAAGAGGGCAACGACGTCCGGCGCCCAGCTCGGCGGCATGCGCCGAATCCTAGGCACCGGAGGTCGTCGGCTACGACGTCTGCGAGAGTCCGATCGGTTCGCCCTTGCCCCGGTCGGTCGGATCGGTGCCGCCCCAGTGGAAGAGCACGAGGGCCACGAGACCGACCGCGATCCAGACGGCGAACATGACGGCAAACAGCTGTACGAGCTTCTTCGGCACTAGCTGTACGCAACCGTCTCGTAGACGCCGTTCGGGTAGTAGTTGACCCGCATCATCAGCGAGTCGTGCCAGTCGAACCACCACGGGGAGTGACAGGCGACATCTACCCACGCCTGTACCTGCACCCAGCTCCAGCCGGCGCCGCCCGCTGTCCTCGCGACGTAGGGCCCGCTCGTGTTCCAGCACATGAAGTCGTGGTCCGTCCGAACAGCGCTCGCGCGATAGGTGATCAGGCCCTGACTGCCACACCAGACGGTGTAGAGGTAGAGACGGCGACCGTAGGGGAAGGTCCCCTTCCCGCGCAGGAGCTCTCTCCCCCAACATGTTCCGCCTCCGCCTGGATCGGGGGCCAGCGGCCCGACTGAACGCGGCGCAACCTCGCGAATCCCGTTGTCGAGCTTGTAGAGCTCGTACGGCTGCGGCTCAGGGTCGACCGCGTACGAAGCCGGCACCAGGATCAGCGCGGCCAAGACCGCGATTCCCAACGATATGAGGTGTGATTTCTTCATGCCGTTGACAATATGGACAACGAACGCACGAATGGGACACGCTTTTGCGCCGAGTGAGTAAAGAGCTAACTAGGCCGGAACCCCGGCGCGCTCGGCCGGTGCGGTTCGAGCCCGCGAGCGCTCCAGCGCAGCGCCGACGAACTCACGGAAGAGCGGCGTAGGCCGCGTCGGCCGGGACTTGAACTCCGGATGGAACTGGCTGGCGACGAACCAGGGGTGATCCGGGATCTCGACGATCTCGACGAGACGGCCTTCCTGGTATGTCCCCGAGACGACGAGCCCTGCTTCCTCGAGCCGCGGGCGGAAGTGGTTGTTCACCTCGTACCGATGCCGGTGGCGCTCGTTCACGACCGGTTCGCCGTAGGCCTGCCTCGTCCGCGTCCCCTCGACGAGCTCGACCGCCTGTGCGCCCAGCCGCATCGTGCCGCCGAGATCCTCGACCTCCTTCTGTTCGGGAAGCAGGTCGATGACGGGATAGGGCGTCTCGGGATCCATCTCGGTCGAGTTCGCGCCGGATAGCCCCACCACGTGCCGCGCGAACTCGGACACGGCCACATGCATGCCGAGGCAGATGCCGAGGTACGGGATGCCCTGCTCGCGCGCGACCCGGCAGGCCATGATCTTGCCCTCCCAGCCCCGAGAGCCGAAGCCGCCGGGGACGAGGACGCCGTCGACGTGCTCGAGCTCGGCCTGGAGCTCCTCCAGCGAAGCGCCCTCGGCGTCGACCCAGCGCACACGGACGCCGCAGCCGTGATGGATGCCCGCATGCTTGAGCGCCTCGTGGACGGAGAGGTAGGCATCGTGGAGCTTCACGTACTTGCCGACGAGGCCGATCTCCACGGGCTCGCCCAGTTGCTCGATTCGAGCCGTGAGGTCGTTCCATTCGCCGAGATCCGCGTCGACCTCGGGCAGGTTCAGCTTCTCTGCCACGAGCTTGTCGAGCCCTTCGGCCTGGAGCGCCGAGGGCACGAGGTAGACGTCGGGGACGTCGCGGTTCACGATCACGGCGCGCGGCTCGATGTCGGCGAACATCGCGATCTTGTCGCGGAGGTCGGGGCTCAGGCCCTCGGTAGAGCGGGCGACGACGATGTCCGGGTGGATACCGATGCGGCGCAGCTCATTGACTGAATGCTGCGTCGGCTTCGTCTTCAGCTCGCCGGCCGAATCGACGAACGGGACATAGGTGACGTGGACGTAGACGACATTCTCCTGGCCAGCCTCGCGCCGGAACTGCCGAATCGCCTCGAGGAAGGGGAGCGACTCGATGTCGCCGACCGTGCCTCCGACCTCGCTGATCACGACGTCGGTGTCGGTCGCCTCGGCGACGCGGCGGATCCGCTCCTTGATCTCGTTCGTGATGTGGGGAATCACCTGGACCGTGGAGCCCAAGTACTCGCCCTTCCGCTCCTTGCGCAGGACCGAGTACCAGATCGAGCCGGACGTGTGGTTCGCGTTCCGCGAGAGGTTCTCGTCGACGAAGCGCTCGTAGTGGCCGATGTCGAGATCGGTCTCGGCGCCGTCCTCGGTGACGAACACCTCGCCGTGCTGGAACGGGCTCATCGTGCCCGGATCGACGTTGAGATACGGGTCGAACTTCTGGACCTGGACCTTCAGTCCGCGGGCCTTGAGCAGCCGGCCGAGGGAGGCGGCCGTGATCCCCTTTCCGAGCGACGAGACGACCCCGCCCGTCACGAACACGTACTTCGGCGGGTGTGGCCTCATGCGCACCCTCCTCGGAGGGCCGCGAGCCTGACCAGCGCTCGATTCGCCGGCCGGAGGCCTCGACCCCGGAAACGACTCACGGGCTCCAAGGCTAGCAGCGCCCCATGACGCGTCAGCCGACGGTGGCGAGGAACTCGCGGCCGCCGAGCATCCGCTCGAGCTCCTCGCGCCGGTCGACCTCGTCGAGCGCCTCGATTCGCGTGTGCGTTGGATCGCCGGGGACCTTCTCGACGCTGAAGTGCCGATCGGCGAGGCTCGCGATCTGCGGAAGGTGCGTGATCGTCACGACCTGCGAGCGCTCGCCGAGGCGCCGCAGCGTCTGGGCGACGGCGTGTGCCGTCTGGCCGCCGATGCCGGCATCGATCTCGTCGAAGACGAGGGTCATCTTGCCGCCGGCGGCCGCGGCGATCGCCAGGGCGATCCGCGAGAGCTCCCCGCCGGAGGCCGTCTCGGCGACGGGCGCGAACGGTAGTCCGGCGTTGGGCCGGATCAGGAACGAGACGCTGTCTGTGCCCGTCTGAGACTTGTCTTTCTCGCCGAGCTCGACGACGAACTCGCCTTCGCCGAGACCGATCCCGTGGAGCTCTGCGGCGACGGCGTCGGCGAACAGCTTCGCGGCGGCGTGGCGGGCCTCGCTCAGCGCAGCAGCCAGCTCGTCGACCGCAGCCTGCGCCTGCCCCACGGCCGCCTCGGCCTCGGCGGCGGGATCGGCTCCTGCCTCCCTCGCTTCCAGCTCTTCCCGGGCTTCCGCAGCAAGCGCCAGCAGCTCCTCGTAGGAATCGCAGCCGAAGCGCCGCTTGGCGACCGCGATCCGGTCGAGCTCGCCCTCGACATGCTCCAAGCGTCCCGGATCCGTCTCCAAGCTCGACAGGAACGAACGCAGCTCGACCGCCGTCTCGCGGAGCCGGACGCTCGACTCGCGCAGTTCTCCGCCCGCCTGCTGGAGCTCCGGCGCCAGCCGCTCGAGCGGAGCGATCGCCCGCTCGGCCTTGGCGACGAGCCCGGCGGCGCCGTCGCCGTCTTCCGGCGCGAGCGCCTCGGCGGCGGTGCTCGCGCCGGCCGCGAGCTCGGTGACGTGACGCAGCCGCTCGCGCTCGACGACGAGGGACGCTTCGGTGTCCTCGTCGAAGCCTGCGGCGGCCTCCTCGAGCGCCTGCAGCTCTGCGATGCGTTGCTCGGCGGCTGCGGCGTCGCGGGCGATCTCGTCGTAGCGGCGCCGCGCCGCTGCGAGCTCGCGCCACGCCTTGCGGAGCGCTGCGCGGCGGCGCAGCTGCTCGTCGCCGACGAACGCGTCGAGGACGTCCAGCTGGTAGGCCGGCCGGGCGAGGCGTCGCTGCTCGAACTGGCCGGACATCCCGACGAGAAGCTCACCGGCGGCCGCAACATCCTCTCGCGCCGCCGCGCGGCCCCACGCGTAGGCGCGCGTACGACCGTCGCCAAAGATCCGCCGGGCGATGACCAGGCCGCGCTCGTCCTCCGGCCGCAGCTCCGCGAGGGCTTCGAGCCCTTCCTCCTCGAAGAAGCCCGTCGGGACTTCGAACTCGGCCTCGACGTAGGCCTCCTCGGCGCCCGGCCCGATCGCCTTGGCGTCGCCCTTCGCGCCGAGCAGCAGCCCCACGGCCTGCGCGAGGATCGTCTTCCCGGCCCCGGTCTCGCCGGTGATCGCGTTGAGGCCGCTCGAGAGCTCGAGCTCGGCCTCCCGGATCAGGACCAGGTTCTCGATGCGCAGGCGGCGCAGCACCCGGCCGATGCTACGCAGCGCCTAGGACGCGAATGTGTCGCGGTAGCGACGGAAGAAGGTCGAGTCCGGCAACCGCGCCAGCAGGCTTCGGGCCTCGGCCAGCGTCACCGAGACGCTGTCCCCGTGGCCGAGCTCGCCGATGTGGTGTCCGTCGGCGAGGACGGCCACGTCCACGTCGTGAGTCAGGTTCGTGACAGTGAGGTCGTGACTGCGGGGGACGACCAGCGGGCGGGCGTGGAGCGAGTGGGGCGCGACGAAGGTGATGGCCATCGCGTCGAGGCCCCAGACGAGAACGGGGCCGCCGTTCGACAGGTTGTACGCAGTCGAGCCCGACGGCGTCGAGCAGATCACTCCGTCGCACGGCACCGAGCCGAGGTCCTCGCCGCCGATCGTCCAGCGGAGCTCGACCATCCGCCCGATGGACGCGCTGGAGGCGACGACGTCGTTCACGGCGGGCTCCCGTTTTCCCCCGAGCTCGGCCTCGACCGTAGGCAGCTCCACGGTCACGAACTCGCCCCCGAAGGCACGCTCGAGCCCGCTCTCGAGCTCCTCCTGCGGCACGCTCGCGAGGAAGCCGACACGTCCGAAGTTGACTCCGAGCACGGGGACGCCGGTGCCGAGAAACCGCTTGAGCGTCCGCAGCATCGTCCCGTCTCCGCCTAGGACAACGGCGAGATCGGCGTCGTCGCCGTCGACCAGCTCGACGCCGGCTTGCTCTGCAACCCGCTTGACCCGCTCGACTGCCTCGGCGACCAGCTCGGCCTTGCCGTGGCTGACGACGGTGGC
Organism: Gaiellaceae bacterium; assembly: GCA_035697545.1. Taxonomy (GTDB): domain Bacteria; phylum Actinomycetota; class Thermoleophilia; order Gaiellales; family Gaiellaceae; genus JACDAN01. Next base: position 8,926 of record DASSCT010000034.1, on the reverse strand, counting down.
CCGCTCAAGCGACGGCATCGTGGATCCAATCCTCGAGCTCCGCCGGCAGCTCCGGCCCGAGCCGGTGTACGAGGTGGAGGAAGAACTCGCGGTTGCCCTTGGGGCCGGGCAGTCCCGAGTCGGCGACGCCGACGGTGGCCGCGTCCCAGTCGACCGCGGTCTCGGCCACTTCGCGGAGCACGCGCTGGTGCACGGCCGGATCCTTGACGACTCCGCCCTTCATCTGGTCGCGTCCCGCTTCGAACTGCGGCTTGACGAGGACGACCGCCTCCCAGCCGCGCTCGGCGAGCGGGAGCACCGCAGGCAGCACCTGCCGGACGCTGATGAACGAGACGTCGCAGGTGACGAGCTCCGGCCTGAAGGGGAGCTCTGCGAGGTGCCGCGCGTTGACGCCGTCCATGACGATCACCCGCGGATCCTCGCGCAAGCGCTCGTGCAGTTGCGCCCGTCCAACGTCGAGTGCGATCACCCGCGCGGCGCCGCGCTGGAGCAGGACGTCCGTGAACCCTCCGGTCGACGCGCCGACGTCGAGGGCGTCACGGCCGGCGGGATCGACGCCGAACAGCTCGAAGGCGTGGTCGAGCTTCTCGCCGCCGCGGGAGACGAACCGCGGCCGCTGGGTCAGCTCGATCGCAGCAGCTTCGTCCACCTGCTGGCCGGCCTTGTCGAAGCCGGGGACACGGCCAGCCATCACCAGTGCCTGGGCCTGGGCGCGGGACTCCGCGAGACCGCGCTCGACGAGCAGCACGTCGAGGCGCTTCTTCATGGCACGTAGGCTAAAGGCGATGGCTCGGGGTCTCGCCGTCATGCTGATCGCGGTTGCTCTCGCGCTCGCCGCGCTCGACGCGCGTGCGGCGACTGCTCCCACGACCCTGAGGATCGTCTTCCCCGAGGGCTTCAGCGTCCGGCAGATGGCCGACCGGGTGTCCGAAGTCCGGAAGATCGCGATCCGCAAGCGACACGTGACTCCGAGACTCACCGGCGTCGCCTACAAGGCCGCCGCCGCCCGCGCACGCGCGCCGAGCGCCTTCAGGCCATACCTGAAGCGGCGCAGCGTCGAAGGCTTCCTCTTCCCGTCGCTGTACGAGTTCACCAGGGAAACACGAGCGTCGGAGCTGATCGCGCAGCAGGTGGCCGCGTTCGAGCAGGTGTGGAGCACGATCGACCTTCGACGCGCCAGGGCCGGGAATCTGACCCCATACGACGTCCTGATCATCGCCTCGATGATCGAACGCGAGACGGTCGCGCCAGACGAGCGCCGGCTCGTCTCCGCGGTCATCTACAACCGGCTCAAGAAGGATATGCCGCTCGCGATCGACGCGACGATCCGCTACGGCCTCGGGATCCCGGGCACGCGGCCGCTGACCAAGCAGCAGCTCCGGAGCAACTCGCCGTACAACACGCGGCGGTTCAAGGGGCTGCCGCCGACGCCGATCGGGAATCCCGGCGTGCCGTCGATGCGGGCCGCCGCGCGGCCGGCGCCCCGGAACTACCTCTACTACCTGCGGAAGCCGAGGAGCGTCCGCCACTTCTTCACGGCCAGCGAGCAGGAGTTCTGCGAGAAGGTCCGCGAGTACGGCTACGGGATGTGTTAGAGGCCTAGATCCGCGCCGTGAGCTCGTCGACGAGCTCACCGAGCACCGAGGTGTCCCGGGTGATCTCGGCCAGGTGGGCCCGGGCCGATCGCTCGGTCTCCGCGGCCAGCGTCCGCGTGTCCGCTGCCCCACGCTCCTGGACGAGGCCGTCGTCGTCCAGGAGGTCGTCCACGACCTGGTAGAGGAAGCCGTAGTCGGCGGCGAACGATCGCCACGGGTCCTGCTCCTCCGGTGGGACCTCAGCGATCCAGAGCCCGCACCCGATCGAGGCTTCGAACAGCCGGCCCGTCTTCAGCCGGTTCAGCTCGGCGCGGTCACGACGGGCTCCGTTCACGTCGAGGTACTGGCCCGCGATCATCCCGGAAGTCGCGTGGACGAGCTCCCGCGCGACATCGGCGGTCGGACAACGGAGCGCGAGCGCGAAGGCTTCGGTGAGCAGCGCGTCGCCGGCGAGGATCGCCTCCGCCTCGCCGAAGCGGACATGCGCCGACGGCCGGCCCCGTCGTTGCTCGTCGTCGTCCAGCGCCGGGAGATCGTCATGGACGAGCGAGAAGGAGTGGACGAGCTCCAGCGCCGCAGCCGCGTCCAGCGCCTCGTCGGCCTCCCCGCCCGCCGCTTCGGTCGTCGCCATACAGAGCACCGGGCGGATCCGCTTGCCGCCACCGGCGAGCGCGTAGCGCACGGCTTCCTGGAGCCCGCCGAGCTCGGAAGGAAGCTGCAGCGCCTCGAGGTACTCCTCGAACGCCTCGCGGTGCTCGTCAGCCGTCCGCATCGACCTCGCGCTTCGCCTTCGAGAGCTCGGCCTCGACCTCCTTGGCGATCTCGGCGAGCTCGGTCAGGATCTCGATCGCCGCTTCGGGGTCGGTCGTCGCCTCGAGCCTCGCGCGGGAGGTCTCGAGCCGCTCCATCAGCTCCTCCGCCCGCCTGAGGGATTCCTCCGCGCTCACGGCCTCGCCGTCTCCCGCGCGATCCGTCCCAGGATCCCGTTCACGAGCTTGCCAGCTTCGTCGGAGGCATAGCGCTTCGCGAGCCGCACGGCCTCGTTGATCGCGACCTCCGGAGGAACCTCGCCCTTGTCCAGCTCGTAGATGCCGATCCGAAGGACATTCCGCTCGAGCGCGCCGAGGCGGTTCGCCGGCCAGTCGACGGTCGCTTCGTCGATCCGGCGGTCTAGCTCCTCGGCACGCTCGGCGACGCCCTCCGCCGTCTCCCGCGCGAACTCGTCGACCTCCCCCTCGTAGGTCGACCCCAGCGGCCTGCCGGTCACGTCCCACTGGAACAGCATGAAGAGCGCCGCGCGCCTGGCTTCTCGGCGGCTCGTCACGCTTCAGCCTCCGCGAGCGCCGGCAAGGCGTCGGCGACGTCTTCGAGGTAGCTCGTCGAGTAGTCGCCGCGCGCGAAGCCCTCGGAGCGGATCACCTGCGCTGCTGCGCCGATCGTCGTCGGCAGTCCGATGACCTCGAACTCGTTGAGCGCGCGCAGACAGCGGGCGAGCGCGTGTTCGCGGTCAGACGCCCAGACGACGAGCTTCGCCAGGAGCGAGTCGTAGTGCGGCGGAACGACCGATCCCTCCTCGATGTGCGTGTCGACGCGGACACCGGGGCCTGACGGCGGCCGGAACCGCTCCACGCGCCCAGGCATCGGGAGGAAGTCGCGCGCCGGATCCTCCGCGTTCACCCGCACCTCGATCGCATGCCCGCGGCGCGGCGCCCTTCCGGTCAGCTCGAGCGGCTCACCGGCGGCGACGCGCAGCTGCTCGTGGACGAGGTCGATGCCCGTCACGAGCTCGCTCACCGGATGCTCGACCTGGAGCCGCGCGTTCAGCTCGATGAAGTAGAAGGAGCCGTCGGGGCCGAGCAGGAACTCGAAGGTGCCGGCGTTCTGGTAGCCGATCACTGTGGCAGCCCGCTCGGCGGTTGACTCCATCTCCTCTCGGCGTTCCGAGGTGAGGGCGGGCGACGGCGACTCTTCGATTAGCTTCTGATGGCGGCGCTGAATCGAGCACTCGCGCTCACCCAGGGTGAGGACGTTTCCGTGCGCGTCGCCGAGCACCTGGATCTCCACGTGCCGAGCCGGCACGATCACCTTCTCCAGATAGAGCCTCCCGTCGCCGAATGCAGCCTCCGCCTCGGACGCCGCCGTCGTGAAGGCCCGTTCGAGCTGTTCGGGCGCCGGAACAAGTCGCATCCCCTTCCCGCCGCCACCCGCCGTCGCCTTCAGGAGCACCGGGAACCCGAGCTCGCGCGCGGCGTCGGCGGCCTCGGCGGCGCTGACCGCCGACGTTCCGGGGACAACCGGGATCCCTGCGGCGCGCATCTCCTCGCGGGCGGATGCCTTGTCCCCCATCCGGGCCATGACCTCGGGGGACGGGCCGACGAAGATCAGGTCGTTCTCGGCGCAGGCCTGGGCGAAGGCCGGGCTCTCCGCGAGGAAGCCCCAGCCCGGGTGCACCGCTTGGCAGCCGGTGGTCACACCTGCGGCAATGATCGACGGGATCCGCAGGTAGCTCTCGGAAGCCGGCGCGGGCCCGATGCAGACGGCGCGGTCGGCCAGACGCACGTGGAGCGAGTCGCGGTCGACGGTGGAGTAGACCGCGACCGCCTCGATGTCCAGCTCGTGCAGGGCCCGGATCACGCGCACCGCGACCTCGCCGCGGTTTGCGATCAGCACTCGGTTAAATCGCATCGAGTGGCCGGCCGAGCGCCGGCTCGATCTCGAAGAGAAGCTGGCCGAACTCGACCGGGTCGCCGTTGGCGACGTGGATGTGCCTGACGATGCCGTCGAGCTCCGCCTTGATCTCGTTCATCAGCTTCATCGCCTCGAGGATGCAGAGCGTCTGGCCGGACGCGACCGGCGCGCCTTCCTCGACGAAGGCAGGCGCGCCCGGAGACGGTGCGCGGTAGAAGGTCCCGACCATCGGCGCCTCGACCCGGACGAGCCCGTCGGTCGACACCTCCTCGGCCGGCTGCGTCGGCGCGACGTCGGTCGGTGCCGGCGAGGCCGGGGCCGGAGCGGGCGCGACGCCCGCTTCTGGCTCCTCGCGCCGGCGGATCGAGACTCGCATCCCGGCCTCCTCGACCGCGATCTCGGCGACACCGCTCTCCTGGACGATCCGAACGAGCTCGCGGATCCGCTCCGCGCGGCTCTGGTCGACTCCTCCGCCGACGAGGTCTTCCTCGCCGCTCGCGCGGCCGCGCACGGCGTGCAGCAGCGCTTCGGCCTCATCGCCGAAGAGCGCAAGCAGGAGGAGCTCTTCGTCGCTCGCAGCCAGGCCGCGGGCCTCGTCTCTGATCTGGTCGATGTCCGCCGCCGTCTGCTGTTCCACCTCGCCGTCCGAGATCAGCTCGATGGCGCGGCGGGCCGTGGGGTCGAGCTCCGCGGGCGTGGAGCCGAAGTCTCCGCGATACAGCGCGCGGAGCTCGTCTACAACGACCTGGTAACGACTAGCCGAGAGCACGTGAATCAACGCCTGGCTGCCCAGGATCTGGCCGATCGGCGCAGCGAGCGGGGGCCAGCCGGCCTCCGCCCTGATGCGCTCCAGCTCGCCGAGCACCTCGTCGAGGCGATCCCCGGCGCCCTGCGTCCGGAGGTGCCCGTCCAGCGCGGCAACGAGGCCCGCCGGCAGGTTGTGGGCCGCAGCCCTCACTGCGACGCGTGTCGCAAGCGGCGTCACCGGCTCGTCGCCGATGTGCTCGTCGACGAGCTGCGTTGCCCTCCAGACGGCCGCGACGTCGATCCCGGCGTCGAGCCCCTGTCCGCGCAATGCGCCGGCCAGCCCTTCGCCCGCGACTCGGTGGAGGATCAGCGCGACGGGATACGTGGTGCAGGCGATCCGGTCGGCGCCAGCGCGCGCGGCTTCGAGCGCCGCCGCGAGGGCGCTTCCGCCCGAGCCCTGGCAATAGATCCCAACGGGGAGCCCGCTGGTCTCCGCGAGCGCGGCGACGAGCTCGTACGAGTGGTGTGGCTCGAGCGACCCGGAGGGGTCGTGGAGGAGGATGCGCGCAGCGCCGAGGTCGGGGAGCTTCTTCGCCTGCTCGACCAGGGTGTCGGTCTCGCCGGTCGGGCCCGGGCTGTAGATGAGGCCCGCGTCGAACTCACGGTCGGCCGAGGTGATCGCCTCGCCGGCCTCGCGGAGGTTCGACACGTCGTTCAGCGGGTCGTGGAGGCGGAAGACGTCGATCCCGTTCTCGGCGGCCGTCATCACGAACCGGCGGACGAAGTCGCCTCCAACCGGCCGGGAGCCGACGAGGAAGCGGCCCCGAAGAGCCATTCCCAGAGGCGTCGAGGTGCGGGCGCGGATCGCGCGGATTCGTTCCCAGGGCGACTCGACTCCGCGCCGGACGGCGCTGTCGAAGACTCCGCCGCCGGAGACCTCGAGCGCCGCGAATCCGGCTCCGTCAAGCACCTCCGCGAGGTCGAGGATCGCCGCTGTCGAGAGCCGACCGGCGAGCGGTTCCTGGCTCAGCAGGCGGACGGTCGTGTCGACCAGGGCGGGCACGAAGCGAGCCTAACGGCGCGAGGTGTCGAACCGCTCGGCGGCGCCGAGCTGGGCAAAGGCGTAGAGCGTCAGGTATCCGGTCGAAAGGACGGCCGTGAGCGCGAGGGTCATGCCCACGCCGCGAGGGTAGGCGAGGGGATCGGCGAGCCTTGCCCAGATGTCCTCCAGCAGCGCGCCCGGCTGTACGACGACGTCCCAGCTGTTCCAGCCAAGTGAGCGTCCGAGGTAGATGCCGAAGGAGCTCGCGGCCAGGCTCGCCCCGACGAGCAGCCAGCTCCAGAGCGACCCGGCCGCGCGGCGCACAACTCCCTGCATGACGAAGATCGAGAGGAAGCCGAGGAGCGTTCCTGTCCAGGCGAACGAGCCGAAGAGGACGATATCGAACCAGACGGGCGCGTCGTCGCGGGATCCCAGGTGGACGAAGTCGGTCAGAAGGTACGGCGCGTTGGGCAGGAAGACGAGCCAGACGGCGGCGAGCGGTAGGAGGGTCCAGGGGCCGGCACGGCGCCGCTGGGCGTCATAGACGGCGACTGCGGCGATCAACGGAATCCAGGCGAGAAAGAGGTTCCACGACATAAAGCCGTAGGCGGCCGAGTCGGTGTAAAGCCAGCGCGCGACCAGGGCTCCGAGGCAGAGCGCGGACGCCAGAGCAAGCGAAAAGAGTGCGAACGCGCGGCGGTCGCTCATGGGAAAAAGCGTAGCCCCGTCCGCTCTGACGAGCGTGTCCGCTCCGGAGGGCGTGTCCGCTCGAGCCGGGCCGCTGAACCCGGAGACCGTCCGCTCGGGCCGGGTCCCGGTGCCAGGCACCGGGACCCGGCCTAAGCGGCCATCCGGCTGCCAACGAACCGCTCGTACTCGATCGTGGCCAACGCGCGCTCATTGCCGAACTGCTCCAGCAGCCAGTCCGTGCTGAGCCAGCTCACGTGCCGGCGCCCGACGGTTGCCCGATAGCTGCTCCACGGCCAGTCGCCGGCTGTCGGACACAGCCCGGCTCGGACGGGATTGAGAGGGATATAGCAGGCCAGACTCAGCAGGTGAGCGTTGCTCCGGACGACCTCCGAGTAAAACCGCTCCTCGAAGAGGTGGCCCGAGTAATTGTGTCTGGAGTTGAACCAGCGAGCGTAGACCCCGTTCAGCCAGAACATTCCATCGGAGATGTCCGCCTCAGGCGTCCTGAACAAGAGGTGGTAGTGATTCGGCATCTGGCAGTAGGCGTAGATCGCCCAGCTCCGCTTGCGCACGACCGCCTCTAGCAGCTCTTCGAACTTCTCGTAATCGACGCTGTCCTCGTAGACCTCGAGCCGGCGGACGCCTCGCGTCGTCACGTGGTAGACGGCGTCCGAGGCTTGAATGCGGTGTGGTCGTGCCATAGCACCGACAGTACGTCCGCCCGAAACGGCGCTGGCCGCGTCGGCGCACATTCGTTCCTCGTTCGTTCGCCTCTCTCGACACGTCCCCGTGCCAGGCACGAGGACAACGGCTCGAAGGGTCAGGCCCGAGAGATGTAGCGGCCTTCGCGGGGATCGACCTTGATCCGGTCGCCCTGGTTCACGAAGAGCGGCACTTGGACGACGGCTCCCGTCGCCAGCTTGGCCGGCTTCGTGACGTTCGACACCGTGTCGCCCCGGACGCCCGGCTCCGTCTCCGCGACCATGAGCTCGACCGACGCCGGCATCTGGACGCCCGACGGCCGTCCGTCGACGGTCAGCATCTGCACGGTGCTCGACGGCTCGAGGTAGTCAAGCGCGTCGGAAACGGACTCACGGGACAGGCTGAACTGCTCATAGCTCTGCTCGTCCATGAACACGACCTCGTCGCCCGAGTCATAGAGGTACTGGGCGTTCTTCGTCTCCGTGTGTACGCGGGGGAACTTCTCCCCGGCGCGGAAGGTCTTGTCGACCACGGCGCCCGAGTCGAGGTTCTTGAGCTTCGTTCGGACAAACGCGCCACCCTTTCCGGGCTTCACGTGCTGGAACTCGACGATGCGCCAGACCGAGCTGTCGAGCTCGATGTGCATCCCGTTCTTGAACTGGTTCGTGCTGACGGTCTCCGCCACGGCGGCGCCAATCTAGCGAACCGAGATCAGGTCTTTCGGGAACGACGTCAGGACATCGCAGCCGTCCTCGGTGACGACCACCAGGTCTTCGATTCGAACTCCCCCAATGCCGCTCAGGTAGATCCCCGGCTCGACCGTGACGACGTTGCCCGCGGCCAAGACGTCCTCCGACTCCGGCCGCAGCACCGGCGCTTCGTGGACGAGTAGGCCGACCCCGTGGCCCAGCCCGTGGCCGAAGTTCTCGCCGTACCCCGCGTCGGCGATCACGGCGCGTGCCGCTGCGTCGGCATCTCGCCCGGACGCCCCCGCGCGCACCGCGTCGAGACCCGCCCGCTGGCCCCGCCGGACGACCTCGTACGTCTCCCGCAGCGAGTCCGAGACCTCGCCGACTCCATACGTGCGCGTGCAGTCCGAGCAGTAGCCGCCGACGACGGCGCCTGCGTCGACGACCACCAGATCGCCCTCTTGCACGACGCGATCGCCCGACACGGCATGCGGGCTGGCCGCGGTCGGCCCCGACGCGATGTCGATCGGAAACGCGAGCCCGTCCCCGCCCTCCTCGTGGAAGAGCTGCTCCATCCGCCATGCGAGATCCTTCTCCGTCCGCCCGGCAAACGGCTCCCCGGCCAGCCGCTCGTACGTCCGATTCGTGACCTCGGTCGCGCGCCGGATCGCGTCCAGCTCCTCGCCATCCTTGACCGCTCGCAGGGACTCGACGAGGCCCCGCCGCGGAACGAGATCCACGCCACCCGCGCGAAGGAGCTCCCAGTTCGCGTA
>DASSCT010000033.1:0-7235 GCA_035697545.1 Gaiellaceae bacterium | reverse complement strand
GCATCGACGTTGAAATCGGTCGAATCGGCGTTCACTCCCCAGACGAGGATCGCGCCGACGGCAATCACGATCAGGCTGAGAACGAGCCCCATGGCCACCTCCGCTCGGTTTCGGGACATACTTGCGCCCGAAATGGAAACGCCCGACCCCAACGAACGGTTTCGCGAGCGTCGTCGCAACGCGCGAAGGCAGAAGCGGATTCGGCGGACGACCGGAGCGATTGCGATCCTCGTGGCGGGCGGGGCGGTCGCGGCTGGAGCCCGTGGGCTCGACTCGGGTGGCGAGCCGAAGACCACCACGCCTGCGGCTACAAAGAAGAAGCCGCAGCCGGAGCGGCCGGCTCCGCCTGCCGAGATCCGTGGGGTTCACGTCACGATGGCGTTGGCCTCGATTCCCGGGAAGCTCGACGAGTACACGAAGACTCTGGGCCTGAACACGGTCGAGCTCGACGTCAAGGACGAGAACGGTGAGGTGGCCTACTACCACCTGGCGCCGCGGCTCGCTCGGCAGATCGGCTCGGCCAAGCGCTACTACGACCCGCGAAAGGCGGCAAAGCGCCTGCACGAGCAGGGGATTTACGTGATCGGCCGTGTGGTCTGCTTCGAGGATCCGATCCTGTCCGAGCAGCGGCCCGACTTCGCGATCGGGACGACCGGCGGCGGGGTCTGGCGAAACGATGCCGGCCTTGGGTGGACGAATCCCTACGACAAGCGCGTGTGGGATTACAACCTCGCCGTGGCGCAGTCGGCCGTGCGGGCCGGATTCGACGAGGTCCAGTTCGACTACGTCCGCTTCCCGAGCGACGGGGACATCGAGTCGGCGGTGTTCGCCGGCCGGAGGCCCGAAGCGATGGCGGCGACGATCGCGCGATTCGTGCACTACGCCGCGAATCGGCTTCGCCCTCTCGGCGCGCGAGTGTCGGTCGACGTCTTCGGGTTGTCTGCCACGCGCAATCTGGGGATCGGCCAGTCACCAAGGCGGCTGGCGCGCATCGTCGATGCGATCTATCCGATGGCGTATCCCTCCCATTACCGCTCGGGCGAATACGGTCTGGCCGACCCGAGCGCGACTCCCGGCCGCACAGTTGGCCGATCGCTGCGAGACTTCCGCCGGCAGATGCGCGGGAGGAAGGCAAAGCTGATCCCCTGGCTCGAGGATTTCACCCTCGGCGGAACGACGACGCTCCAGAAGGTGCAGGAGCAGGTTCGGGCGGCGCGGCGCTGGAAGACAGCCGGTTTCCTGCTATGGAATCCGTCCGGCGTCTACACCACCGGAGCGCTGACCGCCCGGTGAGCGAGCAGCGCATGACCGAGCTGCGCGAGCGGCTCGGCGTTCTCCACGACCTGCACCGGGCCGGCTGGCTGCTCGGCTGGGATCAGCACACGATGATGCCGCCGGCCGGGACTCCGGCTCGTTCGGAGCAGATTGCGACTGTCGACCGTTTGGCGCACGAGCTCTTCGTCTCCGACGAGATGGGTGCGCTGCTGGATTCACTGGCGGAGTACGAGCGCGGCCTGGATCCCGAATCGGTTGATGCGGCGCTGCTCCGGGTCACGCGGCGGGACTGGGAGAAAGCGCGCAGGGTTCCGCCGGAGCTGCGGGCGGAGATCACGCGCGCGGAGGTGCTCGGCGTCCCGGGGTGGGCGGAGGCGCGCAAGAACTCCGACTACGCCGCGTTTCTCCCGTACCTGCGCAAAAACCTCGAGCTCAAGCTCCAGTACATCGAGTGCTTTTCCGGCTCCGGGAAGGCGCCGTACGACGTGCTGCTGGACGACTACCAGGAGGACGCGCGCAGCGAGCACATCACCGCCGTCTTCACGCGGTTGAAGGAGGAGGTGATCCCGCTGATCCGGGAGGTCGCCGCCGCGGAGCAGGTGGACGACAGCTTCGCCCATGGGCACTTCCCCGTTGAGAAGCAGGAGCTCTTCGCCCGTGAGATCCTCGAGCCGCTCGGCTACTCGTCGGAGGCCTGGCGGCTCGATCCGACGGTGCATCCGTTCGCGACGTCGATCGCGCTCGACGACATCCGGCTGACGACGAGGTACTCGGAGGCCGATCTCGAGTCGATCTTCCACACGACGCACGAGTTCGGGCACGGAATCTACGAGTTCAGCATCGACCACGAGCTCGACCGGACGCCGCTTGTCGAGCTGAACTCGATGGTGCTGCACGAGTCGCAGAGCCGGCTTTGGGAGAACCTCGTCTGCCGCAGTCGGCCTTTCTGGCGGCACTTCTTCCCGAAGTTGCAGGAGCTCTTCCCCGAGCAGCTCGCTGGTGTTAGCGACGAGGCGTGGTGGCGGTCGGTGAACCGTGTCAACCCATCGTTCATCCGGGTCGAGGCTGACGAGGTCACCTACGGCATGCACATCATCCTGCGCTACGAGCTCGAGCAAGAGTTGATCTCCGGGCAGCTGGCTTTGGAGGATCTTCCGGACGCGTGGAACGCAAAGATGAAGGAGTACCTCGACGTGGACGTGCCGGACGACGCCAGGGGTGTCCTGCAGGACGTGCACTGGTCGGGCGGTTCGTTCGGCTATTTCCCGACGTACCTGCTCGGGACGATCGCTTCGGTGCAGATCTGGGAGACGGCTCGTGGGGATCTCACAGATCTGGACACGCAGATGGAGGCTGGGGAATTCGGCCCGCTGCGCGAATGGCTGGGGGACAAGCTGTATCGCTGGGGCCGGCGCTTGCCGCCAGAGGAGATGCTGCGGCGTGTAGTCGGCGGCCCGCTCGACGCCGAGCCGTACCTTCGCTACCTCAGGGCTAAGGTCGCAGAGATCTACGGCGTTCGGGTCTGAGCCCCGGCTTCGGGTCGCGCTCAGGCTCGACGGTTCGCGGCCAGCGCTTGGCGGGCGACGTCGACGATCAGGTCGGTGTGCTGCGTTTCCACAATCACCCAGTCGGACGTTCGAGTGCGACGCATCGCGCGGTCGTCGTCCAGCCGGGTGATCAGCTTGCCCGTCAGCCGCACCTCGATCCACCGATCGCCATGGAAGTGGACGAACTCGCGGCCGTCGATCCAGAACGAAGGCTCGCCGTGGAACTGCGACGGCCGCTCCTCGACGTCGGGCAGCTCCCGCAGACGCCCCAGGAGCTCAGCGTTCACGCCAGCAGCGAGTAGCCGCCGTCGACGATCAGCGTTTGGCCGCGAATCATCTCCGCCGCCGGCGAGCAGAGGAACACGACGGCGTCCGCAACGTCTCCCGGCTCGACCATCCGGCCGGCTGGTGTCCGCGTCTGTGCCATCCGGAGCATCTCCTCGCGGTTCGGGAAATGGTCGAGTGCTCCGGTCTCGACCACCCCGGCGGAGACGGCGTTCACGCGCACGCCCCGCGGGGCCAGTTCGACCGCGAGATAACGAACGAGCGCCTCGAGCGCGGCTTTCGACGTCCCGACGAGCACGTAGTTGTTCATCACGCGAATCGAGCCGAGACTGGAGAGCGCCACGATCGACGATCCCGCGGGCATGGACGGCGCAGCGGCCCGCGTCAGCGACAGCAACGCGCGCGCGTTCGCGTTCATCGTCCAGTCCCAGTGCTTGTCCTCCGTCTCGAGCGCGGACCGGATCACCCCGGTCGCCGCGTTGTGGACGAGCACGTTCCACGGACCGGACTCCGCCACCTCGCCGAGCACTCGCTCGGATGCCACGTTCCCCCGGAGCAGCACAGGCTCGGCGCCCGCCGACCGCACCTCCTCGGCCGTCTCGTCAGCGGCACGATCGTTCCGCAGGTAGCCGATCCCCACCCGCGCAGCCCCGAGCTCGGCGAAGCGGAGCGCAATTGCCTTTCCGATCCCGCGTGAGCCGCCGGTGACGAGCACCGACGCCCCCTGGAACTCCATCAGCGGCGTGGGAGTGGGTTGCTCGCCGGCGCGGAGCTCGGGATCTCTCCCCACCCGACGCCCTTGTCGCGCGGCTCGGGCGGAAGATCCTCCGCCTTCGTGGAGGCGTGGCCAAGCCGGTCGAGGAGCGCCATCCTCTCTTCCCCGTAGCGGCGGACCGGATGATCCTCAGGGAGGTCCTCGATCAGCTCGCGGATACGCGCGCGCAGCTGATACGCAAAGTGCGGCGTCGCCGGCCCGACGAGCGCGTCGATGTCGTCCTTCGTCGGCTCTCGCTCCACGGCGCGAAACCTACCGCCTCTTCCGGAGCTCGTAGGCGCGTACATCGACGGCGGGGCCGCACCTCCCGGCGTCACGAGCTAGTTACAACTTGTCACTTGAAGAGCCGCTCGCCGGAAGACGCCGCTGTGCAGGTGCGAGCGTGACTTGTAACAACTTGTTACTTGGGTTCACGACGAGCGGTAGGGTCGCAGGGTGAGGCGGATCAGCGCGGCGGAGCTGATGCTGCTGGCGACCGTCTCGATCTGGGCGTTCAACTTCACCGTGACGCGGTACGTCCTGACGCACGGATTCCAGCCTCTCGCGTACTCGGCCGCCCGCTTCGGCGCGGCGGCGTTGATCGTCTCGACGGTGACCTATGGGCGCGAACGCTCGCTCTTCTTTCGCCGGCGTGATGCAGCACTGCTGGCCGCTGCCGCCCTCGTCGGCATCTACCTCAACCAGGTCGCCTTCGTCTACGCGATCGATCTGACGAACGCTTCGACCACCGCGCTCATCTTCGGCAGCCTGCCGATCCTGACCGCGATCTTTGCCTACGCCCTTGGCGTCGAGCGGCTGCACCGGCGTTTCTGGATCGCGGCTGCACTCTCCTTCGCAGGCGTGTTTCTCGTCGCGGCCGGCTCCGGCGGCGGCTTCTCGGGGAATCTGGTCGGGGACGTCCTCGCCTTCGTCGGCGCGGCGACCTGGGGCGCCTACTCCGTCGCGATCGTCCCGCTGCTCCGTCGGTACTCGGTTTGGCGGATCAGCGCCGGCGCGCTCCTCGTCGGCTCTGTCCCGCTCATCGTTACCGCCCTGCCGCAGCTCCTCGACCAGCCCTGGAATCTTGGCGCGCTCGTCTGGACGGCGTTCGCATTCGCGGTCCTCGGGCCGCTGGTTTTGACGAACGTCCTCTGGTTCACGGCGATCGACCGGGTCGGCCCCTCGCGGGCCACCCTCGTCACGAATCTCCAGCCCTTCCTGGCCGCGCTCTTTGCCGTGGCGCTGCTCTCGGAGGATCTGACTGCAGTCCAAATCGCGGGCGGAATCACCATCGGCGCTTCATTGCTGCTGGCGCGACGTCGACCCGCCATGGAGTCGGGGTGATCGCAGACCGCATCTCAGAGCTGCTCGGCAGGCGGATCGTGTCGCTCGAGCGAATCGAGAGCCGCGGCTATGCCGCCGCCTACCACGCGGTCGCAGAGCTCGAAGACGGCCTCTCCGTCTTCGTAAAAGCCGGAACGGAGGAGGTGACGAGCCGGTTCCTGCGCGACGAGATTCGCTTCTACCGGTCGTTCCAAGCGCCGTTGATGCCCGTCTTCCATGGCGCAGACGACGGCGAGCCGCCGATCCTCGTCATCGAGGATCTCCGCGAAGGACGGTGGCCGCCGCCGTGGGACGGCGACGCCGTCAACGCCGTGCGCCAGGCGCTCGAGACCCTCGCCGCGAGCGCGCCGCCCGAATGGCTCGAGCCTGTCGATCGCGAGTGGCTGACAGGAGGTTGGGCCGAGATCGAGCGCGACCCCGAGCCGTTTCTCTCAACCGGCATGTGTTCCCGCCGGTGGCTCGAAGCTTCGCTGCCCGTCCTTCGCGAGGCCGCCGAAACCGCTCCCGTCGACGGTGACGCTCTTCTCCACCTCGACGTCCGAAGCGACAACATCTGCCTGACCGAACGCGGTGCCGTGCTCGTGGACTGGAATCTGGCCTGCATCGGAAATCCTGAGCTCGATCTCGCCGCGTGGTTGCCGTCGTTGCGCCTCGAAGGTGGTCCCGAGCCGGAGGAGATCCTCCCCGGCGGCGGAGGCTTCGCCGCCGTGCTCGCCGGCTTCTTCGGGAGCCGCGTCGGGCTGCCACCGCCGCCGACGGCGCCGCAGGTCCGCGAAATCCAGCGTGGGCAGCTTGAAATCGCCCTCGCCTGGGCTGCTCGCGAACTCGATCTAAGATTCGACTGATGGGCGCGACCGACTTCATGCCGCTGACCGGCTGGGACCACGTCGAGTTCTGGGTCGGAAACGCCAAGCAGGCCGCCTACTTCTACGAGAACGCCTTCGGGTTCACTCGCACCGCCTATGCCGGCCCCGAGACCGGCGTCAGGGATCGCGCCTCGTACGTGCTCGAGCAGGGCGACATCCGCCTCGTGATGACGAGTGGTGTGCGCGTCGACAGCGAGATCACCCAGTTCGCCTGCCGCCATGGGGACGCCGCGAAGGTCGTTGCGCTCCAGGTTCCGAGCGCGACCGAGGCCTACCGCCAGGCGATCCAGCGCGGCGCGCGTGGAATCAACGAGCCCCGGTGGATGGAGGACGAGTTCGGCCGCATCGAGGTCGCGTCGATCGGGACCTACGGCGAGGTCATCCACTCGTTCGTGAACCGCGAGGACTACGCAGGGCCGTTCTTCCCGGGCTATCGCTCGGCCGTGGACAACGGACAGCCTGCGACCGGCGTCGGCCTCATCATGCTCGACCACGTCGTCGGCAACGTCGAGCTCGGCCGGATGAACCACTGGGTCGAGTTCTACGAGCGCGTCTTCGGGATGACGAACATCGTCCATTTCGGCGACGACCAGATCCAGACCGAGTACTCGGCGCTCATGTCGAAGGTCATGGCCGACGGCAGCGGGAAGATCAAGTTCCCGATCAACGAGCCGGCCGAAGGCAAGCGCAAGAGCCAGATCGAGGAGTACCTCGAGTTCAACGGCGGCCCGGGTGTCCAGCACATCGCTATGCAGAGCAGCGACATCGTCGGCACCGTCGCGGCGATGAAGGAGCGGGGCGTGGCCTTCCTCGACACGCCGGAGACGTACTACGACGACGTGGAGGACCGCGTCGGTGAGATCAGCGAGGACTACGCCGACCTGGCGCGGCTGCGAATCCTCGCCGATCGCGACGAGGACGGCTACCTGCTCCAGATCTTCACCAAGACGGCGCAGGACCGGCCGACGCTCTTCTTCGAGGTGATCGAGCGCCACGGCGCGACGACGTTCGGCGAGGGCAACTTCAAGGCTCTCTTCGAGTCGATCGAGCGCGAGCAAGCGCTCCGAGGGAACCTGTAGCGACACCTGACGCGGTTGTGGTCGGATCGGGGCCGAACGGCCTCGCCGCTGCGATCACGCTCGCTCGAGCCGGCCGGTCGGTTCT